>NZ_JBFTQW010000006.1:0-389816 GCF_056399205.1 Bacillus sp. 01N45
GGTATTAGGCACGCCGCCAGCGTTCATCCTGAGCCAGGATCAAACTCTCCAATAAAGTTAGTTTGTCTAGCATCTAAAAATAAAAATTGACGTTTCACGTTGTTTGTTTCGTTTAGTTTTCAAAGTTCAACATCGCGTTTCAGCGACTTTCATAATATATCATAGTATATTATTTTCGTCAACAAGTTTTTTAAGATAATTTGTATCTCTCATTTGCTGACTCTGCCTATTATATAGAGTTTTCCATTGCTATGCAAGTATTATTATAAAAAAATAAGAGGAGGAAAAATCCCCCTCTTATTCTTCAGAAGAAACCTCTTCATTAGATTCCTCTTCTTCATCTTTCTGTGCTTTTGCTACCGTCGCTACCTCTTGCTCATCCTCTAATCGAATTAGACGAACACCTTGTGTATTACGTCCCATTTGAGAGATTTGATCAACTGGCATACGAATAATAACACCTGCTGCCGTAATTAACATGATATCTTCTTCACCTGTTACAGATTTAACAGCTACTAATTTACCGTTTTTATCTGTAATATTACAAGTCTTCAGACCTTTACCACCACGGCTTTGTAGACGGTATTCATCAATAGGTGTACGTTTTCCATAACCATTTTTCGTTACGATTAGAACATTTACATCCTCTTCGACAATTTCCATGCCTACAACTTGATCTTCATCACCTAATGTAATTGCTTTTACACCAGCCGCATTACGTCCCATAGAACGCACATCTTGCTCGTTAAAGCGAATTAACATACCATTGCTTGTTCCTACAATAATATCCTTATCACCAGATGTTAAACGTACAGATATTACTTCATCCTCTTCACGAAGAGAGATGGCGATTAAACCATTCGTACGTATATTTGCAAATGATGAAAGTGGCGTTCTCTTAGAAATACCTTGTTTTGTTGTGAAGAATAAGAATTCATCATCACCAAATTCACGAATTGGAATAATGGCGTTAATCCATTCACCCTTATCTACACCTAATAAGTTAATAATAGGTATACCTTTTGCTGTACGACTATACTCTGGGATTTCATATCCTTTCGTACGGTATACTTTCCCTTTATTAGTAAAGAATAAAATGTGATCATGCGTAGAAGTAGTTAATAAATGCTCTACGAAATCATCATCATTTGTTCCCATTCCTTGCACACCACGTCCACCACGGTTCTGTGTTTTGTACGTAGAAGCCGGTAACCTCTTAATATAACCATTATGAGTTAACGTAATAGCGATGTTTTGTTCTGGAATCAAATCTTCATCTTCAATAAATTCCATGCCACCAATTGTAATTTCCGTTCGTCTCTTATCATTGAAGCGTTCTTTTACTTCCGTTAATTCTTCACGAATAATCTCAAGAACTTTCTCTTCATCTGCTAAGATTGCTTTTAATTCAGCGATTAACTTCATTAAGTCTTGATATTCTTGCTCAATTTTTTCACGTTCTAATCCTGTTAAACGTTGCAGACGCATATCTAAAATTGCTTGTGCTTGTTTCTCACTTAAACCGAAACGTTCCATTAAGCCTTGTTTTGCAATATCTGCTGTTTTCGAACTACGAATTAACGTAATAACTTCATCTAGATGATCTAGAGCAATTCGTAATCCTTCTAAAATATGAGCACGCGCCTCTGCTTTTTCTAATTCATAAGCAGTACGTCGACGAATTACTACCTTCTGATGCTCCAAGTAATGATATAAATTTTGTTTTAAATTCAGTACTTGTGGCTCTCCATTTACAAGAGACAACATATTAATACCGAAACTTGTTTGAAGTGCTGTATGTTTATATAGATTATTTAATAGTACATTGGCATTGGCATCACGGCGTACTTCCATAACAATACGCATACCGTTTCGATCTGACTCATCACGTAAATCCGTAATACCTTCAATTTTCTTATCACGAACTAATTCTGCAATTTTTTCAATTAATCGCGCCTTATTAACTTGATAAGGTAGTTCAGTTACGAGAATAGATTGTTTACCATTTGACTTCTCTTCAATTTCAACTTTAGCTCGAAGCATAATAGAGCCTCTACCTGTTTCATACGCTCTTCGAATCCCACTTCGTCCCAAAATTAAACCTGCTGTTGGAAAATCTGGTCCTGGAATAAACTCCATTAATTCCGCAATCGTAATGTCGGGATTATGGCTTAGTGCCAATACACCATCAATTACTTCACCAAGTTGATGCGGTGGAATATTCGTTGCCATACCTACCGCAATACCCGTCGTACCATTCACTAATAAATTAGGGAAACGCGCTGGCAATACAATTGGCTCTCTTTCAGAACCATCATAGTTATCTTGATAATCAATCGTATTTTTTGAAATATCACGTATTAATTCCATAGAAATCTTAGACATTCTTGCTTCTGTATAACGCATCGCTGCTGCTGAATCACCATCAACAGAACCAAAGTTACCATGCCCATCAACAAGCATATAACGTTGACTAAAATCTTGCGCCATACGTACCATCGTCTCGTAAACAGCTGAATCACCGTGAGGGTGATACTTACCGATTACTTCACCGACAATACGCGCTGATTTTTTATACGCTTTATCAGCTGTAATTCCTAAATCATTCATCGCATATAAAACCCTACGATGCACAGGTTTTAATCCATCACGAACATCTGGTAATGCACGAGATACGATAACACTCATTGCGTAATCTAAAAACGAGGTACGCATTTCATGACTAATATTAATTTCTCGAATTCGTGCTTGTTGTTGATTGTCTGACATCAACCAGCACCTCCTCTTACATTTCCGTTACACATACATTGATTTATATGTAGAAGACAGGAATACTTAGATTCCTGTCATTACCCATTTAAATATCAAGGTTTTTCACGTATTTTGCATTTTCTTGGATAAAGTTACGACGTGGCTCTACTTTATCTCCCATCAAAATTTCAAATGTTTCATCCGCTTCAATTGCATCTTGAAGTGAAACTTGAAGTAATGAACGTACTTCTGGGTCCATTGTCGTCTCCCATAACTGAGTTGGATTCATTTCCCCTAGACCTTTATAACGCTGAATCCCCGGCTTAGGTTGGGCTGGTAATTCAGCTAAGATTTTTTCAAGTTCCTTATCATTGTAAGCATATTGAATTTTCTTACCTTGTTGTACTTTAAACAAAGGTGGCTGTGCAATATATATATAACCGCACTCAATTATTTGACGCATATAGCGATAGAAGAACGTTAATAATAGGGTACGAATATGCGCACCATCAACATCGGCATCCGTCATAATAATAACTTTATGATAGCGTGCTTTTTCAATAGCGAAGTCTCCGCCGATATTTGTACCAATCGCCGTAATAATTGTACGAACTTCATCATTTGATAAAATCTTATCTAAGCGTGCCTTTTCAACATTAATAATTTTACCCTTCAGCGGTAAAATTGCTTGGAAATGACGATCACGTCCTTGTTTTGCAGACCCACCCGCAGAGTCACCCTCTACGATATAGATTTCACTAATTGCTGGATCTTTAGAAGAACAGTCTGCCAATTTCCCTGGTAAACTTGAAACTTCTAAAGCACTCTTTCGGCGAGTTAACTCACGAGCCTTTTTAGCTGCTACACGCGCACGCGCTGCCATCGTCCCTTTATCTATAATCTTACGTGCAACATTCGGATTTTCCAGTAAGAACTTTTCAAATGCCTCTGAGAATACTGACTCTGTAATTGTTCTTGCTTCACTATTTCCAAGTTTCGTCTTCGTTTGTCCTTCGAATTGTGGATTTGGATGTTTAATTGACACAATCGCTGTTAAACCTTCACGAACATCTTCACCAGTTAAATTACTATCCGCATCTTTTAAAATATTATTTTTACGACCATAATCGTTGATCACACGAGTTAAGGCTGTTTTAAATCCTACCTCATGTGTACCACCTTCATACGTATGAATATTATTTGTAAATGAGTAAATATGATTTGTGTATCCTTCGTTATATTGAAGCGCAACTTCAACCTGAATACCATCTTTTGAACCCTCTACATATACAGGTTCTTCATGAATTGGCTGTTTTGAACGATTTAAATGTTCAACATATGATTTAATTCCACCTTCATAATGGAATTCTTTCTTCTGTTTATGTTCACGTTTATCTTCAATTGTTAATTTAATATTACGATTTAAAAATGCTAATTCGCGCATACGAGTTGCTAACGTATCAAATTCGTATACTATTGTTTCCTGAAAAATTTCTGGATCTGGTTTAAATCGAGTTATTGTCCCTGTTTGATCTGTGTCACCAATGACTTTTAAATCCGCAACCGGGATACCTCTTTCGTATTTTTGATAATGGATTTTGCCTTCACGATGTACAAATACCTCTAGTTCTGTTGATAGAGCATTTACTACAGATGCCCCAACACCATGCAAACCACCAGAAACTTTATAACCGCCACCGCCAAACTTACCACCAGCATGAAGAACGGTCATTATAACTTCTACAGCAGGACGTCCCATTTTTTCTTGTATACCAACTGGAATACCACGTCCATTATCCGTTACAAGAATACTATTATCTTCTTCGATACTAACGTTAATTTCATCACAATACCCTGCAAGTGCTTCATCAATACTATTATCGACGATTTCCCACACAAGATGGTGAAGTCCTTTTCCACTTGTAGATCCAATATACATCCCAGGGCGTTTTCGAACCGCTTCTAATCCTTCAAGTACCTGTATCTGACTTTCATCATATGAGTTTTCTTCCATTTGCTTTTGTTCCATTGACACAAAGATCACCTACTTTTCCATTTAAATAGGGATTACGCCCTATCTATTTCACAATCTACCGTGCCGTTCGTTACATGAATTGTTTTCGCTTCTTTTAATGTTTCGTGTTCAATTCCGTCGACACTCGTCGTTGTCACAAATGTTTGCACTTTTCCTTGAATTGTATTTAACAGATGCGATTGACGATAATCATCTAATTCTGATAATACATCATCCAATAAAAGAATTGGATATTCCTTAACTTCTGAGTAAATCAATTCAATTTCAGCTAATTTTAGGGACAGTGCGGTCGTTCGTTGTTGTCCTTGCGAACCAAAGACTTGAACATTTTTACTATTAACGAAGAATTGTAAATCATCACGATGAGGACCAATTAAAGTCGTACCACGGAAAATCTCACGTTGTTTCACAGATTGAAAATTTTCATAGTATACTTCTTTTATTTTCGACAAATCCATTGATTCTGATACATCTACACTTGGTTTATAGACAATTTCTAATTCTTCTAATCCGCGGCTTATACCGCGATGAATTGGAGCTGCCCATTCTTGTAGTAAATGCAAAAACTCAAACCGTTTTTGCAATATTTTTGCACCATGCTCAATAAGTTGAAGTGTAAATACATCCAACATCGTTTCCTCATTCTTACTATTCCCTTGCATCTTTTTCAGCAAGTGATTTCGTTGCGTGAGCACCTTTTGATATTGACTCAATTCATACAAATAGATTGGAGCTATTTGGCCTAATTCCATATCTAAAAAGCGTCTTCTTACTTGAGGGCTTCCTTTTACAAGATTTAAATCTTCTGGGGCAAACATGACAACATTCATCATGCCAATATATTGACTCAATTTTTGTTGTTCAAGTTGATTTAATTTTGCCTTTTTACCTTTTTTCGAAATATTTAATTCCAAAGACAAAGAACTATTTCTCTTTTGTAATTTCCCTTTAATTTGACCGAAGTCTTCATCCCAACGGATAAGCTCGCGATCATTAGAGGTTCTATGAGATTTCGCCATCGCTAAAACATAAATAGCTTCCATCAAATTCGTTTTCCCTTGTGCGTTTTCACCGATAATCACATTCACTTTATCTTCAAAGGAAAGCTCTAACTTTTCATAATTGCGATAGTTTTTTAATTGTATTTCTGAAATAAACAAAGGGCTCCCCCTTTATGCCTGAACTTGGAAACTTCCGCTTCCTGGAATTTCAATAATATCGTTCGCATATAATTTGCGACCTCTTCTATTTTCAAGTTCTTGATTCACGTACACTTCATATTCTTGTAAAAACCATTTTACAGCGCCACCTGTATCAATTACATCGGCTAACTTCAAAAATTGTCCTAGTGTAATATACTCTGTTGAAATTTTAATACGTTTCATAAAATCGCTCACTTTCTGAAAGTGTTCATTCTTTCATTGTACTAAATAAACTAACATTAGGAAAGTAATACCCAAAAATCAAATAAGGGCTACTAGTATCTGAAAACTAGCAACCCTTACTTCTTACTTAGTAAGTACGAACCGGTAAAATTAATTGAATAATGGACTCATCATTTACTGTACGAATTAAGAATGGTCTCATCGCACCAGTAAAGCTAATTTTAATTTCAGTACTATCTAAAGCTTTTAGTGCATCCATCATATATTTTGCACTAAAAGATATTTTTAACTCTTCCCCATCCATCTTTTCACATTGAACTTCTTCTACTACTTTCCCAATTTCTGGTGAATTCGAAGAAATTTCTAGCATTTCCTGTTCTAAAGTTGATAATTTTACAACATTATTACGACCATCCCTTGCTAATAAAGATGCACGATCAATCGCTTGTAAAAATTCTTTTGTATTTACAAAAATATCTGTTTTACTTTCGGCTGGAATTAAACGAGTTGTATCCGGATAATTACCTTCTAACAATCTTGAGAAGAATAATAAATGCTTTGTACGGAATAATACTTGATACTCCGTAATAACGATATCTACCATTTCTTCAGACTCATCTAGAATTTTGCTTAATTCATTTAAGCTTTTACCTGGAATAACAACATTCGCTTGAAATTCATCTGCGATTCCTTCGATTTTTGCTTTTCGAAGAGCTAACCTGTGACTATCTGTAGCAATGCAAGTTAATTCGCTGTTATATACTTTCCAGTTTACACCTGTCAAGATTGGTCTTGTTTCAGAAGTGGAAACTGCAAATACAGTTTGTCTGATCATATGTTTCAGTAAATCTGTTGGGATCTTAAAAACATGATGTTCTTCAATTTGTGGTAACAATGGATATTCAGCAGAATCTAAACCATTTAAATTAAACTCTGATTTTCCAGAAATTATTTTTGTCATAAAATGATTTTCCACAGAAATTTCGACAGTCTCTTTAGGTAATTTTTTTACAATCTCACTAAAATATTTTGCTTGTAAAATAATACTTCCTGATTGTGCTACTTCTACGATTTCTTTTCCATTGTCTTCAACTGGGATAAAAGATTCAATAGAAATATCAGCATCGCTTCCTGTTAACGTAACTCCTTCTTCCGTAGCGACAACTTTAATTCCTGTAAGGATCGGAATTGTTGTACGAGAAGAAACAGCCTTCATTACATCTTGTACACTTCTTACAAGATAGTCTTTTTGTATTGTAAAACGCATAAAGAAAAACCTCCGGTAAGTATAATATTTTATTTAATTAATAAAGATAAAAAATAGTAGTAATAGTAATAGGGCCTGTGGATATGTGGATAACCCCGTTGAAGGATGTAAAAACAGTCTATCTACATGTGGATAGACTGTGCGTAAAACAAGGGAAGTTATTCACACTATTCAGCTACTACTTTAAAATATCGTTAATTTCTTCAACTTGTTTTTGTAATTGCGTATCCGTTTTAAGCAGCTTAGAAATTTTTTCATGAGCATGGATAACTGTTGTATGATCACGTCCACCAAATTCTTCACCGATTTTAGGTAAGGAGTAATCTGTAAGTTCGCGTGATAAATACATTGCAATTTGGCGAGGGAAGGCAACTGATTTTGTTCGCTTTTTCGCCTTGAAATCTTCCAGTTTTATTTGATAAACATCCCCGACAGCCTTTTGAATATCATAAATGGAGATAATTTTTGGTTTAGAATTTGGAATAATATTTTTAAGTGCTTCAGCTGCTAAATCAGCATTAATATCTTTGTTAATTAAAGATGAATAAGCTACAACTCGGATAAGTGCACCTTCTAGTTCACGAATGTTTGAATCAATTTGATTTGCAATATAAAGCATAACCTCATTTGGTATATCGAGTCCTTCAGCCTTTGCTTTTTTACGTAAAATTGCAATTCGTGTTTCTAAATCTGGTGGCGTAATATCCGTAATGAGTCCCCATTCAAAGCGAGAACGAAGACGATCTTCTAAAGTTGGAATTTCTTTTGGTGGCCGATCACTTGAAATTACAATTTGTTTACTTTCTTCGTGTAATGCATTGAATGTATGGAAAAACTCTTCTTGAGTTTGTTCTTTTCCTGCTAGAAATTGAATATCATCTATCAATAAAACATCTACATTACGGTATTTATTACGAAAATCGACCGCTTTATTATCACGAATAGAATTAATGAATTCATTTGTGAATTTTTCTGATGATAAATATACAACCTTTGCGTTGGGGTTATGTTCAATTACATAATGACCAATTGCATGCATTAAATGGGTCTTTCCGAGTCCAACTCCCCCGTAAATAAAGAGGGGATTATATGCTTTAGCTGGCGCTTCGGCTACGGCCAATGAAGCAGCGTGAGCAAAACGGTTACCAGAGCCAATAACAAATGTATCAAACGTATATTTTGGATTTAGCATACTCTGTGGTAAATGATTAGAATCATCTTGTGCTGAATTTGGTTTAGAAGGAGGAAGATCAATCTCCTCTTCAGCTTGACTTTGGGGAATAATAAAGCGAATAGCTAATTTTGCCCCCGTTAAATCATAAAGTGTTTCCGAAATTAGCTCTGAATAATGAGATTCTAACCAATCACGAGCGAATTCATTTGGAGCTGTAATTGTTAACACGTCTTTCTTTAAATTATGTGCGGTTGTTGATTTTAACCATGTTTCATAACTTGGTTTACTGACCTTTTTTTCTAGTTCTTTTAAGGCGCTGTTCCATAAATCAGAGATGTTTTCCAAAGGTGTCCCTCCTTTACTAAGATGGTAAAAGAATAAGGTTGCGCAACAAATGTACAACCTAAATAAATATAAAATGTATATTTATACGAAACGTATTTTAAAACCTAAAAACGTCGTTTGTATATGAGATAGGGTTTTCGACAAAAAAAGCAAATGTGGATAAGCATTTACCCACATGTGATTAAAACTGTCCACATGTTATGCACAAATTGTGGATAAGATAAAGGTGTGGAAAACTTATTCAAAGTGAAAACACAACTATAATATCAAAAAAAAGTAGCTATAGCAATGAATTTAAGAAAGTTATCCACAAAATCAATACCTTGTGGAATAAACTTGTCCACAACACGATATACTGTGTAAAAGTACGAAAAGGGTTTGTGGATATAAAAACCGAGAAAAAACATTTATCCACAAGGAAATATAGGGTCTGTGAAAAAGTATGTGAATAGGTTCAAAATGAATATTTGATGAAAATTTCGAGAACCATTGACATTTTCCTAGTTGATTAACTATAATTTATAGGACTGTCTTTAACAGATATTCCTCAGGGAGGTGTCATATAATGAAAAGAACTTACCAACCAAATAAACGTAAGCGCAGCAAAGTACATGGTTTCCGCAGCCGTATGAGCACAGCGAACGGACGTAAAGTGCTAGCAGCTCGTCGTCGTAAAGGAAGAAAAGTATTATCTGCGTAGACCACTGATCGTTCAGTGGTCTTTTTTTCTAATAATAGTGAATTTCCACTGATGAACTACAGGAGTGTCAATTGATATGAAGAAAAAATATCGTATAAAAAAGAATGATGAATTCCAGACGGTTTTTCAAAAAGGAAAATCGAATGCTAACCGTCAGCTTGTTGTCTATCAACTAGATAAGGGAGAGCAGCCAAACTTTCGTATTGGCCTTTCTGTCAGCAAGAAAATAGGAAATGCAGTAGTGCGTAACCGAATTAAACGTATGATTCGCCAGTCGATCACAGAATTAAAAGATGAGATAGATTCTGGAAAAGATTTTGTTATAATAGCAAGGAAGCCTTGTGCAGAGATGACATATGAAGAATTAAAGAAAAGCTTAATTCATGTCTTTAAACGCTCTGGTATGAAAAGAATAAAAAAGTAGCGTAAGGAAATGAATTACACTATATACATACCGAAACAAGGAGGAGCAGGCTTTGAAAAAGAAAATAGGTTTACTAGCCATGGTTATTGCATTAATGGCAATTGCTGCTGGCTGTAGTGAAGTGAAACAGCCGATTACACCGAAAAGTACTGGAATTTGGAATGAATATTTCGTATATCCGCTTTCTCAGTTAATTACGTATTTTGCCAACTTATTTGGTAGTAATTACGGTTTAGCAATCGTTGTTACAACTCTTATCATTCGTTTTGCATTATTACCATTAATGATTAAACAAACGAAGAGTACGAAAGCAATGCAAGCGTTACAACCAGAAATGGTGAAGTTAAAAGAGAAATATAGTTCTAAAGATCAAGCAACACAGCAAAAACTACAACAAGAAATGATGCAGTTATATCAAAAAAATGGTGTAAACCCATTAGCAGGGTGTTTACCGATATTTGTTCAGATGCCTATTTTATTTGCGTTTTACCATGCGATTATGAGAACGGCAGAAATTAGTAAGCATACATTTTTATGGTTCGACTTAGGGCAGGCAGATCCGTACTATATCTTACCGGTTGTCGCGGCAATTACGACATTTATTCAGCAAAAGCTTGCAATGGCAGGAACAGCTGGTCAAAATCCGCAAATGGCAATGATGATTTGGCTTATGCCAATTATGATTTTAGTCTTTGCAATTAACTTCCCAGCTGCATTATCACTTTACTGGGTTGTTGGTAATATCTTTGGTATCGCTCAAATGTACTTGATCAAGGGGCCAGAAATTAAGGCTAGTAAGGCAGAAGGATCAAGCAAGTGAGTGTAATTACTGCTAAAGGACAAACAGTCGAGCTGGCAGTACAAGATGCTTTAAGGCAACTAAATGTTCTAAAAGACCGAGTAGATATAAATATTATCGATGAGGGTAAAAGAGGGTTCCTAGGTTTATTTGGGAACCGACCTGCAGTAGTAGAAGTTGTATTGAAGAAAGATCCGATTCAAGAATGTGAAGAATATTTAAAAAATATTATTCATGATATGGGTGTGGAAGCTGAGATTAGTAAAATTGTAAAAGGACGCGAAGTTGAATTTACAATTTCCGGCAAAAACATAGGTGTTTTGATTGGGAAAAGAGGAAACACCTTGAATTCTTTGCAGTATTTAACAAAACTTGTGGCGAATCGTAGTACGAAGCAGTATATTGGCATCACACTAGATGCTGAAAATTATCGTAGTAAAAGAAAAGCTACATTAGAAGCACTTTCTTATCGATTAGCAAAACAAGTAGTAAGTACGAAAAAAAGAGTTGTGTTGGAGCCTATGCCATCTTTTGAACGAAAGATTATCCACCAAGCATTATCTAATCATCAAAATATCATTACAACTTCTGAAGGAAAAGAACCACATCGACATGTTGTAATATCTTCCAAGTGACCGGTTACTCAATTGAGTGCCGGTTTTTTTGAGGGGAAAATAGGTGTGGATAACTAAAAAACACTAAACTTATCCACTGTGAATAAGTTTAGTGTTTTTTACATGAGGACATAATAAAATGAGTTATTATTCTTTTGTAGATAGGTTCGTTATGGTATTCTAATAATTTAGTGAAGAAAATAATCATGTTGAAATAGAGATAAATAAGCAAGTGAGGTGAAAGGACATGGAATTTGATACAATTGCCGCGATTTCCACAGCGCTTGGAGAGGGTGCAATTGCCATTGTTCGAGTAAGTGGAGATGATGCGGTTGAAAAAGTTAATCGTATTTTTAAAGGGAAGGATTTAACAGAAGTTCCTTCTCACACAATTCATTATGGTCATATTGTGGATTTAGATACAAATCAGGTTATTGAAGAAGTGATGGTATCTATTCTGCGTGCACCAAGGACTTTTACACGTGAAAATATAGTGGAAATTAACTGTCACGGCGGACTTGTTTCGGTAAATAAAGTATTGCAGCTTATTTTAGCGCAAGGAGTACGATTAGCAGAGCCTGGTGAATTTACAAAACGTGCTTTTTTAAATGGCCGTATTGATTTATCACAAGCAGAAGCTGTTATGGACTTAATCCGTGCAAAAACAGATCGTGCAATGAACGTAGCGATTAATCAAATGGAAGGACGATTATCTAAATTAATCGGCCGTCTGCGCCAGGACATATTAGAAACGTTGGCTCATGTTGAGGTAAACATAGATTACCCGGAATATGATGATGTGGAAGAAATGACACATAATATTTTAATTGAGAAAGCTACACATGTTCGCACGGAAATTGCAAAAATATTAGAAACATCGAAGCAAGGAAAGATTTTACGTGAAGGTATTGCTACTGCAATCATCGGTAGACCTAACGTTGGGAAGTCATCGCTATTAAATAGTCTTGTTCAGGAGAAAAAGGCAATTGTAACTGATATTGCAGGAACAACTCGTGATGTTATTGAAGAGTACGTTAATGTGCGTGGTGTACCACTTAAACTTATAGATACAGCCGGGATTCGTGAAACAGAAGATGTTGTTGAACGAATTGGTGTAGAGCGTTCAAAAGAAATGATGAGCCAAGCTGATTTAGTGTTAGTTGTCGTTAATTATAGCGAGGCTTTAACGCATGAGGATGAAGATCTATTCCGTGCCGTACAAGGAAAAGATTTCATTGTTATTGTAAATAAGACAGATTTATCGCAAGTAATCGATATGGAACGTGTTATAGAATTGGCAGCGGGAAATCGTATTATTACAACATCGTTAATTGAGGAACAAGGAATAGATGAGCTTGAAAAGGCAATAGCTGATTTATTCTTTGAAGGAACAATTGATTCTGCAGATGTGACATATGTTTCTAACGCGAGACATATTGGATTATTAACACAAGCAGGAAAAACAATTGGAGATGCAATTGAGGCAATAGAAAATGGTGTTCCAATTGATATGGTGCAAATTGATTTAACAAGAACGTGGGAAATACTTGGTGAAATTACTGGTGATACCGTCCATGAAAGCCTAATTGACCAGTTGTTCTCTCAATTTTGTTTAGGAAAATAATATAGCGATGTTTGAGAAAGATAGAGATTTTTAGGAGGAATAAACAATGGGATACAATGCCGGTTCATACGATGTCATAGTAATCGGTGCAGGTCATGCAGGATGTGAAGCTGGTCTTGCGGCAGCACGAATGGGCTCCAAAACATTAATGTTAACAATTAATTTAGATATGGTGGCGTTTATGCCATGTAACCCTTCTGTTGGTGGACCAGCAAAAGGGATTGTTGTTCGGGAAATTGATGCATTAGGCGGAGAAATGGGACGCAACATCGATAAAACATATATTCAAATGCGTATGTTAAATACAGGTAAAGGACCAGCTGTACGCGCGCTTCGCGCACAAGCAGATAAGTTTTCTTACCAGCATGAATTAAAGAAAACAATTGAAGAAACACCAAATTTAACGTTGTTCCAAGGAATGGTTGAGCGTTTAATCGTTGAAGATGGCGAATGTAAAGGGGTAGTTACGCAAGCTGGTGCTGAATATACAGCCAAAACAGTTGTAATTACGACTRGAACATTTTTACGCGGTGAGATTATTATGGGAGATTTAAAATATTCGAGCGGTCCGAATAATCAACAACCATCTATTACTTTATCCGAGCATTTAGAGGAGCTTGGATTTGATCTTGTTAGATTTAAAACAGGTACACCTCCGCGTGTAAATAGTAATACGATTGATTACAGTAAAACAGAAATTCAGCCAGGTGATGACAAACCACGAGCTTTCTCTTTTGAAACGACAAAATTTATTATGGATCAAATTCCATGTTGGTTGACGTATACAAGTACGGAAACACATCGTTTAATAGATGAAAACCTACATCGCTCAGCTATGTATTCTGGTATGATTAAGGGAACAGGACCTAGATATTGTCCTTCAATTGAAGACAAAGTAGTAAGATTTAATGATAAACCACGTCATCAAATTTTCTTAGAGCCAGAAGGACGTAATACACAAGAAGTGTATGTACAAGGTTTATCCACAAGCTTACCAGAAGATGTGCAACGTGATATGCTTAGAACAATACCTGGCCTAGAAAATGTTGAAATGATGCGTACAGGTTATGCAATTGAATATGATGCAATTGTGCCAACACAACTATGGCCAACACTTGAAACGAAAAAAATTAAGAATTTATATACAGCAGGACAAATTAACGGAACTTCTGGTTACGAAGAGGCGGCAGGACAAGGGCTTATGGCTGGGATTAATGCAGCATGTCGTTCTTTAGGTAAAAAAGAAGTTATTTTAGGTCGCGCGGATGCTTATATCGGTGTCTTAATTGATGACCTTGTAACGAAAGGTACAAATGAACCATATCGCTTATTAACATCTCGTGCAGAATATCGCCTATTATTACGCCACGATAATGCTGATCTTCGTTTAACTGAAGTTGGTCGTGAAATTGGATTAATTAAAGAAGAGCGCTATGAGCGATTTACAAATAAAAAATTAAAAATTGAACAGGAAAAGGAACGTTTAAGCAGCATTATTATTAAACCACGTCCTGAAGTTCAAGAATTAATCCGTAGTATTGGCGGAAGTGAATTGAAAGATGGAATACGTGCAAGTGACTTATTACGTCGTCCAGAGATGACATATGAGCATATTCATCTTTTAGTACCAAGCGAAGTAGAATTAAGTGATGAAATTACAGAACAAGTTGAAATTCAGATTAAGTACGAAGGATATATCGAAAAATCCTTACAGCAAGTAGAGCGTATGAAGAAAATGGAAAACAAAAAAATCCCTGTGGATATTGATTATGATGCGATTTCTAGCCTTGCCTCAGAAGCGAGACAGAAATTGAAAGATGTGCGTCCACTTTCAATGGGGCAGGCTTCACGTATTTCTGGCGTGAATCCAGCGGATGTTTCTATTTTACTTGTGTATATTGAACAAGGAAAAATTGCGCGAGTATCGAACCAATAAATAGTAAGGAGATATTGTTAGATGAAAATAGAACAATTTCAATCTATGCTAGAAGAGAAGGGTATCACCCTCTCTTCTAGACAGTTAGAGCAGTTCGAAATCTACTTTGAAACATTAGTAGAGTGGAATGAAAAAATGAACTTAACGGCTATTACGGAGAAAGAGGAAGTATATTTAAAACACTTTTTTGATTCCATTACAGCTGCTTTTTATTATGATTTTTCAGAACCATTCTCAATTTGTGATGTTGGCGCAGGAGCTGGATTCCCAAGTATTCCTTTGAAAATCTGTTTCCCGCACTTAAAAGTAACAATTGTAGACTCATTGCAAAAACGTATTAACTTCTTAAATCATTTAGCACAAAAGTTGGAATTAGGTGACGTTGCGTTTTGTCACGATCGTGCGGAAACATTTGGGAAAAAAGAAGGTGTACGTGAATCATACGATATTGTAATGGCACGTGCAGTCGCGCGTCTTTCGGTATTGAGTGAGCTATGTTTACCACTTGTAAAAGTTGGGGGAACATTCATTGCAATGAAAGGTGCCGCAGCAAACGAAGAAATTGAAAATGGCAAGTATGCTTTAGAGGTGCTAGGTGGGAATTTAAAAGAAATGTCTACGTTCCAATTACCGTTTGAAGAAAGTGAACGTAATATTTTATTAATCGAGAAAAAGCGCAAGACACCAAAGAAATATCCACGCAAACCGGGAACACCCAATAAATTACCTATTGAAAAATAAATCTTATTAGACGTAAGATTAAATTATATAAATGAAAACGTAAATGTTTCATAGGAAACATTTTATGGAGAATAGTCAATAGGCCTAAAAGGTGGTGGAATATGTATGAAAAATACGTTTTCTCGTTTATTTGGCTTTGGAGATAAAGAGAGCGAATTCGAATTACAAGACGAAAGCCATGAAGAAATAGATAAAAAGGTATATGAAGAAATACAAGAAATTCCGATAGTAAATATTACCCCTAACCGTTATCAACCACGAACAGTTTTTGATGATGCACGAATTGAAGAGCTAGCACTAACGATTCGTACACATGGGCTGATTCAGCCGATTGTTGTGAGGCAATATGAGGATGACAAGTACGAGATTATCGCTGGAGAAAGGCGTTTCCGTGCAGCAACAAAGTTAGGGTGGGAAAAAGTTCCTGCAATTATAAAGAACTTAAATGATACAGAGACAGCTTCTGTAGCTTTAATTGAAAACTTGCAACGTGAGGAACTAACAGCAATCGAGGAAGCTGTGGCATATCAAAAGCTAATTGAGTTACATAATTTAACACAAGAAGCATTGGCACAACGACTTGGAAAAGGACAATCCACAATCGCAAATAAGTTGCGATTGTTAAAGTTGCCTGAAGAAATAAAACGTGCGTTATTAGAAAAAAGTATTACAGAACGTCATGCCCGCGCTCTCATTCCTTTAAAGAATGAGGAATTACAACTGAAGGTTTTACAGGAAATTGTGGAGAAACAACTGAATGTAAAGCAAACAGAGGAACGAATTGCGAAATTACTAGAGGAAGCCAAACCGAAGCGTAAGGCAAAGCAAAAAGCAGTAAGTCGAGATACGAGAATTGCCATGAATACAATTAGGCAGTCATTACAAATGGTTGCTGACAGTGGTTTAAATGTTAATTCTGCGGAAGAAGAATTTGATGAGTACTATCAAATTACAATTAAAATTCCGAAGAAAAAATAATAATGGCGTGTTAGAGACCTTATCCTACTGGATAGGTCTCTTTTACTATATTTTCTTGTTAGATGAAGAAGGAGTTTAGAAATAAATTTTGAAGTTTAATAAGGACGTAAAAGAAAAACTTTTATTTCATGTTACAATAAACGTAATTGTTACTAGAATAAGATAGAAAGGTTGAAAGTAGGTGACATCATGGGAAAAATCATTGCTATTGCCAATCAGAAAGGTGGCGTTGGAAAAACAACAACATCTGTTAATTTAGGGGCTGGATTGGCACAAGTAGGTAAAAAAGTCCTTCTTGTAGATATTGACGCTCAAGGAAATGCAACGACTGGTGTGGGAATTGAAAAATCCGAATTAGATCAATGTATTTACAATGTTCTTGTGGAAGATGCAGATGTTCAAGGGGTTATACGTAAAACCGCAACTGAAAACTTAGATGTTCTACCCGCTACAATTCAATTGGCAGGTGCTGAAATTGAATTGGTACCGACTATTTCCCGGGAAGTACGTTTACAAAGGGCATTACAGCCAGTTCGTGATGAATATGACTATATTATTATCGACTGTCCCCCGTCCTTAGGGTTATTAACGATTAATGCATTAACCGCAGCAGATTCTGTTATTATTCCTGTTCAATGCGAATATTACGCACTAGAAGGATTAAGTCAGCTATTAAATACAGTTCGACTTGTGCAAAAGCACTTAAATAAAAATCTAGCAATTCAAGGTGTATTGTTAACGATGTTGGATGCCCGTACGAATTTAGGGATTCAGGTTATAGATGAAGTGAAAAAATACTTTAGGGATAAAGTATACCGTTCGATTATTCCTCGTAATGTTCGTTTAAGTGAAGCACCAAGTCATGGGAAACCAATTATGCAGTATGACGCTAAATCAAGAGGGGCAGAAGTATATATAGATTTAGCAGAGGAAGTGATTGCAGGTGGCTAAAGGATTAGGAAGAGGAATTAATGTGTTTTTTCCTGATTTAGATGTGAAAGAAGAAGAGGCAATTCAGGAGATTGTGATAACTGAATTAAGACCGAATCCATATCAACCACGTAAACACTTTAATAAAGAGGCAATTCAAGAATTATCGGCCTCTATTAAAGAGCACGGCATATTGCAACCGTTAATTGCTAGGAAGAGTATTAAAGGATATGAAATTGTTGCAGGTGAAAGAAGATATCGTGCTGCCAAAGAGGCAGGGCTCGAAAAGGTACCTGCTGTTGTAAGACAATTAAATGAGCAGCAAATGATGGAGTTTGCATTGCTTGAAAACTTACAACGAGAAGATTTAAACCCAATGGAAGAAGCAATGGCATATCAAATGTTAATGAATGAGCTAAATGTAACGCAAGAACAATTAGCAAAACGTCTTGGTAAGAGCAGACCTTACATTGCAAATTATACGCGGTTATTAAGCCTCCCTTCTTTTGTGCAAGATATGATTGCAAATGGTCAACTTTCAATGGCCCATGGGAGAACTTTGCTTACTATAAAAGATGAAGAACAATTGAAATCTTTATTAAAACGAATCGAAAAAGAAGGATTAAACGTTCGTCAATTAGAGAAAATTGTTCAGGAGATTAATCAACGCGTTTCACGTGAAACAAAACAAGTGAAAAAAGAGAGGAACATATTTTTCGTAGAACGCGAAACGTTCTTAAGAGAAAAGTTTGGCACAGATGTGAAAATTAAAGAAACGAAAAAAGAAAAAGGTAAAATCGAAATTGAATTTTTTAATAAAGAAGATTTAAATCGTATTTTAGAATTATTAGCGCAGAAAAACTAAAAAGCAAACCATCTTATTATTTATAGATGGTTTGCTTTTTTTAATACAGATAATTTTTGGTCTGTTTCTTTTATACTTTGTGCAATTACATCAGCCATTTTCATGACTAAACTTAATCTTGTATTTTGCAGGACGAAAAACTCCATAAAACCATTTAGATTTACGATGCCATGAATATGTAAATCACCAACTGCAGGTAATTTTTTATTCATCGCAGCTCCAGGTTTACTAGGCCCCATTCCGGTAGTGATGGAACCGATGTTTTGAGACTTTCCTAAACAGGCATCAACCGCAATTATAAATGAAGTAGGATTATCTTTCTGTATATTCTGAATTCTTTCTTCTAAATTTAGCGCATGCACTGGCTCATCTAGTGTGCCGAACACTTGGAAGTTTTTAATTCCTGCTTGTTCTAGTTTCGTACCGACTAACGGACCGAGTGCATCGCCTGTAGAACGATCTGTTCCGATACAAACGAGAATAATCGGTATATTCGTTTTAATAGGGATATGGGAAAGTAAGAAGTTACTAATTGTCTCGGAGGCTTCTACGTCTTGGTGCATAACATTTTGAGTTTCTTTTTCGAAAAAGGGTAAGCGAAAACTTCCAATATTCATGAAGCATCCATCCTTTTAATAAATTTTCAAAATATGTTATATGGTGAGTAAAATGGAAAACTATAAGTGCGTACTTCCTGTAAAACTTGAGTGAAAACGGAAATAATAGTACTAGTATATATATATTCGTTCCATTTTATACCTGCATGGAAGTTAACAAATGCAATTAAAGTCATAAAAATTTTTCAGAAATCAGGGTGACTTCTGATACAATAAGAAGGATGATTAAAAAGAAATTTTAGCTGGAGAGGTAGAGGTACATGGATTTAGCGTTGAAATGGTTTGAGTCCATTGATTGGACGAATATAGGTGTGAAATCACTAAAAATAGTCGTTATTTTAATACTTGGTGCAATTATTGTGCGAGTTGCGCGTGCAATTGTACGAAATGCGTTTCGTATGGGAAGCCGTTCGCCAATTCAAATTTCAGAACGTCGTACAGTTACAGTAGCGAAGTTACTTGAAAATATTGTGGCATACGTTGTTATGTTCATTATGTTAATTGCGATTTTGGGTGTGTTTAATATTAATGCATCTGGTTTATTAGCGGGTGCCGGGGTAATTGGTTTAGCAGTCGGATTTGGTGCTCAAAGTTTAGTAAAAGATGTTATTACGGGGTTATTTATTTTGCTAGAAGATCAATTTTCAGTAGGTGACTATGTAAAAATTGGTCAGTTTGAAGGTGTCGTTCTAGAAATTGGACTTCGTACAACAAAAGTAAAGAGTTGGACAGGCGAAATTCATACTTTACCAAATGGAAGTATTATTCAAGTTACGAACTATTCAGTTAGTAATAGTGTAGCATTTGTTGATGTATCCATTTCGTATGAGGCTGACATAGCGAAAGCGGAGCAAGTCATTGAAGAGTTATTAGAAGAATTACCTGCACAGTATACGCAAATGGTAGCAAAGCCTCAGTTATTAGGTGTGCAAACATTGGCTGCGTCAGAAGTTATATTACGTGTTATTGCGGAAGTAGAGCCGATGCAACATGCGGTTGTTGCGAGAGCACTTCGTAAAGAAATTAAAAATCGTCTAGATTTACATGGGATTGAAATTCCATATCCACGTATGGTTTTATATAATCGTGAAGAATTGGTGAGTGGAAAAGCAATTTAGTATGGAGAGGGGTTTGGAGAATGGAGCAAAAGCAGTATAACTTGTACGATGTTGTGGAAATGAAGAAAGCCCACCCATGTGGTGAGAATCGCTGGAAAATTATTCGTATGGGAATGGATATCCGCATTAAGTGCGAGGGATGTGACCATTCAGTAATGATTCCTCGAAGAGAATTTGATCGTAAGGTGAAAAAAATACTTGTGAAGCACGAAGAATAGAGAGAAAGTAACAGTTGCAATGGGTAGCTGTTACTTTTTTTCGTTTGGAGGAAACTTGTCATTTTTTTCGTTACTATCTATAATGATGAAAGATTGAGACATAGGAGTGAAAAATATGGGATTAACGGCTGGGATTGTTGGATTACCTAACGTAGGGAAGTCAACTTTATTTAATGCAATTACACAAGCAGGAGCAGAATCTGCAAACTATCCATTCTGTACAATTGATCCAAACGTAGGGATTGTAGAAGTACCAGATGAGCGTTTAAATAAATTAACGGAATTAGTAGAACCGAAAAAAACTGTTCCGACTGTATTTGAGTTTACTGATATTGCAGGTATCGTAAAAGGTGCTAGTAAAGGTGAAGGTTTAGGAAATAAATTCTTATCTCACATTCGCCAAGTAGATGCAATTTGCCAAGTTGTTCGTTGTTTTGAAGACGAAAATATTACACACGTTTCAGGGAAAGTAGATCCAATCGATGATATTGAAACAATCAACTTAGAGCTAATCTTAGCGGATTTAGAATCTGTTGATAAACGTATCGAGCGTGTTGCGAAGTTAGCAAGACAAAAAGATAAAGAAGCAGTATATGAGCATGAAATTTTAGTTCGTTTAAAAGAAGCTTTTGAAGAAGGAAAACCAGCTCGTACTGTTGAATTTGCAGAAGAACAAATGAAGATTGTTAAAGGCCTTCATTTACTTACAACGAAAGAAATGTTATACGTAGCAAACGTAAGTGAAGATGATATTATGGATCCTTCTGAAAATAAATATGTACAAATGGTAAAAGAATTTGCTGCAAATGAAAATGCTCAAGTAATCGTTGTATGTGCAAAAATCGAAGAAGAAATCGCTGAGCTAGACGAGGAAGAGAAAAAAGTATTCCTTGAAGAACTAGGCATTGAAGAATCTGGTTTAGATCAATTAATTCGTGCTGCATATGATTTATTAGGACTTGCTACTTACTTCACAGCTGGTGTGCAAGAAGTACGTGCATGGACGTTTAAACAAGGTATGAAAGCACCACAATGTGCTGGCGTAATTCATACAGACTTTGAGCGTGGATTTATTCGTGCGGAAACAGTTTCTTACGAAGACTTAATGACAAACGGTTCTATGACAGCTGCAAAAGAAGCTGGTAAAGTTCGTTTAGAAGGAAAAGAGTATATCGTAAAAGATGGAGACGTTATGCATTTCCGCTTCAACGTTTAATTTAATATTTCCTAGGAAAAATAAAGATATGAGCTTGGCAAATATATTATGTGTTTGCCAAGTTTTTTATGCATGGGTGAGTTGATTCATCTAACTTACTATGATATAATCTAAACTCGTGAGTAATTACTATAAATTAATTGCTCCTTGCCCATTATGGGCCGTTTAGACCAAAAGGAGGTGAAAGTGTAATGAGAAAGTACGAAATTATGTACATCATTCGTCCTGGCGTTGAAGAAGAAGCTCAAAAAGCTTTAGTTGAACGTTTCGCAGGTGTTTTAACAAACAATGGTGCAGAAATCATTAACACGAAAGAGTGGGGTAAGCGTCGTTTAGCTTACGAAATCAACGACTTACGTGAAGGTTTCTACATGATCTTAAACGTGAACTCTAACGCAGAAGCGATTAACGAATTCGACCGTTTAGCTAAGATCAACGAAGACATCCTTCGTCATATCGTTGTTAAAGAAGAAGAAAAATAATTGATATATAAGGGAGAGTGGTTCGATTGATGAATCGTGTTATCCTCGTTGGTCGTTTAACTAAGGACCCTGACTTACGTTACACGCCCAATGGTGTTGCAGTAGCTACTTTTACGTTAGCTGTGAATCGCGCATTTGCGAATCAACAAGGTGAGCGTGAGGCTGACTTTATTAATTGTGTAATATGGCGTAAACAAGCAGAAAACGTAGCAAATTATTTGAAAAAAGGTAGCTTAGCAGGCGTAGATGGACGTCTTCAAACTCGTAATTACGATGGACAAGATGGTAAACGTGTATATGTAACAGAAGTTCTTGCGGAAAGCGTACAATTTTTAGAGCCGCGTAATGGCGGTGGGGAGCAACGTGGTTCATTTAATCAGCAACCATCAGGAGCTGGTTTCGGTAACCAAAGCTCTAACCCATTTGGTCAATCTAGTAATTCAGGTAACCAAGGTAACCAAGGTAACTCTGGATTTACGAAGAATGACGATCCATTTTCAAATGTAGGTCAACCGATCGACATTTCCGACGACGATTTACCGTTCTAATACAGTAAATTAGTTAGTTTTAACAAAGAATGGAGGGAATAGACATGGCAGGACGCAAAGGTGGACGTGCGAAACGTCGTAAGGTGTGTTTCTTCACATCTAACGGCATCACTCGCATTGACTATAAAGATGTTGATTTATTAAAACGTTTCGTTTCTGAGCGTGGTAAAATTTTACCTCGTCGTGTAACAGGAACAAGCGCAAAATACCAACGCAAACTTACAGTTGCAATTAAACGTGCTCGTCAAATGGCACTTTTACCATATGTTGGTGAATAATAGCGTATGAAATGCACAGTAGAGTCGGACTCTACTGTGCATTTTGCTATGCTTTTCTTTTTTTGAAAGAGAGGTTAGATGATGAAGAATACGAAATTTATTACTGAGGGTGCAGCGTTGCTAGCGATATATGCAATGTTATTGCTTATATCTATGTATGTTCCAATTTTAGGTACAGTTGTAACGTTTGCGTTGCCATTGCCGTTTATATTGCTAACGATAAGATATAGATTATCTAACGCCTTTGTAATTTTTACGGCGGCACTTTTTATTACTGTTATTGTCAGTCAACCGATGAACCTAGTAAAGACAACTATGTTTGGATTGATAGGTATCGTTTTAGGATATATGTATAAAAAACAAAAAAAACCGGTAGAAATTTTGATGGCGGGGACGCTTGCGTACTTAATTGGTATTATGCTCATTTATGTTGCAAGTATAAAGTTTTTTAACATAGATTTAATGAAGCAAATGCAAAATATGCTTAATGAAAGTATGGCGCAAAGTGAAAAGATAGTCACTGCTGCTGGTATGCCTATTAGTAAGGAGCAAAAAGAATTATTTGCACAATTTAATGATGTGTTACAAACGTTTTTCCCAAGTTTGCTTGTAATGGTCTCGGTATGTTTTTCTTGGATTACAGTTATGATATCAGGTAGTGTTTTGAGAAAACTAAAGCATGACGTTATACCTTGGCCTAAATTTAAAGATATACAATTACCAAAGAGTATTGTTTGGTATTACGTTATATTTATTTTGCTATCAACTTTTATAAAAGTAGAACCGACATCATATTTACATATGGTATTTTCTAACCTATATGTCATATTTGCCTTACTACTAGTACTACAAGGTCTGACATTTATCGCTTTTCTAGCGCATAGCAAAGGTTTTACGAAAGGGGTTCCTATTATTAGTTTTATTGTCTGCATGTTTATACCGATGTTGTTTCCTCTTGTGACAATCTTAGGTATAATTGATTTAGGGATTTCATTGCGTTCTAAAATAGGAGGATAAAGTAATATTCCTTATACTATTTTAATCTGTTTAACTAACTGAAAGGTGAGTTAGTTTTACTTTATAGGAGTTGTATACATGCCTGAATTTTATAAGAAACAGTGGTTTTTATATCCTGTTTATGTATTGGCATTTTTCTTGTTTGTGCTCATTGCCATCCTCTGTTATTTTCATTTAATTATGGGGATATCCACCTTTTTTATTTTTTGCATTGTACTTTTTGTTGTTATACGCTTTGAACTGACCTTTCAAAGGAATTTCGAAAAGTATACGACAGATATGATTACAAGAGTAAAGAAAGTGAGTAATGAAGCATTTAACCAAATGCCGATTGGTATTTTGTTATACAATAAGGATTATGGGATTGATTGGGCGAATCCTTATCTATCTTCATGTCTAGGACAGCATGCGTTAGCTGGATGGCACCTTTATGATGTATCAGAAACGTTGCTTCTTTTTATTAAGGGAGAAACTTCCGACGATATAGTCTCTTTAAATAACCGAAAGTTTCGCGTTTTTGTAAGGAAAGAAGAAAAGTTAATTTATTTCTTTGATGTAACGGAACAAACAGAGATTGAAAAGATGTACGAGGATCAACGAACTGTTTTGGCTGTTATTTATTTAGATAATTATGATGAAGTTACACAGGGGTTAGATGATCAATTACGTACGAATATCACAAGTCTTGTAACATCACGACTAAATGAATGGGCCGTTAAGTATGGGGCATATTTAAAACGTGCATCTTCAGAAAGATTCTTCGTTGTACTAAATGAGAGTATTTTAGCGCAGATGGAGAAAGGGAAATTTAGCATTTTAGATCAGGTGCGTGAAGAAACATCCAAAAGGAATATACCACTCACCTTAAGTGTAGGTGTTGGATCAGGTGATTTACCTTTATCAGAGCTTGGGGCAATGGCTCAGTCCGGTTTAGACCTTGCGCTTGGCCGTGGTGGAGATCAAGTAGCTATTAAACAAGCGACAGGTAAAGTTAAGTTTTATGGTGGTAAGACGAATCCAGTTGAAAAACGTACTCGTGTACGTGCCAGAGTTATTTCGCATGCATTAAAGGATTTAGTATTAGAAAGTAGTAATGTCATTATAATGGGGCATAGGGCTCCTGATATGGACGCAATTGGTGCTGCGATTGGTATTTTAAAGGTAGCGCAATTAAATGAGCGCAAAGGATATATTGTGTTAGATGAAAATGATTCTGATAAGGGAATTAAGCGTTTAATGGATAAAGTGAAACAAAACGAAGAGTTATGGTCTCACTTTATTACCCCAGGACAAGCGATGGAATTTGCAAATGATGATTCATTACTTGTTGTTGTTGATACGCATAAACCTTCAATGGTGATGGAAGAAAAGCTGTTACATAAAATTGAAAATGTAGTTGTTATTGACCATCATCGCCGGGGAGAAGATTTTATTGAAGATCCATTGCTTGTTTACATGGAGCCATACGCTTCTTCCACGGCAGAACTTGTTACAGAATTACTTGAGTACCAACCGAAAAATTTAAAAATGACAATGTTAGAAGCAACGGCATTGTTAGCAGGTATTATTGTTGATACGAAAAGCTTTACATTCCGGACGGGTGCTCGTACGTTTGATGCCGCTTCTTATTTACGCTCACATGGTGCAGATACTGTACTTGTACAAGAGCTTTTAAAAGAAGATATGGATCAGTATTTACGGGTTGCAAAAGCTATTAAAAATGCGTACATTTATACAAATGGAATTGCGATTGCAAAAGTTGATAGTGATGATTACTACGATCAAGTGCTTATTGCGCAATCAGCGGACACATTATTAACAATGACAGGAATTATTGCGTCATTTGTTATTGCAAAACGTGGCGAGAATTTCATTGGAATTAGCGGTAGGTCTTTAGGTGAAGTGAACGTGCAGCTAATTATGGAAAATTTAGGCGGTGGTGGGCATTTAACGAATGCAGCCACACAAATGAAAAATGTTACAGTAGATGAAGCTGAGGAGAAGCTTCGATTTGTTATTGATGACTATTTACAGGGAGGCACACAATCATGAAAGTAATTTTTCTAAAAGACGTAAAAGGTAAAGGGAAAAAAGGAGAAATAAAAAACGTACCAGATGGCTATGCAAATAACTTCTTACTAAAACAAGGATTAGCTGCTGAAGCGACAAATAGCAGTATGAAAACTTTAGAAGCTCAAAAGCGAAAAGAAGAAAAAGATGCAGCAGCAGAGGTTGAAAATGCAAAAGAGTTGAAAGAAAAGTTAGAGAAACTAACTGTAGAAGTAAAGGCGAAATCTGGAGAAGGTGGCCGTCTATTCGGTTCAATCACAAGTAAACAAATCGTAGATGCAATGCAAAAATCACATAAAATTAAACTTGATAAACGTAAATTTGAAATGGATGATGCAATTCGTGCATTAGGCTATACAAACGTTACTGTGAAGTTGCATCCGCAAGTAACAGCAACAGTAAAAGTTCATGTTAGTGAACAATAAAAATAAGTTAAGCAAGGAGGATTGCGTATGAGTGATGTAATGGCTGATCGTACCCCTCCGCATAATATAGAGGCTGAGCAGGCGGTTTTAGGGGCCATATTAATTGATCAAGATGCGTTAACGTCAGCATCGGAATTATTGGTACCTGACTCATTTTATCGAACGAAACATCAAAAGATTTTTGAAGTCATGCTTGGGTTATCTGATAAAGGAGAGCCGATTGACTTAGTAATAATGACGTCAGCAATGGCTGATCAAGGATTATTAGAAGAAGTTGGTGGGGTTTCTTACTTAGCAGAATTAGCAGAAGTTGTTCCAACCGCTGCTAACGTAGAATATTATGCACGAATCATCGCTGAAAAGGCGCTATTACGTCGTTTGATTCGAACAGCGACTCATATCGTGTCTGATGGGTATGAGAGAGAAGATGACGTGGATGGTCTTTTAAATGAGGCTGAGAAAAAAATATTAGAAGTATCTCACCAAACGAATGCAAAAGCATTCCAAAACATTAAAGATGTTCTTGTAGATGCTTACGATAAAATTGAACTTTTGCATAATCAAAAAGGTGAAGTTACTGGGATACCAACTGGATTTACAGAATTAGATAAGATGACCGCAGGTTTCCAGCGAAATGATTTAATCATCGTAGCGGCACGTCCATCAGTAGGGAAAACCGCATTTTCATTAAATATCGCACAAAACGTAGCGACGAAAACTGATGAAAATGTAGCGATTTTTAGTTTAGAGATGGGCTCTGATCAGCTTGTTATGCGTATGCTTTGTGCAGAAGGAAATATTGATGCGCAAAGACTGCGTACCGGTTCATTAACTTCTGATGATTGGGCAAAATTAACAATGGCGATGGGGAGCCTTTCTAATGCTGGTATCTATATTGATGATACACCAGGGATTAAAGTAAATGAGATTCGAGCGAAATGCCGTAGATTAAAGCAAGAACAAGGTCTAGGGATGGTTTTAATTGACTATTTACAGCTTATTCAAGGAAGCGGGAAATCAGGAGAAAACCGTCAGCAGGAAGTATCTGAGATTTCTCGTACATTAAAAGGGATTGCGCGTGAATTACAAGTGCCTGTTATTGCCTTGTCACAGTTATCTCGTGGTGTAGAATCTCGTCAAGATAAACGTCCGATGATGTCTGACATTCGTGAATCAGGAAGTATCGAGCAGGATGCTGATATTGTAGCCTTCTTATATCGTGAAGATTACTATGACCGAGAAACGGAAAATAAAAATACGATTGAAATTATTATTGCAAAGCAGCGTAACGGTCCCGTAGGCTCAGTAGAGCTCGCATTCGTTAAAGAGTTCAATAAGTTCGTTAACTTAGAACGTCGCTTCGAGGATGGACATGCGCCGCCTGCATAAAGATAGTATAAAAAAGAAATGCATTTCTTATAATAAGATGTGTTTCTTTTTTTTTATAGGAAAGATAAGGCTTTCATAGTGTGAAAATATAATTCTTACGAACGAAAATGTTTTTTAATAAAAAAATGTTCGCTTTTTGGTTGACTTCTTTTTCGGTTTTGGTACAATTATATTGTTTGAATAGATCGTTTGAAAATCGCGGAGGTGCTTTAATAATGTCTTCAGTAGTAGTTGTAGGAACACAATGGGGCGACGAAGGAAAAGGTAAAATCACTGATTTTCTTTCTGAGCATGCGGAAGTAGTTGCAAGATATCAAGGTGGAAATAACGCGGGACATACAATTGTTTTCGGCGGAGTTAAATATAAATTACACTTAATTCCATCTGGTATTTTCTATAAAGAGAAAATTTGTGTAATCGGAAATGGCTTAGTAGTAGATCCGAAAGCATTACTTGAAGAGTTAAAATACTTACACGATCGTGGTGTAAGTACTGATAATTTACGTGTGAGTAACCGTGCGCACGTTATTTTACCTTATCACTTAAAACAAGATGAATTAGAAGAAGCAAGTAAAGGTGATAACAAAATCGGTACAACGAAAAAAGGTATCGGTCCTGCATATATGGATAAAGCTGCTCGTATTGGTATTCGTATGGCTGATCTTTTAGACCGTGAAGCATTTAAAGAAAAGCTTGAGCGCAATTTAGTAGAAAAAAATCGTTTATTTGAAAAAATGTACGATACAGAAGGTTTCAGTGTAGAAGAAATCTTCGAAGAGTACTTCGAGTACGGACAACAAATCGCGCAATATGTATGTGATACGTCTGTTGTATTAAATGATGCACTAGATAACAATCACCGTGTATTATTTGAAGGTGCACAAGGTGTTATGCTTGATATCGACCACGGTACGTACCCGTTCGTTACATCTTCTAACCCGATTGCTGGTGGTGTAACAGTTGGAACTGGAGTTGGTCCTGCGAAGGTTACTCGCGTTGTAGGTGTGTGTAAAGCATATACAAGCCGCGTAGGTGATGGTCCGTTCCCTACGGAGCTTCATGATGAAATTGGTCATCAAATTCGTGAAGTTGGTCGTGAGTACGGAACGACAACTGGTCGTCCACGCCGCGTAGGTTGGTTCGATAGCGTTGTTGTAAGGCATGCGCGTCGTGTTAGTGGTTTAACAGATTTATCATTAAATTCTATCGACGTTCTAACAGGTATTCCGACTCTTAAAATTTGCGTTGCTTACAAATACAATGGCGAAGTTATCGATGAAGTTCCAGCAAACTTAAACATTTTAGCGAAATGTGAGCCTGTATACGAAGAACTTTCAGGTTGGACAGAAGATATTACTGGTGTAAAATCATTAGACGAGCTTCCTGAAAATGCACGAAAATACGTAGAACGTGTTTCTGAGTTAACAGGAATTCAATTATCTATGTTCTCAGTTGGACCAGATCGTAACCAAACAAATATCGTTCGTAACGTATACGAAGCTTAATTGATATTTTTGAGAAAAAACTCATGTCCGCATGAGTTTTTTCTTATCTTTTATAAAAAAATAAAAAAAGTATTGCAAAAAACAAAGGAAACATGTTATGATACATCTTGTCGTCACGAAAATATGACGTTGGTGAGTATGAGCCATTAGCTCAGTTGGTAGAGCATCTGACTTTTAATCAGAGGGTCGAAGGTTCGAATCCTTCATGGCTCACCATTTTATTTTTCGTGGCCCGTTGGTCAAGTGGTTAAGACACCGCCCTTTCACGGCGGTAACACGGGTTCGAATCCCGTACGGGTCATGTTTTTTTATGTTCATTTTTGGTCCCGTGGTGTAGTGGTTAACATGCCTGCCTGTCACGCAGGAGATCGCCGGTTCGACCCCGGTCGGGACCGCCACTTTTGTTTATACCACCATTAGTGGTTTTATATATAGTTTTGGCTCGGTAGCTCAGTCGGTAGAGCAGAGGACTGAAAATCCTCGTGTCGGCGGTTCGATTCCGTCCCGAGCCACTCTCAGGATATTAAGTGGGCCCACTTAATATCCTTTTTATTTGTGTAATTTTACAAAATTGAGTAGTTATTTTAAAATAGAATGAGAAGCCTCTAGCAGTTGAAGCTAGAGGTTTTTCTATAGATCGTATAGGATTCCGTGTAAAAGTGGATCATACATGAGTCTGTGAGAATAGAGGAGAAAGTACTTAAGCAAAAGATGCGGCCATATAGGGACATACTATGTAGACATCAATGTGTTTAGGGATATTGAACATATTTTTACCCCGCATTAACGGGCAGTAAGACCCCACCCAAAAATTCAACGAAGGTAAAGAAGTTAGGTGCGGGATCAACTGCACGTAAATGCCCGATTAAAGTTTCACTTTATAAGGAGGAAATAGACGATGATGGGAAAGAAAATTTTAGTAGTTGATGATGAAAAGCCGATTGCGGATATTTTGAAGTTCAACCTAGAAAAAGAAGGTTTTGAAATTGTAATGGCGCATGATGGTGATGAAGCGATTGAAAAAGCGAATGAAGAGCAGCCAGATATGGTTTTATTAGATATTATGCTACCAGGTAAGGATGGCTTAGAGGTTTGCCGTGAAATACGTAAAAGCTCAGAAATGCCGATTATTATGCTTACAGCAAAGGACTCTGAAATTGATAAAGTATTAGGGCTTGAGCTTGGAGCAGATGATTATGTAACGAAGCCATTTAGTACGAGGGAACTACTTGCTCGTGTGAAGGCGAATTTACGTCGCCATCAACAAGGTGGTGCTGCAGAAAAAGAAGAAAATACGGAAATGGTTATTGGACCAATCGTTATCAATTCAAATGCGTATAGTGTAACGAAACGTGAGGAAAATATTGAACTTACACATCGTGAGTTTGAGCTACTACATTATTTAGCCAAACATTTAGGACAAGTTATGACTCGTGAGCATTTATTGCAAACAGTTTGGGGTTATGACTACTTTGGAGATGTACGTACAGTGGATGTAACAGTGCGTCGTTTACGTGAAAAAATTGAAGATAATCCAAGTCATCCTACTTTAATTGTAACTAGACGTGGAGTAGGATATTACTTGCGTGACCCAGAGCAGGAATAGTATATGAAGAAAGTTGGTTTTTTTCAATCTATTCATTTAAAATTTGTACTCATATATATGCTATTAATATTGATAGCTATGCAAGTTATTGGGGTATATTTTGTAAGAGAGTTAGAAAAGAGTCTTGTACAAGGCTTTAGAGATTCTTTAACGCAGCAAACGAACTTATTATCATATAACTTGAAACAAGAGTTTAAAAAAAGTTATACAAAGGCAGAAACAGAATCAACAGATGAAACGATTAAAACTTCAATTCGAAAATTTGCCTCTGATCGAAAGAAAGATATCCAAGAGGTAAGTGTATTTGATTCGCATAGAAAGTTACTCGCTATTTCAGATGAGTCAAAGCAAAACAAGGTAAATAGAACATCAACTGATATAGCTGTTCAACGGGTATTGGTACAAAAAAAGCCAGAAGTGAAAATTGAGAAGGATGGTCGTACAGGCCATCGTGTACAAGTTATGCTTACTCCTATTCTAGATGATAACGGCAAGGATGCACTTGGTGTTATTTACATTGTTGCATCTATGGAAGATGTTTATAAACAGATGAAGGATATTAATCAAATTTTTGCGACTGGAACCGTTATTGCATTACTCGTAACAGCTGTACTTGGAATTTTGTTAGCTCAAACGATTACGAGACCAATCTCAGATATGCGAAGACAAGCGATTGAAATGGCAAAAGGAAACTATTCAAGAAAAGTAAAAGTGCATAGCCATGATGAAATAGGACAATTAGCATTATCTTTCAATAATTTATCAAAAAAATTACAACAAGCTCGTTCTTCAACGGAAAGTGAAAGACGTAAATTATCATCTGTTTTATCACATATGACAGATGGAGTAATTGCTACTGACCGAAAAGGAGACATTATTTTATTAAATGATCCTGCGGAAAAGATGCTAAATGTTTCGCGTGAAACGGCGCTCGATCAATCTGTTTTAGAAGTATTAGGGATACAAGAAGAATTTACGCTCGATCATTTATACGAAGAGCCTGATTCCGTTTTATTAGATTTTAGTACGAGAAATGAGCCATATATTTTACGTGCTAGTTTCTCTGTTATTCAAAAAGAGACAGGGAAAGCAAATGGTTTAATTGCCGTATTATATGATGTAACTGAGCAGGAGCGTATAGAGAGGGAACGCCGTGAGTTTGTGGCAAACGTTTCCCATGAATTAAGAACGCCATTAACAACGATGCGCAGTTACTTAGAGGCACTTACGGACGGCGCGTGGCAAGATCCGAATATTGCACCGCAATTTTTAACAGTTACACAAGAAGAAACAGAAAGAATGATTAGACTTGTAAATGCGTTATTGCAACTTTCTAAACTCGATAGTACAGAACATCGTTTAATGAAAGAATGGGTCGACTTTACTGACTTCTTTAATAATATTATTGATCGTTTTGAAATGTCTAAAGAGCAAAACGTAAGTTTCAAACGATCTTTCTCTAAGAAATCCCGATTTATTGATATGGATACGGATAAAATTACGCAAGTTTTGTATAACATTATTTCGAATGCATTAAAGTATTCACCAGAAGGTGGAACAGTAACATATCGCTTACGTGATCGTGGGGAATTATTAGAGGTTAGTGTAAGTGACCAAGGAATGGGTATTCCCAAAGAAAACGTCGATAAAATCTTTGAACGTTTTTACCGCGTAGATAAAGCACGTTCAAGACAAATGGGTGGTACAGGACTTGGATTAGCAATTGCAAAAGAAATGATTGAGGCACATGGTGGCTCGATTTGGGCGAAGAGTGAGGAAGGAAAAGGGACAACTATTTACTTCACATTGCCAATGGCAGCAGATGAAGAGGACGATTGGGAATGAGTATGGAAAATGTTAAAACGATAGTTTTAATTAATTTAGTTGTAATTAGCCTATTTCTTACTTTTAACTTATGGACGTATGTGCCAGATTCCACGTCTATGCAAAATGCAAAATTTGTGCAGGGGAATGAAGGAATTACTCAAACTAAAATCGCTGATGTTGTCCGCCCTACTTCTATCATCGTGCATAAAGATAAAAATCATTATGGGAGCAAAAGAGAGGGAGATATAGAATCAATCTATAAACCTTTGGAAGCAGGGGAATTACATGATTTCAAAGAGATATCGATTGCTAAGGCTGATTTCCTTTCTTATGTGCATGGTGAAGGGAAAATTGAACTTGTTTTTCCTACCAACATCCCATTTGATGCAGTTAAATCTATGTTTAATATGAAAGAAAAAAGTATAAATAAGCCTAAATATTTTAATCGAATTATTCTTGATCCTTCTAGAAGTAGGGATCAAGAAATTAAAATTAATTTTGTTTCTGATGGTGATAACTCTAGAATATATGAAGCAAAATTAAGTGGTGTGTATTTAAAAGATATTGTAAATGTACAAAATCAATTTATAGTATCGGCAAAACCTTATTTTGACTATCAAATTAATGATATGAAAAAGCTATTTTTACCAGATGGAACGACAGAATTAAGTAATATAACATATATTTCATCTAATTTAGCGGTTGATACATTTAAGAATGCTCTTTTTAGTGACCCACGTTATTTAAGCCCTATTACCGAGAAATCGAAAGAAACATTTACGGATGGTATTAGGTCCATGGAGATTGAAAACGATCATCATATGCTAAAGTATAAAAATTCTTCTGTTTCAAGTGAGAAAACGACAGATAATTTAATGCTTTTACAAAAAAGCTTTGATTTTGTAAATGGTCACAGTGGGAGTTTGGATTCATATCGTTTGGATTATATGAATAAAGGACAGACGGTATTCCGTTTACATGAAGATGGATATTCCGTATTCAATACAGATGGATTAGCTGAATTGAGACAAGTATGGGGATCAGAAGAAGTAATGGAATATGAAAGACCGTTGTTGTCTTTAAATACGAAAGGTATAGAACAGAAGGTTACTCTTCCATCAGGTCATGTTGTAATAGCATCTTTAGAAAATAATGCCGCGGTAGATAAAAGATTCATTAAAGACATTGGTATTGGATACAAATTATCACTAGATGGGCAAGTAGCTCGACTACAGCCAATTTGGTATGTAAAGTTTGTTGAAGATGAAGCGGGTAAACAAAAAATATATGAGTGGAGTGAGGGAGGACTAAATGGATTGGGATCGGATTAAAACCATATTTATTGTGACCTTTTTTGTTTTGGACCTCTTTCTCATTTTTCAATTCATTCAAAAGCAAGATAGTAATCAATTGGAGCTTATTGCAGAAACAAAGATAGATCAAGAATTAAAAGCAAATAAAATTACTATGGGTAATTTCCCTAAAGAACCGAAAAAAGAATCATTTATTAGGGCGGAAAACAAGGCGTTTAAAGAAGAAGATGTACAGTCTTTAAAGAATCAAACGGCGCATATACAAAATATGTACAGGATAGAAAGTAAGCTAAAAGAGCCCTTTTTAAATACAAAATCATTATCCAAAGATAAGTATAGTGATTTTTTGAAGAACTATGTATTGGATGGACAAAAGTATGAGTTTGGGGCGATGAAAGACTCTAAAATTTACTTCTTCCAAAAATATAAAGATAAGCCTATTTTCTATAACGATCAGGCAATGATTGTTGTGGAATTAAATGAAAAAAATGAACTCGTGTCGTACACGCAGACGATGCTAACTGATTTAAAAGAAATGGGCGAAAGTGAAAAAACGAAACAGCAAGAAATTATTACTGCTCAAACAGCTTTAGAAAATCTGTATTTAAAAAATAAAGTTCATGGGAATACACATGTAAAAGAAGCACAAATTGGTTATGCCACCCTTACCGCATCTACTTCTAATAACCAAGTACTCGCTCCAACATGGAATTTAAAAACGGAGCAGAAGCAGGACTTCTTTGTAAATGCAATCGAAGGACAAGTTATGGAATTAGGGGAAAGGGAAAATCAAGTGGTTGATGAACATACTGGAGTGAGAAAGAATGGGGTTGCATTTTAGCGTACTTGCAAGTGGAAGTACAGGGAATATGCTATATGTAGGAACAGATGAAAAAAAATTACTCGTCGATGCAGGTTTAAGTGGTAAAGCAACAGAGGCTTTATTTAAACAGGCAGAACTAAATATAAATGATGTATCAGGTATTCTTGTAACACATGAACATAGTGACCATATTAAAGGGTTAGGTGTATTGGCACGTAAATATGATTTACCTGTTTATGCAAATGAGAAAACATGGAATGCAATGGAACATTTAATAGGAAATATCCCAACTGAGCAAAAGTTTATTTTCTCAGTTGGGGATGTGAAAACATTCGGTGATATTGAGGTCGAGTCATTTGGGGTTTCTCATGATGCGGCAGAGCCGATGTTCTATGCTTTTCATAACAATAATAGAAAGTTAGCCCTTATTACAGATACGGGATACGTGAGTGACCGTATGAAAGGTGTTATTAAGGGTGCTAATGCTTTCGTGTTTGAAAGTAATCATGACGTGGAAATGCTTCGTATGGGACGTTATCCATGGAGTATTAAGCGACGTATTTTAAGTGATGTGGGTCACGTTTGTAATGAGGACGCTGCATTAGCGATGGCGGATGTAATTACAGATGAGACAAAACATATTTATTTAGCTCATTTAAGTTTAGATAATAACATGAAAGAGCTCGCACGTATGTCAGTATCACAAGTATTAGAGGAAAAAGGATTTGGAGTGGGAGAAGCCTTTGAAATTCACGATACAGATCCGAAAATGCCTACAAAAATTCAATACGTATAATTCTTCATTTTAGTAAACAATAAAGGTGAATATAGTTGTTTTCAGGAAGATGGGTGAACAAATATGTCCTTTATTGATGAAGAAAATTATCGTATGAAACGTGCAAGAAAAAAGAAGCATAAAGGTATTGTTATTTCTAGTATAGCAGGAACAATTGTAGGAGCTTCGTTATTTGCATTTGGAGCTCCTTTATTTGCGAATGATGCGGGCGCGCTTCCGCAAGCTGAAGCAAGTGGAAGTAATATGGCCGAAGCTCAAGGAATTAAACAGATTAGCTTTGTTGATGCTGTTGATCGTGCGTCTGAAGCTGTTGTTGGCGTTATTAATATTCAACGAGATAATTTTTCAGAGGCAGATTCAGAAGCTGGTACAGGATCGGGTGTAATTTATAAAAAAGCAGATGGCCAAGCTTATATTGTAACGAATAATCATGTTGTTGCTGGAGCAAATCGTATTGAAGTAAGCTTAAGTGATGGTAAGAAGGTTCCGGGAAAAGTATTAGGAACGGATGTAGTCACAGATTTGGCTGTACTAGAAATAGATGCAAAGCATGTGAAAAAAATAATTGAGATTGGCGATTCTAATACTGTTCGTAGAGGAGAACCGGTCATTGCGATTGGAAACCCACTCGGGCTGCAATTTTCAGGAACCGTTACACAAGGCATTATTTCAGCTAAGGAACGTATTGTTCCTGTAGATTTGGATCAAGATGGACATTACGATTGGCAAGTAGAAGTATTGCAAACAGACGCAGCAATTAATCCAGGTAATAGTGGTGGTGCGCTTGTAAATGCGGCAGGTCAATTAATTGGCATTAACTCAATGAAAATTGCAGCAAAAGAAGTAGAAGGAATTGGACTAGCTATTCCAGTTACTAGAGCTGTTCCAATTATGAATGAATTAGAGAAGTATGGAAAAGTAAGGAGACCGTATGTTGGAATTGAACTTAGATCGTTAAATGAGATTCCAAATTACCATTGGTCAAAAACATTGCATTTACCAAGCAATGTAACAGAGGGAGTTTGCATTTTAGATGTGAAAAGTCCTTCGCCAGGTGTAGATGCTGGTTTACGAGAACACGATGTGATTGTAGCAGTAGATGGAAAACCGGTTCGCGATATTATTGGATTCCGTACGGCCTTATATGATAAAAAAATTAATGATAAAATGACTCTTACGTTTTATCGTGGTACAAAACGAGCAACAACAACGGTTAAACTAGGCATTCAAAAGTATTAAAAACAGGAGGGCCTACCTCCTGTTTTCTATTGTAGAAAAGTGAGGTGAAGAATATGAATTTACCTTGTTGTTTAGAACATGTTGAATTAGCTTTAGATATTATTGTGGATGAGTGTGAAGTTGCACCGGTTATCAACAATGTGGATAACTCAGAAAAAGAGAAAAAAACATGTGAATTTTGTCAAAACGAGGCTACATATGTTGTATCGAACACAGATTCTCACACAATATGTGGGTAACAATTGTGGATATGTGGATAAGTTATGTGGATAACATGTTTGTAAGGTGGGGAATGAGTGTGAATATCTCGATTATTTCAATTGGGAAATTAAAAGAAAAATATTTAAAACAAGGTATAGCAGAATACTTAAAACGATTATCTGCATACGCAAAAGTAGAAGTAATTGAATTGCCAGATGAAAAGGCGCCAGAAAATTTAAGTGAAGCAGAAATGTTAATTGTAAAAGAAAAAGAAGGTATACGTATACTGGATAAAATTTCTGACGATACGCATGTCATTGCGTTAGCAATAGAAGGAAAACAAAAATCATCAGAAGAATTTGCAGTAAGCTTAGATCGTCTTGCTACATATGGAAAGAGTAAAGTTGCATTTGTAATAGGTGGATCACTTGGACTAAGTTCAGAAGTAATGAAGCGTTCAAACGAATCTCTTTCTTTTTCAAAGATGACATTACCACACCAATTAATGCGATTAGTATTGCTTGAGCAAGTGTATAGAGCGTTTCGTATTAATCGTGGGGAACCGTATCATAAATAAAATTACTTTTTGTATATAAAAAGAGTAAAAAAGACCATTGGGCAAAAACCACCGATGGTCTTTTAAATATTAATAGGTAGTACGAAGGTTTCCTAAAATAAGTATGTTTCTATTTATAAAAAAGTGTGTTGTAATATGAAGAGGAAAAAGTATAAGTAGTCATAGAAGTGAGGAATTAAAGGTGAAGAAGTTTAAAAAGTTTTACTTGGAGATTACGAGTGTATGTAATCTTGCGTGCAGCTTTTGTCCGCCGACGGAAAGGCAGAAGCAATTCATTTCTGTGGAGGATTTTGCTAAAAGATTAGACCAAATTAAACCTCACACAGACTACATTTATTTGCACGTGAAGGGTGAGCCATTGCTCCATCCAAAAATAGATCAACTGTTAGATTTGAGCCATGAAAAAGGGTTTAAAGTTAATATTACAACGAACGGAACGTTAATTAATAAGAGAAGGCATAGACTGTTAAATAAGCCTGCTTTAAGACAAATGAATTTTTCACTGCACAGTTTTGATGGGCATCCAGGTTCGCAAGATAAAGAAGGTTATGTAAGGAGTATACTTTCCTTCATTAGAGAGGCGACAAGTCAATCGGATTTAATTGTTTCACTACGGTTATGGAATTTAACTCAGGATAATAAAACAAATGCTGAAATCCAGAAAAATAGAGATTTATTATCCATCATTGAAAATGAGTTTGGTCTCTCTTATCAAATCGAAGAGAAGCTTACACCAGGAAAAGGTATAAAAATTGCAGAACGCGTCTTTATTAATCAAGACTATGAATTCCAGTGGCCAGCATTACATGAAGAAGAGGATGATGGAAAAGGATTCTGTCATGGTCTTCGAAATCAAGCGGGTATTTTAGCGAACGGAACGGTTATTCCTTGCTGTTTAGATGGTGAAGGGATTATTAACCTTGGGAATATTAATAATGACTCATTTTCTAATATTATAGAAGGTGAAAGAGCAACAAACATTGTCGATGGATTTTCGAAAAGAGTTGCAGTCGAAGAGCTATGCAGGAAATGTGGATACCGTAAAAGATTTGGAAAATAAATATGAAAAAAGCCCTCATAAAGTGAGGGCTTTTTTTTATTCTTGATAAGAACGTTCCAATTCATCAATTAAGGAACCGACGTAAGAAACAGCCCTGCGGATTGCATCTGGTTTTGACATATCTACTCCGGCATGCTTCATTAATTCAAGTGGTTTCATCGTACCACCAGCGCGAAGTACATCTAACCAGCGATCAACGGCAGGTTGCCCTTCCTCTTTAATCATTTGGGCTACCGCAGTAGATGCAGTGAGGCCTGCGGAATAGGTGTAAGAATATAAGCCCATATAATAATGAGGTTGGCGCATCCAAGTTAAGCCAGCACCTTCGTCAATTTCTACAGAATTTCCCCAGAATGTCGAAAGTACATTTGTTTTTATTTCAGTTAAAGTTGTAGCTGTAAGTGCTTCTCCTTCTTCTGCTAGGGTATATACTCTTCTTTGATATTCTCCCTCAAGTAAGTGAGTAACAAAGTTATGATAATATGTGCCAAGTAGTTGCAGAATCACCCATCTGCGCATTCTCTTGTCGTCAGTAGTCGCTAATAAATGCTGGGCTAATAGTAATTCATTCATTGTAGATGGTGCTTCAACAAAGTACATAGATGGACGTACATTCATAATACGCTGGTTTTTATTTGCTAAATAAAAATGACCAGCATGGCCAAATTCATGTGCTAATGTGAAGCATCCACGCATCGTATTTTGCCATGTAATTAAAATGTATGGATGAGAACCATATGGGCTTGAACAAAATGCTCCGGTGGATTTGCCTACGTTATCTGCAAGATCAACCCATCTTTCTTTGAATCCTTTTTCGATAATGGAACTATATTCATCGCCTAATACCTTTAAAGAATCTTGAATTAATTTACCAGCCTCCTTGTATGTGATGGTTGGATTAAATTCGGGATCTAAAGGTGCATGTAAGTCGCAGAACAGCATTTGATCGAGTCCTAATACTTTCTTTTTTAAATCTGCAAAACGGCGCATATGAGGCGCTAATTCTTTATAAATAATATCAAGTTGATTGTTATACATTTCAAGTGGAACTTTTTGAGGTTCTAAAAGCATATGAGTAACAGATTCAAATTTGCGTAAACGAGAGAGTGTTACTTGTTTTTTTACTTCAGTAGCATATGTTGTTGCCACTGTATTCTTATATCGTTTTAAGGTGGAAACAAATGATGAGTATGCTTTTCTACGTATGTCTACGCTTGGAGAGAACTCATATTTGCTTTCAAATAATGAAAATGATACAGGGAGTTCGTTTCCTTTTTCGTCTTGTATGGAGGTAAAATCCATATCGGCTAATTTAGTCATACCGTAAATTTTGTATGGAGAACTATGTACTTCGCCAAGTGCAGCAAGAGCTTCTTCTGTTTCAGGAGAGAGCGTGTGCGGCCTTTTTTGTAGGATGTCTAGTAATGATTTACGGAAAGGTTCGAGTTTTGTTTCTTCAGCTAAATATTTTTCAATTGTTCCTTCGTCGAATGAGAGGATTTCATTATGGATAAAGGACAGTGCAGTATGTACTTTCGTCCATAAAGCAGCAATTTTGGAAGAGTTCGCTTGAATAATTGGATTTGTACGATCAGTGGATTCTTTTAAATTTGCATATGAGTATAGTTTTGTTAACTCCATTAAAAGATCTTCTTCTAAAAGTAGGCAATGTAATAAGGTAGTGGGGCTAGTGTGTAATTGTCCTTTAAACGCATCAAGTTTTTTTATATCGTTTGTTAATACACGTAATGCAGTTTCCCACTCTTTATCAGATTCGTATAAATCAGAGAGGTCCCATGTTAGTTCAGTAGGGACTTCTGTGCGAATATGGCGTTTCTCAATTACATTTTTCATTTGTTATATCCCCCTTATTATAAGTATCTAAAAACATGATACTAGAAAATTCAGTAAAATGAAAATAATTTACATTTCTATGTATGAAAAAGAAGGACAAGCATAAAAATGCTTGTCCTTCGAGTTAAATTTAAAATTAATATACTTTATCACCGTTGAAAATAGAGTTTTTCACGACTACATAATCTACAGTACGAATTGAGTCTAATTTTGTTCCGCCAGCGTAAGAGATAGAAGATTGAAGATCTTGTTCCATTTCGATTAAAGTATCTTCTAAAGAACCTTTATGCTCAACGAACATTTTCTTACCTTCAACGTTTTTCTTCTCACCTTTTTGGAATTCAGAAGCTGAACCGAAGTACTCTTTATAAAGTTTGCCGTCTTTTTCGATTGTTTCCCCTGGAGACTCTTCATGACCAGCGAATAGAGAACCGATCATAACCATAGTCGCCCCAAATCGAATAGATTTAGCTACGTCGCCGTGTGTACGAATACCACCGTCAGCGATAATTGGCTTACTTGCAGCTTTTGCACACCAGCGAAGTGCAGCTAGTTGCCAACCGCCAGTTCCAAAACCTGTTTTAATTTTAGTAATACAAACTTTACCAGGTCCAATACCAACTTTTGTTGCGTCAGCACCAGCGTTTTCTAATTCTCTTACCGCTTCTGGAGTCCCAACGTTTCCAGCGATAACGAAGCTTTCTGGTAAATGCTTCTTAATATGTTGAATCATGTTGATTACAGCATTAGAATGTCCGTGTGCAATATCAATCGTGATGTATTCAGGTGTAAGTTGCTCAGCAGCTAATTGTTGTACGAATTCATACTCGTCCTCTTTTACACCAACGCTAATAGAAGCGATTAATCCACGTGATTGCATATCTCTAATGAATGAGATACGTTTCTCTGGTTGGAAACGATGCATGATATAGAAGTAATTGTTTTCAGCTAAATAAGTTGCGATTCTTTCATCAATAATCGTTTGCATATTTGCAGGTACGACAGGTAATTTAAATTTATGTTTACCTAAAGTGACAGTTGTATCACATTCAGAGCGGCTGTTTACAATACATTTTGCAGGAATTAATTGAATATCTTCATAGTCGAATACGTTTTCCATCATTTACACCCCTAAAATACGAATATTTAATTCATTTTATTTAAAAATGTTCGTCCAAAAGATAATTTACATTATTTTCACTCATAAGTCAAAGGTTTTCATGTTTATATTTAAAAATTAAGGTTTAGCTACGTATGTTGTAAGTTCATGTAATTAAAATGTGTTTAAACATAGTATTATTTGATGTAAAATTATGTTTGGGAAATAAAAGTTAAAGAGGTAAATTTAGGAGGGGTGCTAATGAAGCGCTTAGTATATATGGATTGGTTGCGTGTATTAGCAACGATCGCAGTGGTTACAATTCACGTTTCTGCTGGTTATGTTTCTATGTTAGATGCAAATAACGTATCACGCTGGATGGCTGGTAACTTGTTTGAATCGATTTCACGTGCGAGTGTTCCGATTTTTGTAATGATTAGTGGAGCGTTATTGTTAAAGGGTACAAAAGATATTTCAGTCGGGGAATTTTTACAGAAGCGTGCAAGTAAAGTAATTATACCTTTTGTAGCTTGGAGCGCTATATTTTATGCATATGGAGCATATGCAGGATATTTCCCGGCATCTTTAAAGCAAGGGATAAAGCACTTTTTAACGGATACTATTGGGGGACATTTATGGTTCTTATACATGATTGTAGGGATATATTTAATTACACCTCTACTGAAAATCTTTGTGAAGAACGCTAAAAAAAGAGAGATAGAATACTTTTTAATTTTATGGCTATATGCGTCTGTTGTAGTCAATTTAGTGAAATATTATTATCCTATCAACTTTAACATTGAATTATTTTACGTTACAAATTATGTAGGGTATTTCTTACTTGGTTATTATTTATCCAATTACGATATTTCGAAAAAATGGAGGAATATTTCTTACATTGGAGGACTTGTAGGATTTATTAGTACATTCTTTATTACATATTACTATACAGTAAAAGCAAATGGACAGTTAGAGCAGTTTTGGTATGGATATTTTGCGCCAGGTGTTGTACTGATGGCGATCGGATTATTTATATTTTTCAAATATGCATTCCAAAAGTCAGAAAGAGAATTACCATTGTTATTCCGTTTTATAAATCAAGCAAGCCTTGGAATCTATATTCTTCACTTCTTCTTATTAAATAACTTGTTGTACATGGTTTTCCCTAAGGTAAATGAGCGTGTACATGCAATATTGGCAATACCTATTAATGTAACGATTACAATTGTTCTTAGTCTGGTAATTACGTTAGTATTGCAAAGAATACCAGTTGTGAAAAAATTAGTTCCGTAAAAATGAATACAGTATAGATAGGGCAGACTTATTATTAAGGCTGCCTTTTCCTATTTTAAAATTATACTTAGATAAATTTAGGTTGAAACGAATTGAAAACAGTGGATTAATATAGTATCTTACTATAGTCTAAAGTGAGGTATGAAGAACATAATAGGTTAAATATAAAATCAAATGAGGTTAATATATGAGTAAAAAAAGCTTTAGTAATTATGCATTAAGTAAAGAAGTAAGACGAGCACTTACTGGTTTAGGATATGAGTATCCGACAGAAGTGCAAGGAGAGGTTATTCCAGTTGCATTGCAAAAGAAGGATCTTGTTGTAAAGTCGCAAACGGGAAGTGGAAAAACGGCTTCGTTCGGAATACCACTTTGTGAAATGGTAGAGTGGGAAGAGAATAAACCACAAGCATTAGTTTTAACACCAACGAGGGAACTTGCTGTTCAAGTGAAAGAAGATATTACGAATATAGGGCGATTCAAAAGAATTAAAGCTGCTGCAATTTATGGTAAATCTCCATTTGCACGTCAAAAATTAGAGTTAAAGCAAAAGACGCATATTGTAGTGGGGACCCCAGGACGTGTGTTGGATCATATTGAAAAAGGGACCCTTTCTTTAGATCGATTGAAATATTTAGTGATTGATGAAGCAGATGAAATGCTAAATATGGGCTTTATCGATCAAGTAGAGGCAATTATTGATGAATTACCTACAAAAAGAATGACAATGCTATTTTCAGCAACCCTACCGGAAGATATTGAAAAGTTATCCCGTACATATATGAATGCACCAACTCATATTGAAATTAAAGCAGCTGGGATTACAACAGATAAAATTGAACATACCCTTTTTGAAGTAAGGGAAGAAGAGAAGCTTTCACTTCTTAAGGATGTAACTATGATTGAAAATCCAGACAGTTGCATTATTTTTTGTCGTACACAAGAAAACGTAGACCATGTATATAGACAGCTAAAACGAGTTAATTATCCTTGTGACAAAATACACGGTGGTATGGTGCAGGAAGATCGTTTTGAAGTTATGGATGATTTTAGAAAAGGAAAGTTCCGTTATTTAGTAGCAACTGATGTAGCTGCGAGAGGAATTGATATTGATAATATTACACATGTTATTAATTACGATATTCCATTAGAAAAAGAAAGCTATGTACACCGTACTGGAAGGACGGGACGAGCTGGTAATAATGGAAAAGCTATTACATTTATAACGCCTTATGAAAATAGATTTTTAGAAGAGATTGAGGAATATATCGGATTTGAAATTCCAAAGGAACTGGCACCTTCAAAAGAAGAAGTTATAAAAGAGAAAGCAGTATTTGAAGAAAAAATATATGCTAAACCAATTATAAAGAAAGATAAAAATGCAGACCTAAACAAAGGAATTATGAAATTGTACTTTAATGGCGGAAAGAAAAAGAAAATTAGGGCGGTAGATTTCGTTGGTACAATTGCTAAAATTCAAGGTGTTTCTGCTGATGATATAGGTATTATTACAATACAAGATAATGTTTCGTATGTTGAAATATTAAACGGAAAAGGACCACTTGTTTTAAAGGTTATGAGAAATACAACGATAAAAGGTAAACAATTAAAAGTTCATGAGGCAATTAAGTAAACAAAAAAACTATCCACTATAATAGGTGGATAGTTTTTTTATTTAAGATTCTTTTAAATCATCAATCAACTTCTCAGCTAAGCGCCTATACATATTACTCATCGACACAAATGATGTTAGTAATAAAAATTTCTCTAGATTCGGATCTTCTAAGGAAGAAATTTCACTTACTTCTGAAACAAGATTATTTACGTCTTGTGTAAAGCTTTCGACGTTTTTTTCGGTAAGAGAAAGATAATCTTTATATAATGTATTTAATTCGAATGAATCATCGTTTAATAAGGATTCATTTATATTTTCTAAGGAGCTTTTTATGTCATTAATGGAAAGGGCTCCTTTTAATTGATAAATTAAGCTGATTAAAATCATATGCTCTTTTGAGTATTTTTTATTTTTGATTGGAATAAACAGTTTCCCTTTTGCGTAATTGTTAATCATTGTTTTTGTTAATACTTTTTCATCATCGGTTCTTGTTGTATCCGAATAAGTATTTTCAAATAATTGGACAACCTGGTCTACATACAAGTCGACATTTGGAATATCCTCAAGCGTAATGTTTTTTTCTAAATATAATGTTTCAAGCAGTTTATTTATATTTTCCACGTAGAACCCCTCACTTTTATAACTTAGTGGAGCATAATGTTTAGTTTATCTCTAAATATGGTATTACGAAACAAATGAATTGTAAATGTTGACCTCTAATAATAATACGTATATAATTACATGTAGTTATTGAAACTACATGTAATTATATGAGGGGTGTATATATGAATGCTTATGTAAGAGAACCAGTTAATGCTTTTACCCACTTGGGAGGAGCTGTATTATCATTTATTGCATTATTAGCTATGCTTGTAAAAGTTTCTATTAAGATGCCATCTTTTRCGGCAATTACAGCTGTTATTTTGTTTGGTATCGGAATGATGGTTCTGTATACAGCATCAGCTGTATATCATAGTGTTGTAGCCAGTGAACGTGTTATTTATTTCTTTCGGAAGCTTGATCACTCTATGATTTTTATATTGATTGCAGGTACATATGCACCATTTTGTTTAATTACATTACATTCCGCAAACGGTTTATTATTATTTTGTTTAGTTTATGCAACTGCCATTTGTGGTATTGTTTTTAAAATGTTTTGGTTTAGTTGCCCGAGATGGTTATCAACAGCAATTTATATTACAATGGGCTGGTTAATTGTTCTGTTCTTTGCACCGTTAGCTGCTAACTTAAGTGCAGGAGGTATCGTGCTTCTAGTGCTTGGAGGCATTCTTTATACAATCGGTGGATTTATTTATGGAACAAAGCCAAAATGGTTAGAGTTTAAACATATGGGGCATCATGAAATTTTTCACGTGTTCGTGTTATTGGGAAGCCTTGCCCACTTTTTAAGTGTATATTGCTACGTAATTTAACAAGATGAAATTTCCGAGTGATTTTTATTTTTTCTTGATTAATAAATAAAGATATAGACACATATGTATGTTAAAGAGTTGCATAACGTAAAGGTTATGCGGCTCTTTTTTATATAAATAATAATTCGAAATAAATATTCTAAATTATCAGTCTTTTGTGGTAGGATAGATTTGTATTGAGGTTATAAAATTTTATAATTAATAATAAGTGGGGGACTATATATATGGCGATACTTATAACAGGTGGAGCAGGATATATTGGTAGTCATACGTGTATAGAATTATTAAATAATAATTATAAAATTATAGTCGTAGATAATCTTTCAAATAGTTCAATCGAGTCCTTAAATCGAGTAAAAGAAATAACAGGAAAACAATTTGAATTTTATAAAGAAAGTGTTTTAAATCGTGAAAAAATGAATGAGATTTTTTTGAAAAATAATATTGAAGCGGTTATACATTTTGCTGGATTTAAAGCAGTGGGGGAATCGACTACAATTCCTCTAACATATTATTATAATAATATAATAAGTACAATCGTACTATGTGATGTGATGCAGAAACATCATGTTAAAAAGTTTATTTTTAGTTCATCTGCAACTGTATATGGAATTCCAAAAACGTCACCAATTACAGAAGAATTTCCACTAAGTGTGACAAATCCATATGGGCAAACAAAATTAATGATTGAGCAAATTATGCGTGATGTGGCAAAAGCTGATGATGAATGGAGTATTGCGTTACTTCGTTATTTCAATCCCTTCGGAGCACATAAAAGTGGTCGTATTGGAGAAGATCCAAATGGGATTCCGAATAATTTAATGCCATATGTAACGCAGGTGGCGGTAGGTAAATTAAAGGAACTAAATATATTCGGAAACGACTATCCAACAAAAGACGGGACAGGTGTCCGTGATTATATTCACGTTGTTGACCTTGCAAAAGGACATGTAAAGGCACTTGAGAAAGTACTTGAGACGAAAGGAATAGAGGCATATAATCTTGGCACAGGTAAAGGGTATAGTGTGTTAGAGATGATAAAGGCTTTTGAGGAGGTTTCAGGTAAAAAAATACCTTATAAAGTGATAGGGCGTCGTCCTGGTGATGTAGCAGTATGTTTTGCTGATGTATCTAAAGCGAAACGAGAATTAGGATGGGAAGCAGAATATGGGTTAGAAGAGATGTGTGTAGATTCTTGGAGATGGCAGGTAAATAATAAAAACGGCTATCAAATGATTTAAGGTAGTTAGTAAAGCATTCTCTTATTAATTTGTAGGATATTTTATGTATATAATAAATTGTTTTCTTTATTATGTTGCTTGAGGTCAGTAATATGTTCAATTTAGGAAAGAGAATGTAATAAAATATTACTGACCATAGCATTTGAATAGCAACCGGTTCTATTGAAAAGTATTCCAATACTTGTATCATTGTTAAAGTGCGTTTATAATCAAATAATCTTGTTAGCTTTTTGCTTGAATTACGTATTATTGAAAGCGTTTTTATTGCGTGATATATTTTGATTGACATCATTACTGTATAAAATGTATGAAAAGGGTTTTTCTATTGTTTTTTAAGGTAGGAAGTCTGACTTATTTTCGAAAAAACTTCGTATGTAGTTGTAAGTAAGAAGGAGAATAAGGAATAATATAATTTTTACAAGACGGGGAGGGTACAGTGTGAAAATGTAAGGTTTTCACATGAGGATATATGGGGTACGTAGGATTATTACTTTCGGGTGCAGCTTTATTTTTAAATAGTCTTGTTATATTAGGGAAAGCAGAGATGAAAAGTGCGGGTGTTTTTAATTTATTTGTGGGTGCACTACAAATTATTATTCCGTTCTATTTGATCATGATTTCTGACCAAAGTAATTGGACAGTGTATTCATATGCAGCTACTTTCTTATTTGGATTAACCTATTTATATGTAGGTGTTACCTTTATAAAAGGAATGGATAGTAGCGGTTTAGGTTGGTTTTGTATTTGGGTAGCAATTATTGCTTTATTCTATATGGTTGTTTCATTTGTTCAATTTCACGATGTTGTTAATGCATTAACGTGGTTTATGTGGGCATTACTTTGGTATTTATTCTTTGTATTAAATACACAAAAGAAGAATATCAATCAATATCTTGGAAGAATTGCCTTCGTACAATCATGGGTAACATTGACGTTGCCTTCACTCTTTTATTTTATGGGAGTATGGGGAGAGGGATTCGTATATGAACTATGGGTTTATGTATCCGTAATTTCTATTTTATACTTCTGTTATTGTATTTATAAATATCGAGTACGTTAATATATTTTCTGTAGAAAAGCATGGAATCGTTAAACGAATTCCATGCTTTTTCTATATTAGCATTTATAATAGAGAGGTAGTATTTTACAATTTATCAAAATGGGGATGATGAATTTGAAAAAAGTATTGGTGCTAGGGGGAACAAGATTTTTTGGTAAACATTTAGTAGAAGCACTTTTGCAAGCTGGACACGATGTAACAATTGCGACGAGAGGCATTACTGAAGATTCTTTTGGAAGTGTAGTAAACAGATTGATTGTAGATAGAGAAGACGAAAAACAACTAGCTGAGCGTCTAAAAGATAAAAGTTATGATATCGTATACGATAATTTATGCTATAGCTCGAATGCGGCGAAGATAGTATGTGGAGTGTTACGAGGAAAAACGAAGAAATACATTATGACATCTTCAATGGCTGTTTACGAGCCAGCACTAGGCTTATTAGAAGAGAACTTTAATCCGTACGAGTATGCCGTTACGTATGGTGGTAGGAAGGATTTTACTTATAGTGAAGGAAAGAGATTAGCCGAAGCGGTTTCATTTCAACAAGCAACATTCCCAGTTGTTGCAGTACGTTTTCCAGTTGTTATTGGAGAAAACGATTATACGAAAAGGTTACAATTTTACGTTGAACATATTGTGAAGCAAGAACCTGTCGCCGTGAATAATCTAGATGGAGAGTTATCATTTATACATGAAAAAGAAGCAGGAGAATTTTTAGCTTGGTGCGGGATGAAGGACATAGAAGGGCCAATTAATGCTTGTAGCAACGGGGTAGTTTCTACTCGAGAAGTTATTCATTTCATAGAAGAAAATACGGGAATAAAAGCACTCGTTCAAGAAGTAGGAGATAATGTAGCACCTTATAATGAAGTGATTAATTGTACATTACATAATGGAAAAGCTAGTGAATTAGGATTCCCGTTCCGAGAATTGAAAATAGAAATAGAACAAGTATTACGTTATTACATACATGCAATGAAATAATCATAAATCCCCCGGTGGCAATCCGGGGGATTCTGGAGGATTTCGACAATACTAATTGTACATTACCAAACTTACCTTATACGCACGACTAATGTTTTTGTGATCGCATTGCTTGTAAATACTTTTCATTTACCTGGTCCCAGTTCACTGTATGCCACCAGTTGGTAACAAATTCTGGACGCCGATTTTGATACTTTAAATAATAGGCATGTTCCCATACATCGATGACGAGTAATGGAATTTTACCTTCTTGCAAAGGTGTATCTTGATTGGGTGTACTCATAACGGAAAGTTCCTCACCGTCCAGAACAAGCCATCCATAGCCACTTCCAAAACGACTAATAGCTGCTTTGGAAAGTTGATCTTTTAAGTTGTCAAAGGTATTGAAATAATAATCAATTACTTTTGCAACGTCTCCATTAGGCTCACTGCCACCTCGCGGGCTCATTACTTCCCAAAAAAGACTATGACAATAGTGACCACCACCGTTATTTCTGACAGCTGTAACAATTTCTTTTGGTAAAGTTTCTAAATTACATAGTAACTCTTCTAAAGATTTATTATGTAATTCCGTATAGTTTTCTAAAGCGGCATTCAAGTTATTTACGTATGTCRCATGGTGCTTTCCATGATGAATAGAAAGCGTGTTGCTATCGATATATGGCTCTAGTTCATCATAGTCATATGAAAGCTTTGGCAATTGAAATGAAGACATAACATTCCCTCCTTTCTCATTAAAAAGTTGGTCTAGGTAAAAATAATTTACCTGAGTCAAAAATACACCTATTTTTTATACAAGTCAATAGTAATCTCTTTAATTTTCTGAAAAATATTACAATAAAAGTAACACTTCGACTTTCATTTGTGACTCTTATTCTTTTTGCTTATACTGTAAAGTAGTAACGTTTTGTTGAAATAGAAGGAGATCGTTTATGAGTAAAACGAAACAATTAATAGAGGAAGCGAGTCATTTTATTACGGTTTGCTATAAAGAGCTTAATAAAGAACAATTCATAGAAGAGAGAATAAAAGAAATTCAAGTTGAGATAGAGAAGACGGGGACGTATGAGCATACATTTGAAGAACTTGTTCATGGATCGCGAATGGCATGGCGCAATAGTAATCGATGTATCGGAAGACTATTTTGGAGTAAGATGCACATATTAGATGCACGTGAAGTAAATGATGAGGAAGGTGTATACAACGCATTAATTCATCATATTAAATATGCAACGAACGATGGGAAAGTTAAACCGACAATTACAATTTTTAAGCAATATCAAGGTGAAGAAAATAATATACGAATTTATAATCACCAATTGATTCGGTATGCAGGGTATAAAACAGAAATGGGAGTGATTGGTGACTCTCATTCCACTGCGTTTACGGATTTTTGCCAGGAACTTGGCTGGCGAGGAGAAGGTACGAATTTCGATGTATTGCCACTTGTTTTTTCTGTCGATGGAAAAGAACCTGTATATAAAGAAATTCCAAAAAAAGAAGTGAAAGAGGTACCAATTGAACATCCAGAGTACCCAATCTCATCTTTAGGAGCAAAATGGTATGGGGTTCCAATGATTTCAGATATGCGCTTAGAAATTGGCGGTATTTCCTATACAGCCGCTCCGTTCAATGGATGGTATATGGGGACGGAGATTGGGGCTCGTAACTTAGCGGATCATGATCGTTATAATTTACTGCCGGCTGTTGCGGAGATGATGAAGCTCGATACATCGAGAAACGGTACGTTATGGAAAGACAAGGCGCTAATTGAATTAAACGTGGCTGTTTTACATTCTTTTAAAAAACAAGGAGTTAGTATTGTGGATCACCATACAGCTGCGCAACAATTTCAACAATTTGAGAAGCAGGAAGCGGCATGTGGACGGGTTGTAACAGGTAATTGGGTATGGCTCATTCCACCGTTGTCGCCAGCTACCACTCATATTTATCATAAACCGTATCCAAATGAAATTTTGAAGCCAAATTTCTTTCATAAATAATAGCTAGTATAGTTTTTTTATGCAAATTATAATTTTTTTTAATTACTGTTACGTAGCAAATGGAAGCCTTTACTCTCGGTTATTTTTGGAAGGAGCTTTTTGAACCAAGGAGTTCCTTATGTTATAATCAAATTTCTGTTTCGAAGACCTTATAGAAATATAAGGTCTTTTGTTTTGCTTTTTTATGTAATAGGAATAGAAAATTTCTTTTAAATAAGGGATTTAGCATATTTTTAGGGACAACATAAGTGTGTAGAAAATTGATGAATTATTATGCTTATATAATCATTGTGTTTTGGATGTAAACAATAAAACATAATAAAGTTGTTTTTTTAGATTGCTGAGGAAGGAGGAAGTGTAAATGAGAATGAAGAGTCGAAAAACGGATTGGCCTGTATTTCTTATTAGTGGTGGCTCACTTTTATTATTTGTAATTGCAGTTATTTTAAATAAAAGTTACGTAGAGGGAGTCATTAATAGCAGTTTTGCAGCTTCAATTAAATATTTTGGTGCCTTTTGGCAAGTTTTATTAATTGGTACATTTGTTGTTGCAATGTGTATGGCATTTTCGAAATATGGGAGAGTTAAACTTGGGGGGCTAGAAAAACCTGAGATTAGTACGACAAAATGGCTCGCTATTATTATGTCTACATTACTTGCTGGAGGTGGCGTTTTTTGGGCAGCCGCAGAGCCGATGTACCATTTGATGACGGTGCCACCAATACATGAAGGTATAACTGCTGGGACGCAAGAAGCGGTAATGCCTGCTTTAGCACAAAGTTATATGCACTGGGGTTTCCTGGCTTGGACGATTTTAGGTACAATTAGTGCGGTAGTTATGATGTACGGGCATTATCATAAAGATATGCCGTTAAAACCTCGAACGCTTTTATATCCTATCTTTGGGGAGAGATTGCGAAAGAGTTGGCTTGGAACAATGATCGATGTATTTGCCATTATTGCGGTAGCTGCAGGGACGATTGGTCCAATCGGATTTTTAGGACTACAAGCAAGTTATGGGTTACAAGCATTGTTTAACATTCCTGATGTGTTTACTACTCAATTAGCTATTATTGTTTGTGTAGTAGCTGTTTCTACTATATCTGCGGTAACGGGAATTGATAAAGGGATTCAAATTATAAGTAATTTAAATGTTAGGTTAGCAGTTTTATTAATGGTATTCGTATTACTGTTTGGACCAGGTGGATTTATTATCGATTCATTTGTTTCTTCGTTTGGATTTTATATAAATGAATTTATTCCAATGAGCACATATCGTGGTGATACAGCTTGGTTAGGGTCGTGGACAATCTTTTTCTGGGGATGGTTTATTGGATATGGACCGATGATGGCAATTTTAGTGAGCCGAATTTCAAGAGGAAGAACAATCCGAGAAATCATCGTTGCAATTGGAATTATTGCACCTATTATTACAACGTTTTGGTTTACTATACTAGGGGGATCAGGTGTGTTTTATGAGTTAATGAATCCTGGTTCTATCTCGGTGGCATTAAGTGAATCTGGTATGCCAGCGGCTATGATTGCAATTACAGAGCAACTGCCACTATCTAATATTATTGGACCTGCATTTCTTTTATTAACAATTTTATTTGTAGTAACAACAGGAGATTCAATGGCTTATTCGATTTCAATGGCAGTGACTGGAGATGGAGATCCTAGAATTAGTTTGCGAGTTTTTTGGTCGCTTATTATGGGCGCAGTTGCGGCGATTCTTTTATATATGGGTGAGGGAAGTATTAACGCCTTACAATCCTTCATTGTAGTGACGGCTGTTCCAGTATCTATTCTGTTATTCCCGATGCTATGGCTAGCGCCTAAAGTCGCAGGGGAATTAGCGTTAAAACAAGGTATTGTAAAAGAAGAAGATAAAACTAGCTTCTTGTTCCAAAAAGCTAGTAAATCAAAATAAATAATTGTATTTATATAAGAAGAGGAAGCGTTTCATTTGAGATGCTTCCTCTTTGCTATTTATTTAACTACTGTTCATACTCTGTACATTTTCAATCTATTCTAATACTTTATCTTTCGTCTCTGGAACACATAATAACATCGTAACTAAACCGATTGGATAGATAATGAAGATGAGAGATAATGCTCCCATTAAATTACCACCTGCAGCAAGTAAGCCGATAATAACAGGCCCAAATCCAGCTAAACCACGTCCTGTACCGAAAATAAAGTTTTCTGCTGTAGAGCGAGCTTCAGCAGGATAGTTTTCGGCTAAAACTGCCCCGAATCCTCCCATCATGCCATTGGCAAAGAATCCAAGCAATGCACTTCCCCATAACAATAATGTTGAGTCTGTGAATAAGAAGAAGTAAATGAGACAGTATATAGTACCACCGACATAATAGATTGTAAAAGTTTTACGGCGACCAATTTTATCAGCTAGAATACCAAAAGTTGCAATTCCAATTAGCATGCCAATTGTAGAGATGAACATCCAACCGCTCGCTTTTGCTAATGTGTAGTTATATTTATTCGCTAAAATAGTTGGCATCCATGTGAAAATTCCATAATATCCGAAGTTCTGGATGAATGACATAATAATAAGACCGATTGTTGTTATCGTTACTTTTTTATTGGCAAATAACTTTCGAAGTGGGAACTTTTTTATTTGCTTTAGTTGTTCTGCCTCGGTAGTTGTTAAATTACCTTCAGCTTCTTTTTGTAACAATTCTTTTTTGTATCGTTGTTTTTGTTCCCATATTTTCGGTTCACTTAAACTTTTGCGGACGTAAACAGCTAATAAAGCGGGAATGAGTCCAAATAAGAAAACAGCTCTCCATCCGAAATGCGGGACGATAAATGCTGGAAGGAGTGAAGCGACTAGTACGCCAAATTGCCATCCAAGTGCAACAACGGATGTCGCCTTAGCGCGCATTTCTTTAGACCATGTTTCAGTTACGATGGCCATTCCAATCCCGAATTCACCACCAACTCCCATTCCAACTAAAAAGCGAAGAATTAATAATTGCCAATAATCTGTTGCGAAATAAATAAGTGCTGTTGCGAGTGAAAATAGTAAGATTGTGAAGGCCATCGTACGGATACGCCCAAATAAATCAGCAATAAATCCAAATAAATAAGACCCGATTAGCATTCCTATTGTGGTAGCTAATGTCAAGTTTCCACCTTCAACAGGGCTCAAATGAAATTCTTTTAAAATGTAGACGAGTACGAAAGATAAGAGCAACATATCTAAACCTTCTGCTGCATATCCTAGCGCAGAACCAAACAATGTTTTATATCTTTTCTCCTTCGTTTCCTCTGTTGTTGATTGTACATCAGTAGTAACGTTCATCATTACTCCTCCTTATTTTCTTCTACAGTCGCTATGGAAGAATAACAAAAGGCCTTCTCACCTGATATGATGAGAAGGCCAAAAAAGCATACGTATCTCTAAAAAAGACCATACGTATAGTATATTCCGACTTCCTTCTCAACCTCACGGGGTTGGGTTAAAGGACTGTATTATATTACTTTATTTTTAGCACTCTTCTATTAGGTTGTCAAATAAAGAGGGGATAGTTATGTGTAAAATATTTCAAAAGATATTGCATTCTTCTTGACGCCCACTTCATTATTTTCCCATAATAAAACTAACTCATATAAAAAGGAATGAATCACAGATGCTAAATTTAGTACTTATGATGATTGAACGTGTCGGACTTATTGTTATTTTAGGATTTTTACTTTCTCATATTAGAACGTTCAGGCGCCTTCTTCATAGACAAGATGGGTATGTAGATAAGCTTAAGCTTATTTGTATTTTTTCAGTGTTTACAATTGTCAGCAATTACACGGGAATTGAAATTGCGGGGAATACAATTATGAATGAAAATTGGCTACAAGGTGTTTCGTCATCTAGTACAATTGCGAATACACGTATTATGGGTGTTGGAATTAGTGGATTGCTTGGTGGTCCTATCGTCGGAATTGGAGTAGGATCGATTGCTGGTATTCACCGTTATATGCTTGGCGGGACGACAGCGCTAAGTTGTGCAATCTCTTCAATTTTAGCAGGTGTTATAACTGGGTATATTGGACACATTTTCAAAAAATATAATCGTGCAATTACGCCTAAATTTTCAGCGATTTTAAGCGTGTTTATTGTTTCTTTAGAAATGATTATGATCCTATTAGTCGTAGAGGATGGAACTAGTATCGTGAAAACAATTGCGATACCAATGATCCTTGTAAATAGTTTCGGAAGTTTTATTTTACTTTCAATGATACAAGCTATTTTGCGTCAGGAAGAAAACGCGAAAGCTCTGCAAACGCATAAAGTATTACGAATTGCTGATAAGACATTACCATATTTTCGCAGGGGATTAACAGAAGAGTCTTGTAAACATGTGGCACAAATTATTCACCGTTTTACGGGAACGGATGCGGTATCCTTAACAGATACAGAGAAAATATTAGCTCACGTTGGATTGGCATCAGATCATCATATTCCTTCACACAGTTTAATAACAGGTTTATCGAAAGAGGTTTTACATACAGGGAAAATAATGAAAGCGAAATCACGTGAGGTTATTAATTGCCAACATGAAGGCTGTCCTTTGCAAGCAGCTATTGTTATTCCATTAACTTCACATGAAAATACGATAGGGACATTAAAACTGTATTTCAAGAACCCTAACCAGTTAAGTCGTGTTGAAGAGGAACTTGCAGAAGGATTAGCAAAAATATTTTCCACGCAGCTTGAGTTAGGTGAAGCAGAGTTACAAAGTAAGTTATTGCAAGATGCCGAAATAAAAGCGTTACAAGCACAAATCAATCCGCATTTTTTATTTAATGCGATTAATACCGTATCAGCTTTATGCCGAACAGATGTAGAAAAGGCAAGGAAGTTATTATTGCAGCTTAGCGTGTATTTTCGTTGTAATTTGCAAGGGGCACGTCAGTTGTTGATTCCACTAGAACAAGAATTAAACCATGTACAGGCATACCTATCACTAGAACAAGCAAGATTCCCAAATAAGTATGAAGTAAAGATGTATATTGAGGAAGAGTTAAAGACAACATTAGTACCACCATTTGTTCTTCAACTGTTGGTTGAAAATGCGTTGCGACATGCTTTTCCGAAGAAACAGCCAGTATGCGAAGTAGAAGTGCATGTTTTTGAAAAAGGGGGCATGGTTCACTTCGAAGTAAAAGATAATGGACAAGGAATTGAGGAAGAACGCTTAGAACAATTAGGAAAAATGGTAGTGTCGTCAAAGAAAGGGACTGGAACAGCTTTATATAATATTAATGAACGACTTATCGGGTTATTTGGGAAAGAGACAATGCTTCAAATTGAAAGTGAATTAAATGAGGGAACAGAGATTACTTTTGTTATTCCTAAAAAAATAGGGGAGGAAGAACGGAGTGTTAAAAGTATTAGTAGTTGACGATGAAATGTTAGCACGTGATGAATTGAAGTATTTATTAGAGCAAACGAAAGAAGTAGAGATAATTGGTGAGGCGGATTGTGTAGAGGATGCATTAGAGGAATTAATGAAAAACAAACCAGATATTGTTTTCCTAGACATTCAGCTATCTGATGATAACGGATTTGAAATCGCAAATATATTAAAGAAGATGAAAAATCCCCCTGCAATTGTGTTTGCTACTGCCTATGATCAATATGCGCTGCAAGCATTTGAAGTAGACGCGTTAGACTACATTTTAAAACCATTTGATGAAGAACGTATCGTACAGACATTAAAGAAATATAAAAAGCAAAAACAAATAAAATTAGAAACAAATCAAGAGGTAAAGAGTGTAGACGTAACGACCGAGATGCATAAATTAGCATTACCAATTGAAGAATCGATTGTACTCGTGAATATTGAAGATATTATATATGTAGGACTTGTGGACGGAAAAGTGACAGTAAAAACAATGAGAGAAACGTATGTAACACACGATACACTTGTAATTTTGGAAAAGAAGTTGCCACAAGCAAGTTTTATGCGTGTCCATCGCAGTTTTATTGCAAATATTAATCATATTACGGAAATACAACCATGGTTCAATTCTACATATAATTTAATTATGAAAGAAGGATCAAAAGTACCTGTTAGCCGTACATATGCAAAAGAACTCAAAAAGCTACTTCGTATTTAAGAAGTAGCTTTTTGCATTTCATCTGCCTATTTTTGTAACTAATTTTGTATATTTGACGTTCTGCTATGCAAACGCTTACAGTTTTGTTTTTATCTTATACAATAAAGGTACCAAATCGAAAGAGGTGGCCAAAATGAGTACGAAAAAAGTATATAGTTTCTTATCACAAGCATTCATATTTTCAGCTATTATGTTAGTTTCTAATATTATTGCAACGCATTTACCAATTCCGATGCCTTCATCGGTGATCGGATTAGTTATTTTATTTAGCCTATTATGTTTAAAAGTTATTAAATTGGAACAAGTTGAATCACTCGGAACGGCTTTAACAGGTATTATCGGATTCCTTTTCGTTCCATCAGGTATTTCGGTTATTAATTCTCTCGGTGTAATGGGACAATATTTTGTACAAATTTTAACTGTAATTGTTGTCGCAACAATTATTTTACTCGCTGTAACAGGATTATTTGCACAATTTATTTTAGGAAAAGACGATAAAGAAATAGAAGATACGAAAGAATTGAAAGTAGTAAATAAAGGACGCAAGCACGGAAAAGTTGCGTAACCAATTTAGTATATATTGCTAGGAGGGAATGAACATGGCAAGCACAATGACTCCATATTTCGGAATCGTCGTTTCATTAATCGCATACGGAATCGGAACATTATTATTTAAGCATTCAAAAGGATTCTTCTTATTCACACCATTATTCGTAGCGATGGTATTAGGGATTGTCTTTCTAAAAGTAGGTAACTTTACTTTTGAAGAATATAATACTGGCGGAAAAATGATTAGCTTCTTCTTAGAACCAGCAACAATCGCGTTTGCAATTCCATTATATAAACAAGTGGATAAGTTAAAAAAATATTGGTGGCAAATTTTATCGGCTATCGTGGTTGGATCTATTTGCTCAGTAATTGTCGTGTTTATTGTTGCAAAAGCAATTGGTTTAGATACAGCAGTAATGAATTCAATGTTACCACAAGCAGCAACAACAGCAATTGCATTACCAATCTCTGAAAGTATTGGTGGTATACCAGCAATTACATCGTTTGCAGTTATTTTTAATGCAGTTATTGTATACGCATTAGGAGCATTATTCTTAAAAACATTTAGAGTAAAACATCCAATTGCAAAAGGTTTAGCACTTGGAACAGCAGGTCACGCATTAGGAGTGGCAGTAGGAATTGAAATGGGTGAAGTAGAGGCAGCTATGGCAAGTATTGCTGTAACAGTAGTTGGGGTTGTAACTGTAGTTGTCATACCGATGTTTATGCCATTCATTGGATAGTAAAACTTACTTAAAAAAACGAGAAAAGCAAGCTATTTGTAGGACAGATTTCTACTGATAGCTTGCTTTTTATGTTACAGTAGTGGTAAGACCTATGTTAATAAAATGTAAGTTTCCTTAAATCTTCATTAATACTGTGTAGAATACGTTTTGAATTAGGTCATTGTATTGTAAAATAAGAAGTAAGCTACTATAGGATCTGCTAAGAGAGACCTATAATAAGCTTATAAAAATCTTTATATGAATGAATAATTAAAGGTAGAGAAGAGAGAAAAAATCTACTTATTAACGTTTTACTTTATAGGACAGGAGAGAGTACTCGTCGATTATGCAAATAAAAAACCTGTTTCAAAGCAAAGGATTTCAGAGGTTTCTCGTATTAGTAATACTTGCTCTCGTGTTATACGGGCTGCAAAGTATGTTGAATTTAATTTTAATTACGTTTATTCTCACATATTTAATGGATCGATTCCAAAAGTTTATTTCTCGCAAATTAGATCATTTCATGCCCATTAACCGAAAAATTATTATAGCGTTTCTATATGTAATGTTAATTGGTGGAATTGCTATTACGCTATTTAAATATTTACCAGTATTAACGATACAAATTTCACAATTGATTTATCAATTTAACGTATTTTTAAGAAACCCACCGGATAGTGAATTAATTAAGTATGCAGTTAATGCTGTCAATCATATGGAACTTTCGAAATATGTAGGACAAGGCGTTGACATTTTGTATAAATCGATTACGAATGTTGGGAAATTTGGCCTTCAAGTGTTACTTTCTTTAATTTTAAGTTTATTTTTCTTATTGGAGAAAGCTCGGATCGTTGCTTTTACTGCAAAATTTAAAGAAAGCCGACTTGCAATTTTCTATACTGAAATTGAGTACTTCGGTAAGAAATTTGCACGTTCATTCGGAAAAGTAATCGAAGCACAATTTTTAATTGCAGTTGTTAACTGTGTTTTATCCGTTATTGCACTATGGATATTAGGATTCCCGCAATTATTAGGTTTAGCGTTAATGATCTTCTTACTCGGTTTAATTCCAGTAGCTGGGGTTATCATTTCGTTATTCCCGCTTTGTATGATTGCTTACAATATTGGCGGTATTATGTACGTTGTTTATATTTTAATTATCGTAACAGTAATTCATGCGCTTGAAAGTTACGTGTTAAATCCGAAGTTCATGTCGCAAAAAACAAACTTACCGATCTTCTATACATTTATGGTATTAATCTTCTCAGAACACTTCTTAGGTGTATGGGGATTAATTATCGGTATTCCAATCTTCATTTTCTTATTAGATGTCTTAGATGTGACAAGTGATGAAATAGAGAATGAAGCCAGAAAAAATAAGGTGAAGTAAAGAAAAAGCATCGATGTTCGATGCTTTTTCTTTTATAACATGATGTTTTTTATGCCATACTGTAAGCAGAAGATAGAATAGGGGTGAAATAATGGCTGTAAATGAAAAGGTAGAGTTAGCTACATTTGCTGGAGGGTGCTTCTGGTGTATGGTTTCGCCATTTGAAGAGATGGAAGGAATTATAAAGGTTGTTTCTGGTTATACAGGTGGTTATAAAGAGAGTCCAACATATAAAGAAGTATGTTCAGAAACGACGGGACATTATGAGGCAGTACAAATTACATTTGATGCAAATAAAATGCCGTATGAAGAGTTATTAAATATATATTGGAGACAAATTGATCCGACTGATATAGGAGGACAATTTCACGATCGTGGACAGTCTTACGAAACAGTAATTTTTTATCACAATGAAGAACAACATAAAAAAGCAGAGGCTTCAAAAGAAGAGCTTGCAAAGAGTGGACGCTTTTCAAAACCAATTGCTACAAAAATATTACCAGCAGCTACGTTTTATCCAGCTGAAGACTATCACCAAGGATATCATAAGAAAAATACATTCCGCTATGAGTTATACCGTAAAGGATCGGGACGAGATGCTTTTATTAAACAACATTGGCCAAAAGATAATACTCATTTAAAAGAAAAACTCAATGAGATGCAGTTTTATGTAACACAGGAAAATGGAACTGAGCCACCCTTTCAAAATGAATATTGGAATCATAAAGAAGAAGGACTTTATGTAGATATCGTCTCAGGTGAACCGCTATTTACTTCTTTAGATAAATTTGATAGCGGGTGTGGATGGCCTAGCTTTACGAAGCCAGTTATGTCAGCAAGTGTGAAAGAAAAAATGGATGTCAGTCATAATATGACGCGTACGGAAGTGAGAAGCAAAGAGGGAGATTCACATCTAGGCCATGTATTCCCGGATGGCCCAGGACCAAATGGTCTTCGTTACTGTATTAATTCCGCAGCCCTTCGATTTATCCGAAAAGAGGAATTAGAGAGAGAAGGATATGGTGATTTTCTAGTCGTATTTGGGAATAAAAAATAACCTCGCTAACTGCGAGGTTATTTTTTGTTATTTTGCTTTTTTCTTTTTGAACTTGCTTAATACTTCATAAACGATTGGAACAATAAGAAGTGTTAATAACGTTGAACTTGTTAATCCACCAATTACTGTTACACCAAGTCCTTTAGAAATTAAGCCGCTACCTTCAAATCCTAATGCAAGTGGGATAAGAGCACCGATTGTTGCAATTGCAGTCATTAAAATAGGGCGAAGGCGTGTAGCACCAGCCTCTAATAAAGCTTCACGTGTTGATAGACCTTCATTTTCTTTATGAATAACACGGTCGATAAGCACGATTGCGTTTGTTACAACGATACCGATTAACATAAGTGCACCAATCATTGCAGAGACACTTAACGTTTCACCAGAGATTAATAAGGCAACAAGAGCTCCGATAATTGTGAATGGTAGCGAGAATAAAATTGCGAATGGTGCAAGGGCACCGCCAAATGTAACGACAAGAACGAAGTATACAATGGCAATCGCAGCTAACATCGCTAAGCCAAGTTGCTTGAATGATTCTTCAATATCTTTTGTAACACCGCCCATAGAAACATCTACACCGGAAGGAAGATCCATTTTATCTACTTCTTTTTGAACAGCGGCAGATGCTTTTGAAACGTCATCAGATGTTAGTTTTGCACTTACTTCTGCATAAACACGGCCATCGCGGTGTTTCACTGTATTCGAAGTTTCCCCTTCTTTTACAGTCATAACATCTTTCACAGCCACTTCAGTACCAAGTGGCGTTGTAATTTTACGATTTGTTAAGTCATCGATTGTTGCATAATTTTGTTTTTCAGCTTCGACATATACGTTGACATCTTTACCGTCTTTTTTAATTGTTGTCAGAACAGGTCGATCATGTTGATTAGAAAGTCCCATTCCGATTTGTGCAGCTGTTAGACCCATTTTACTTAGTTTTTCCTGATCTGCGACTAAAGTGTACTCTGCATACGTTTTTGCAATACTAGAGTCAATATCCTTTAAGTCTTTATTTTTCTTCATGATATTTTGAATATCTTTGACAATAGGTTTAATGTCTTCCGAGCTATCTCCGTAAACGTATAGTTTAATTTCATTACTACCGCCACTCGCTCCGAAGTCTTGGTTTTTCCATTCGCCTTTTCCAGACATCTTCTGTAAATCTTTAACGACTTGCTCTTTTTCTTTTTCGAAGTTTTTCGTGTCGTTATCATATTGCACGAAGAACATTGCTTGATTTGATTGACCAGGACTCATTGGGTTTTCGCCACCTAATGAGAATTGAATTGTTTTGACGTCTTTATTATCTTGGAAGTGCTTCTCAGCTTTCGTTGCAATTTTTTCAACATCTTCTAACGTTTGACCTGGTTCAGGGTTGTACGTTGTAATGATCATTTTTTCTTCTTCAGATGGTAAGAAACTTACACCGATAATTGGCACAAGTGCAAGACTACCAACTAATAGAAGGACAGCAATGCTTGATGTGATGATTTTATGATTTAAAGCCCATGCAAGTATGCGTTTATACCCGTTTGCTAATTTACTTGGTTTTTCTTCATGATGTACTTCTTTTTCCCTCATGCTCTCTTTTTTAAATAAAGAGTGAGCTAACATCGGCACGATTGTAACTGCTACTAGTAACGATGCTAATAAAGCGAAGACGATAGTTAAGGCAAATGGTAAGAACATTTCACCAATCATACCTTTTACTAGTCCAAGCGGTAAGAATACAGCAATTGTTACAATGGTAGAAGACATAATTGGGATAAACATTTCCTTCGTAGCTTCACGAATTAAATCTTTTCCGCGCAGTTTCTCTTCTGATAACGACATTCGTCGGTAAATATTTTCAATAACAACAATGGAGTCATCAACAACGCGTCCAATAGCGACTGTCATTGCTCCAAGTGTCATAATATTAAGCGTAATATCCATTTGTTTTATGACTAATACAGCAATTAATAAAGAAAGTGGTATGGAAACGACAGAGATTAATGTTGTTCGGATATTTCGTAGGAACAGCATAATAATAACAATCGCAAATATAGCACCAAAAATAGCTTTGCTCAGCATTGTTTCTACTGATTTCTCAATCGGTGCACCTTGGTCGAATGTTGAAATAATCTCTAAGTCTTTATATTTTTTCTCAAGGTCTTTTACTTTATCTTTCACTGCATTTACAACATCAACAGTATTCGCGTCAGCAGCTTTCACAATTTGAATTCCAATTGCTTCTTTTCCATTTGTTCGAGAAATAGATTCTGCTTTTCCGACTTCTTTAATGTCAGCAATTTCATCTAATGTAACTGTCGGAATCCCGTTCATAGCCGCTGGATTCATTTGCGGTGTTTGTGTACCAGCTCCAGCGTTTTGACTACCTTGACCGCTCGGTGATGAAGGTATAGCTGGGATCTTTAATTCTTTTAATGCTTTCATTGTTGTAATATTTCCATCTACAACAACTGATTTTTCTGTGTCTTTAAATGTATATAAGCCAAGTGGTAAAGATACGTCCGATCCTTTAATTACATTTTTTACTGTATCTTCACTTAAACCTAATTCTTTCATCTTATCTTTCTTGAAGACAAGTTGTACTTCATCTACTTGTTGACCTGAAATTTGAACAGATGCGACCCCATCAAGTCCTTTTAATCCGGGAACAACATTTTTTTCTACATTTTCAGTTAAGGCAGCTAAAGATTCATTTTTACTTGCTACGCTTAACGAAATAACTGGAAAGGCATTGAAGTTTACACGTGAAACTTTCGGGTCTTTTACACCTTCTGGGAGTTTCACATTTGTGAGAGCTTCTTTAATTTCTGTTTCAGCCTTTTCCATATTTTTATCAAAATCATATTCTACCTGAATAGAAGATGCGTTTTGAAAAGATGATGAACTAACAACGTTTACACCACTTAAGTTTTGTAGTTGCTCTTCCATCGGTTTTGAAACTTTGTCAGCTACTTCTTCTGGTGTAGCACCAGGATAAACCGTAGTTACTGTTACAACAGGTGTTGTAATATCAGGAATTGTTTCCAGCTTCATATTCAGCCCAGAATAAATACCTGCAATGGTAACAATAATGGTTAGTAGCCAAACTGCGAACTTATTTTTTAACGAGAAATTAATAATTTTGTTCATGTTTGCGCTCCCTTTGTATTGTATTGACCAACTGGTCAGTCTAATACATAATATAACTGACTGATTGGTCAGTCGTCAATGAAAAGGGATGGTATAATAAATTCATAATAAGATGCGAGATTAAATTTAGGAGAGACATGATATGAAAGAAAAAGAGCGCTTAATTATAGAGATGGCTATGAAGTTATTTGCGACTAAGGGTGTAAATGCGACATCAGTACAGGAAATTGTGACAGCTTGTGGCATATCTAAGGGAGCTTTCTATTTATACTTTAAATCGAAAGATGAGCTTTTATTAGCAACACTTCGATATTACTATGACAAGATTCAAAATAAAATGCTGGATATTGAAAATGAATCGTTATTGCCGCGTGAAAAATTTGCAAAGCAATTGCGTTGTCAGTTTAACGATATACAAAAGCATAAAGAATTTATTATTATGCATGCGAGGGAAAATGCTATACCTTTTAATAAAGAAGTAGAAGAGTTTATGATGAGGATGAAGTTAGAGTCTCATGCATTTTATCGGAATAGTTTATTGTCTATTTATGGTGAAAAGGTTATGCCTTATTTATTAGATTTAGTCATTATGGTAGAAGGTATATGCCGTGGATATTTAGAACTAATCATTTTACAAGCACCAGAAATTGACTTATCTTACGTTTCTGCATTTATTTTGAAAAGAGTAGATGATTTAGTAGATGGATTGGTAGAATCTTCGGAAGAACCTGTGTTACATGAAGAAAAGCTTGGGGAATTTCTTTGCAAATCAGAGCTTAGTAAGGAGCAGGTTAAGGAACACTTTTTAAAAGAAATTATTGTTTTTAAACGCACATTAGCTGATCAACTAGAAGATGAGGAATTGCTTGTTACATTAGATGTTTTGGAGGCAGAAATGAGATTGCAAAATCCAAGGATACCGGTCATTCAAGGAATGTTATCTAATTTAGAGATATATCCAAATTTAAAAGAATTTCGTTTGAGGATTATGGGGTATTACAATATAAAAAGGTAACAATGATGGTTTTCATTGTTACCTTTTTTATTATGCATTCACTTTTTCTTTTGTTTGTGTAGTCTCTTCTTGCTCAATATTGATTGTTTCTTTTACGATATAAATCGGACGGTTTTTACTCTCGTCATAAATACGAGCAATATATTGGCCAACGATTCCTAGACCAAGTAACTGAATACCGCTAAAGAATGTAATAGCAACCATAATAGATGCCCAACCTGTTTGCGTACCAGTGCCAATAATTTTTACAGTAATTGTATATAGTAAGACGATTATTGAAATAAGAACTGATAATAAGCCTAAAGTCATAACGATACGTAATGGTTTTGTTGAAAATGCAATAATGCCATCTGATGCAAATTTAATCATTTTCTTTAATGGATATTTTGTTTCACCAGCAAAGCGCTCATCGCGTTCATATTCAACATACGTTTGACGGAAGCCAACCCAAGACATCATACCGCGGATGAAGCGATTTCGTTCAGTCATTTGATTGAAAACATCAGCTACTTTGCGATCGATGATTCGGAAATCACCAGTATCTTTTGGGATATCGATATCAGACATGTAGTTTAAGAATTTATAGAAATATTTAGCTGTTAAAAGTTTAAACCAAGTTTCACCTTTACGTTGTTTACGTTTCGCATAAACAACTTCATATCCTTCTTCCCATTTTGCAATAAGTTCAGGAATAACTTCAGGTGGATCTTGTAAGTCTGCATCGATAATTACAATAGCGTCACCTTTTGCAGCAGCAATACCAGCTGTAACGGCTATTTGGTGTCCAAAATTACGTGCAAAATTAACGATTTTTGTACGGTAATCATTTGCTGCAATCTCAGATAAGATTTCCATTGTACGGTCTGTGCTACCGTCGTTTACAAAGACAAACTCGTAATTAATATCATTTTGAAGCATAACGGACTTTAAACGGTTATAACATTCCTGTGCTACTTCTTCCTCGAAGTACATAGGAACTACAACCGAAATTAATTTTTGCATGTTGTATCCTCCGTATTTTTAATAAGTTGTTCAAGTTTAATTAGTAGCCTTTTCGGTTTGGTTGAATGTCCAAATTTTATTAAGGACAAAGTTTATAACCATTCCGACACCAATTGCGAAGATCTGTGCAATTAATGCATTAAAAGTAAGTTTATCTACTAATATAAATAAACATAATGTATTAAAAGCCAATACAATTAAATTTACAGTTAGAAATTTAAAGAACATTGACGTGCTTTTATTATTAGGTTTAAACACCCAATTTTTATTCCAATAGTAGCTATTGGCAACACCAATTAAATAGGCAATGGTATTCGCAATAAGGTAGTTCATCCCGAATTTTAATAATATCCAAAAGCTAATAATTGTAATGAGTGTATTAAAGATTCCTACTAAACCAAACTTTAAGAGTTTCTCCATAATAGTATCCTCAACTTTATAAAATATATAAATAAAACAGGAATGTAAAAAGGTTGTTCGTACATAACAACTATCAATTATATCATAGTTTATGCTAATATGTTATATGTTTTGGGTAGATATCATTTTAGGATATAAAATAAATCTGTTCATAATAAAAATGATTATTTTAAATTGGTATACTAGGAAATATAAAAGCAAACATGGAAATCATGATAATATTAATGTATAGTAGCTGGTAGTGTAATTTTTTTAGGAAATATAATGTTTTCCCATATAAATATGTTAAGGAGTGAGTTTTTTTGGAACGTTTTTCTGGATTGTTTTCAACCTTTTCTACACGTGCCATATACGGCATTTATAGCTTTTTCGTTGCAATATTAATTTTTGATTATTTTTCAGATACTCAAAAATATAATTATGTAATGATATTAGTTGGAGTTTTATTATTATGTACAATTGGAAACTTTATACTTAGCAGTGGATCGCTATACCTTGAAAGAGTAAATGAAAAAATATGTTTTTTTGTACTGCTAATTATTTGTGTAGCAGTGAAAACAGCGTGGATTCTTACATATAAGATTGATCCGATTGGTGATTATGAAGCCTTTTTTAATACGGCAAAAGCATTAGGTGACAACTTTGTTATTCATGATAGATATGTTGCATTATTTCCACATATTTTTGGATATGCTTCATTCTTAAGTATCTTCCTGAAAATATTTGGGGCAAACTTTATGATTCCGCCAATTATTAATGTTGTTTTAACTACAATATCGATGGGATTAATATATTTTATAGCTAGAAGAATTGGTGGAGTGAGAACAGCGATAACAGCAAGTGTTTTATGGATTCTCTTGCCATCACAAACGATGTATAACATGTTTGCACTTTCAGAACCGTTGTATTGTACAATATTGTTATTGGCCTGGGCAATTATGATAATTGTTTATGATAAAATTGAAAATATAACGATTGCAAAGGTTCTTATGTATTCAATTCTAGTAGCTGCATTACTTGTATTAATAAATATGGCAAGACCAATTGCAGCAGTGCCAATTATAGCCCTAGCAATATGGATGTTTATTATAGATACAAAGCATATTGGGAATAAAAAGCTACTTATTAACAAGGTGGCATATGTAGGGGTTATCATTATTGGATACTTAATGATGTCTTCGGCGGTAAATCATTATGTAACATTACGTTTAGGTGAAGAGATAGCAACAGTGCCGGGATACAATATTCATGTAGGATTTAATAAGGGAGCTTCAGGAACATGGAATCCAGGAGATTCAGCATTACTATATCATTATAGTGGTCAACCAGGATGGAGTGCTCAGGACGTTCAAAAGCAAATGCTTGAAGAAGCGAAAAAGAGAATAAAAAACGATGATATAGATTTCGGGAAACTAATGTATGATAAATTTATTATCTTTTTAGGGAACGATGATCAAGCTGTTAAATATGCAGATCCAATTATGGATCATAAAGTACGATATACTATAATTTCTAATGTTTTCTATTACTTTTTACTAGCTACTTCACTGTTCGGGGCGTTAGTAGCTATAAAAAATAAAAATAAATCTTCACTTCTCATTATTTGTTTATACACGATTGGGCTAACAATGGCACAAATGATAGTAGAAGTAGCACCGAGATATCATTATTCGGCTACAATACCTATGATCTTTTTAGCTGCTTTTGGCATTAATCATATTTACAATAAAAAAAGGATATAAATAAAAAGGCATGAGCTCGGTATTGCATCGAGCTCATGCCTTTTTTATTTGGCCTTATCTTATATTTTTGTAGTCTTTCTTTTAGACATGAGACGATAAACTACATATAGTCCATAACTTTGAATGATTGTAAAGCTAGGGATGATAAAGTATCGGTATCTTGTTTGATATTCGATTAAGAAGTGAATCGTTATATAGCCAATTATTAATAATAAAAATAGTGTGTAATGTGTGTTGTTTTGCTTAGTTAGTATGAGATAAAAAGTTGCTAACGTGCCAAATAACATAGTTGTAATATATATATATTTATCGTATGTCTTAAGGTCGTCTTGCAAGGTAACCATATCATTCTCTSTGTTACTTAGTGTTGCCAGACTCCATACTGGGGCGGAATCATAATCTGCCCACATAATCGTGAATTTATCACTAAATAAAGATAAAACCTTTTGTGGATCAGCTAGTCGCTCTTGAATCAATTTCTTCTCAACGGCTTCTCGTTCTTTTCCAAGCTCAAAGGACATAACATATTCTACATCTGCTGAAGAATATCCACCTCTTGTTTCGTGATTAAGTCCTACGGTGAATTTCCAGAGAGGATCCCTGTTAGATAGCGGATATTGGGTAATTCCGGCAGATATAAATGAAGAACTTATAATGTAATGAACAAGGTAAAAAATGATGAAAATCCCAGACAATTTTTTTATAGAAGTTAAAATATCCTGTTTTGATTTTCCTAATATACCTTGTAAAAAGACATAAAGAGCTACTGCAATCAAAACTAAAGCGCCAAGTGGACGCATAATATCTCCTAAAGCTAGGGAGATCCCTATAAAAATCCACATATATTTATGGGTTAGGCCTTTTGTAATTAATAAATAAAACCCAAGATAAAATAGGAATGTGGCAATATGTTGATTCGTTAGTAATGAGCTCATTACAATGCTTGGGATATATAATGCATATAGTAATCCAGCCATTCTTCCAGACCATTCATTAAAAACATATGAAGTTATTTTGTAAATTAGCAAGGTTGTTCCTGTGCAATACATTATATTTAAAAGTTTTAGAAGGAAAGGCCCTTCACCGAATAAATTAATAATGAGGGCTTGGTACATTGTAAATCCAAGTTGATAAACCCATGAAGTATAATAGTCATCTTGTGCAAAACTAAAATCGCCTTTAGTAGCTTGAATAGCACTATTGTACATCACTGAAAAATCTGATTCGATAGGAGTTGGAACGTAGAGAACCCAAATTAATCGAACAGAAAAAGCTAAAACAATAAGTGAAACGGTAAATATAAATGTAGACATATACTTATTAGAAATATAGCCAATAAGCAAAAATAGAAGGCCTATTAGAATAATAATCGGGATGATAATAAAGGAATGTGTGTCAGTTTTTTCTTGAATTACGACTATTGATTGCCACGTTATAGCAGCAGAAATAATTAGACATAGTACTAATAAGCACTTTACAAAAAGTATATTAAGCTTTAGGGGGAATGTACGTTGCATTACTAAAAACTCCTTATCATACTGTATGTTTATTTTAAAACGAAATCCCTTTACACGCTAAATAGCAGTGTAAAGGGATGTTTTTTAGGGGATTAAGAATTTTCTTGGGCCCATTTCTCTACATCCCAAGTTTTTGTTATCCACTCTTCATAAAAGTCTGGTTCGTGGCATACAAGAAGAATTGTTCCTTTGTATGCTTTCATCGCTTTTTTCAACTCTTCTTTTGCTGTAACATCAAGGTGGTTTGTTGGCTCATCAAAGAGTAGCCAGTTACTTTCTTCACCCATTAGTTTACATAAACGAACTTTTGCTTGTTCGCCACCGCTTAATTGATTCAGTGGACGAGAGATATGTTCGTTTTTTAAACCGCATTTCGCTAACATTGCACGTACTTGATGCTGGTCTAAGCTAGGGAATGTATTCCAAACATCATCAATGGGTGTTATATTATCAGCTTTTACTTCTTGCTCGAAGTATGATGGGTTTAAGAAGTCACCAAGACTTGTTTTTCCGCTTAATGGTTTAATCTTACCTAAAATCGTTTTTAACAGTGTTGACTTACCGACACCATTACATCCAACAATTGCAATTTTTTCACCACGTTCAATTGTCATTGTTAATTTCGGTAATAACGGATGTGTATATCCAATCTCTACATTTTCCCCTTCGAAGACAAATCGACTACTTGCACGACTTTCTTTAAAGGAGAACTCAGGCTTAATAGCTGTTTCAGGACGATCGATACGTTCCATGCGATCAAGTTGTTTTTGACGGCTCTTTGCACGGCCTGTTGTTGAGTAACGGGCTTTATTTTTTGCAATAAAATCTTCTTGTTTTTTGATAAACTCTCGCTGCTTTTCATAAGCATTGATATGTTGATTTTTATTGATTTCTGCCAGCTCTAAGAATTTTTCATATGTTGCTGTATAACGCGTCATTTTTGTGAATTCTAGATGGAAAATAACATCGACACATTTATTCATAAATTCCGTATCATGGGAAATTAATAGGAATGCATGTGGATATTCTTTTAAATAACTTGTTAACCAATGGATATGTTCAACGTCTAAATAGTTGGTAGGCTCATCTAATAGTAATACTTCTGGTTGCTCAAGTAGTAACTTTGCAAGTAATACTTTTGTACGTTGTCCACCACTTAATGCCGCAACATCACGATCTAGACCAATTGCATCAATTCCAAGGCCGCGCGCTGCTTCTTCAATTTTAATATCTAATAAATAGAAGCCACCTGCTTCAAGGGCATCTTGAATTTCTGCCATTTGTTCAAGAAGTTCCTCTAATTCTTCTGGTGTAGCAGTTCCCATTTTTTCTGCAACTTCATTTAAAGCTTTTTCTTTTTCAAATAAAGGTAAAAATGCATCTGCTAATACGTCACGGATCGTGCGACCAGGTGTTAAAATCGTATGTTGGTCTAAGTAACCGTAATTTGTACCAGGTGTCCATTCTACACGACCTTCGTCATGGATAAGCTGACCAGTAATTATATTCATAAATGTTGATTTACCAACACCGTTTGCTCCGACTAATCCAACGTGTTCTCCTGCGAGTAAGCGCATGGATACATCTCTAAATAATGTACGATCACCAAATGTATGGCCTAATTTTTCAACAGTTAATAAGCTCATAATGTCCTCCGTTCATTTCTAAATAGTGTCTTGAATCATGATACTAAATTCTTGGATATAATGCTATCATTTCAAAAATATATAATGTAACTGACAAGCAAGGTATGCGATTACAAAAGAATGATGGGTTGCTTTGCAAGAAACAAGCGATGCAAGAGAAATAAAAAAATAAGGTGTAACCATTTAATAAAAGTGGTTACACCTTATTTTTTATTTTAAATATCCACGAACAATACCGCGTAAGCGATTTGCGTGGAATTTACGCTTATCATTAGAAATGTTTTGTGTCATACGGAATGTTGCGGCAGCGACAGCACGTATGAAATAAGGGAATCCATAGTGTAAGCGAATAACCCTACCAAAACCACCAGCATAAGAAATAGCACGTTTTAATGATTGTTCATTAATAATTTCCTCTTTTACAGGATGATATACGAACAGATCTTTTCTAAATAAACCAGTGTAATTTTGTTTCATCCCACGTAGTACAAAGTCAGTTTCTTCACCAGCTCCATAAATCGTGCCAGAACCAACACCTAAATCTTCATCAAATGTACCTACAGCTTGTACAAATTGTTTTGTGAAGAATAGTGTGAAAGAAGGCCCCATGAATCCATACTTATTATTTAAAATAATGTCTGTATTCGGTGCGTGTATTAAAGAACCTGTACCTTCAACATTTGTAGTGTTTGTCGAGATGAAATGAACATCTTTATTAGAGTTGAAAGTTTCTAATATACTCTCTAAAACATTTGTTTCATAAATACAATCATCATCTGGAAAAGCGATGAAATCACCATCTGCTACTTTTAATCCTGCATTTCGAGCTCTCGATAGCCCTTTAATAGGTGTATAAATGTAGTTAATAGAAAATTTATCTTTATATTCATCAAATAAATCAGAGATTGGCGTATCATTTTGATCTACTACGATAAGTTCAAAGTTTTTGTAAGTTTGTTGTTCAAGTGATTTTAGTAAGTCAAGAATATCATCACGTCTGCCACAAGTAGCCATGATTAAAGAAAATTTCAAGTTTAACAGCTCCTTTTAGAGATTGAGTTTAAGCTTTTTTGAATCGTGCTAATATCTTTTCAAGTAGTGAAAAGAGAATTTCATCCTTTGTTATAAAGAGGATAAGGGCATACGTTAATCCACACGTTATTATGACTAGGATAACTTGTAGTATTTGTCCAGATACGATCATATCAATAACGAATGCTATGGGGACAAATGTTAGGGAATAAAATAGATATTTAAGTTTTTGTATATCAAATAACGTATAATTCACTTTTAATTTCTTTTTCACATAAATATATTCAAATGTGATTAAGAAACAATTCGCAATTGTTGTTGTGAAAATTGCGGTTGTTGGTGTAAGTATATGGAAGAATATTAATGCAATATTGGATGCCAAGTTGATAAATCCACAAATGAATAAAAATCGCACTAAAATGCTTTCTTTCTTTTTCACATAAATAATTTGATTCGATAAAATGGACTCAATACCGACTGTAATCATATAGAAGGCGAAAACAATTAATGTATTACCAGCCTCAGCAAATTGTTGTCCACCGTAAATAACAACAGCTCCATGAGCAATGAGCATTAAACCAATTGCGGCAGGGAATAGGGTAATGAAATATACTTTTGAAATTTTATTTAGTAAAGACTCATATTCCATTTCAGACGCGTTTCCTGATAAATAAGACAGTCTTGGAACGGTTACTTGTACAACACTTAACATAAGTGTATTAATAATCATCATAATTTGAAAAGCCATTACGTAATATGCAACTTCTTCTTTTCCAACATATACCCCTAAAACAAGACGATCTAATTGAGTATATAAAATATTAGCATTTGAAAAAATCAAGACTAATAGTAACGGTTTTAAATGAGGAATAATTGTTAAGTCGGAAAAATCAAATTTCACTTGGCGTTTCACATATATAAAGCTAATAGAGTGGTTTAAAAATGTCGATAATACTAATAAACCAGCATATGTTTTGTAATCGTCAACCCCATGAATGAAAGAGAAAAGAAGTACGACATAGATTAATCGAACGATAACTGTTTTTTTAGTGATGAAGTCATAATTTTCATATGCCTCATTGAACCATTCCACATAAAACATGTTAGATATAAAATTAAAACCGAAAATAAGAAGAACAGGAAATAAACTTTCATGTCCGTATCCAATATAACTAAAGAGCACAAAGCCTGATAAAGCTAAAATACTAGTTGTGAAGTTAATTACATAGAGACTTGTAAATAACTTAGAAACTTTCTTTTTATCGTTTTTAATTAAGCTAATTTCACGTAAACCATATTGATATACACCAAATACGGCGAACACGAAGAAGTAATTGAAAAAAGTTTCAGCAATGTTAACGGTTCCGATTGAATTGGCCCCTAATGTTCGATATGCGTAAGGACCAACTAAAATTGGAAGTATAATATTAAACGTGTTGAGCAGTATTTTATAAAAAATATTTGAAGCAATTGATTTCTGCATAATTTCACCTTTCCATTAAAATAATCCAGTTTTTTCACTAGAGTTAATTCTCTCAATATAATGAAGTGTAAGGTGTTTTCTACACTGTTTACAAATCCTTAAATTGTTTGTTGACCACCCGTATAAGTGTACCCTACATAAACTTTGTAAAGCAACTGTTGATGGGATCGAACTGTATTATAAAGTGAAACTTTAATCAGTGGGGGGGTGTACATTTCCTATTGATTATCAGCACTCATCAATTGGGCGTTTACGGGCAACAGGGCTCCCGCCTAAAGTCTTTGCTACACGGTAGTTTTACAGCCCGAAAATAGCGGGATAAATGAGATTTTATCAATTAGAAAAAGTTAATAGCGAACGGGTATGTATAAAAATATTACATAATATGTGTGAAAAGGAGTAATGGTTGTATGAAGGTGTGAAATTGTTTATAAAAAATGAGCGAATATGTGATAGCTATTCGCTCAAAAGATGTTTTAATGGTGAAGGCCTATATACTCCAAGGTTTACTTAAAGTTAAAACTTCAGCCATTTCTTTGCTTTTTACACGCCCTTTTTTTCTAATTTCTGCACGCTCAGAACCAGTTGTGTGTAGCCAATGTTCTTCTTCCGTTTCAGGTAGTACTTGTGGGACAGATGAAGGTTTTCCATCTTTTAATGCAACGAATGTAATGAAACATGTTGCAGCTATTCTACGTTCGCCTGCTAATAAATTCTCTGCAATTACTTTTACGAACACTTCCATCGAAGATTTTCCTGTATAACATACGAATGCTTCGTAACAAACAGAATCTGCTTGGTGAATTGGAGTTAAAAAATCAACAGAATCGATAGATGCCGTTACGCAATGTTTACGGCTATGTYTTGCAGCTGCAATTGAAGCGATACTATCAATTTCCGCTAATAATTTTCCTCCGAAAAGTGTTTGATGATTATTTAAATCATTCGGAAAAACACGTGTTGTTTTAATTGCTTTGGATTCTCGCATGAATTTCTTTTCCATATGGTCAGCCCCTATTTTCTGTTTTCAATCAGAATGACATGTATTGTAAGTGGAGTACAAAAAATTAAAAATCAATAGATATTTAATGAAGTAAAGAATTCCAGAAGAGGGTTAGTAAAACTTCTGTATTTGTATTCATGTAACTGAAAGAAAATTTATTACTATATAAAGTGTAGTGTAAAAGAGGATTCGCTTACATTGCAAGTGAAAAAATTAGGACCCTGTATTTGTCATAGAAATTCCCTATCAGCTGTGTACCTATTCATGATAGAATCGTTTTGTTATGAATGGAAATAGAGGTGCAATGGACATATGAAGCATATACAAACAAATTTTTCGTCTTTTTTTAGTAAAATAATGATTGGTGCGATGCTCGCATTTTTTGTTTATAGTTGTTGGTCAGCGTTTGAAACAAGTAAACAATTTTTTGGCGACAGTACAACAAGTGTAACAATTGTATTGGTTATTTTTGTTATTCTTATGTTGTTAGTGGCATCGATTTTACAGTATCGCTTTACAGAAAAACAATTTCTTGTTTTTCTTATGAGTACATCTATAATTGTGAGACTTAGTATGGTTCTATTTGTAGACGTTCCAATAATTGGTGATATGAAAGCTATGTTTGAGTCTGCAAAGCAGATTGCAATTGGTAATAACGTAGAGAGCATAGCGCAGTTACCTTTTATTATTTATGAATCAATAATTATTCGTGTATTTGGCGATACAGTATTCGCATTGCAGTTATTTAATATTTTATTTTGCACAGGGACTGCATTTTTCATTTATCGTATTGCAGCAATGGTTTTCGGAGAAGAATGCGGCCGTATTGCGTCTGTATTTTACGCTTTATATATTCCGAATATATTTATGAGTTCCTTATTAACATCAGAATCGCTCGCAATATTTTTATTTTATTTGGCTTGCTACATACTTTTATATAAAGGTTTAGATCATCCTTATATGTGGGTACTTTCAGCAATTTTATTTGCATGCAGTAATATGATTTTCCCAATAGGATTATTTCTTCCTATTTTTATTGCTGTATATGTGTTGTTAATTGAACTCTTTCAATCAGCAATGAAGCAAAAAGTACTATTAAAGATGATAGGGATACTTATTCTATTTTATAGTGCTCATTTTGGTGTGAGTTATGGAATTCAGACAATGGGAATGTCACAATATACAATTTCAAATGAGACGTATGTTCAATCTGTTTTAATTGGAAAAAGTAAAAATGAGGAAAAAATAACAAAGAATCAAAACGTAACAGAGCATATTGATCAAAAGCTAAAAGAGATTGAAGAAGAAAGATTTAAACTTTTAAAGCCAGTAATTAATCAATTCTCAGGTGAGGGAATACATTCTATTCTATTTAAATGTGAAAAACTTATATATATAGCGGTAACATTATTTATGTCGATAGCTTTATTACACTTTCTTATTAAGAAACAACAAAACGAAGGATATATGTTGTTCGTTTTGTTAATTGGCGGATACGTATTGTTAAGGCTCTTCCAAGTAGATATGGCATATTACAATCTTATTGTGCCAGCCTTGTTTATTTTGCAAAGCTTTGGTGTTTATATGAGTTATGTTTATTGTCAAAAAATATTCTTCAGAAAATAAAAAGAATCCAGTTTGGATTCTTTTTTTATGGATGGAAGATGAGGACTAAGAGTCAGCAGAGATGAAGAATCTCTACTGACATAAGCTTCACCCTATCTATTCAGTTCTAGTTGTAAACTATCAGCTGTTAGAGCCATTTTTGAGGAATCGTCTTGAATTCCTTTCATTACTTGTGAAATGGTTTCTAACTCATTTTCAATTTTTTTATTCTGTTCTTTCGAGTTAGACATGTCTTTTACAATTTCTTGGAAGTATTGATCTGTTGCAGACATACTATCCGTTCCTTCAGATACGAGGGAGCTAATTTGTTTCACTGAAGAAGAGACACGAACAATTTGTTCATTTGTTTTTTCAACGAGCTTTGTAACGTTGAATATAGATTCTTTCGTTTGCTCTGATAACTTGCGAATTTCTCCAGCTACAACAGAAAAGCCTTTGCCAAATTCCCCAGCACGTGCAGATTCAATAGCAGCATTTAGTGCGAGCAAATTTGTTTGCTCTGCAATTGATTTTACAATGTCTATAATCTCGTTAATTTTGTTAGAAATATCGAGAAGTTCATGAGTATCTGTAATAATCGTTTCCATGTTTGTTTGAATGTATTCCATTCGTTTATTCTGTTGATTTAATTGTTCTTTCCCTTTATTCGCTTTTTCTTCTGATGTTGTAGCTAATGATGTACCTGTTTTGGCAATTTCTACAATAGTTTCAGATTTAGCGGTTAACTGTTGAATAGAAGCACTCGTTTTTTCAGATACAGATGCTAGTTCTGTTGCAATATGCGTAATGGTCATAGCTGTTATTTCTTTTTCTTTTTCATGTTCTTTTTGCATTCTTTCATATTCAGATTCATAAGCCGCAATAACGAGCTCTTGTTCAAGGGTGAATAATTTGTTTATTACGTTTATAGAATAAGAAAAATCGTCAATTGTTGTAATTTTTGTTTGCAAAATCTTCATGATAGAGCGGAATAATTCTTGATAAGCGGCAGTATACCATTTTCTATGTAAACCAATTTGTACATGTCTTTTGGCAATTCTAACACGTTGTTCAATAAAATCTTCGTGCATATCTCCGCTGAATAATTCCTTTATATGTGTTTTTAAAGTTTGCTTTAGTTTTGGAATAGAGCTATAACGTTCAATAATAGTAGTTAAATTAGGCTGCTTTGTAATATTGGCATAGAATTTTTCCGTAATCCAATCAATTTCTTCATAAATAAAGGGCTGTAGTACCTTTACGATTTGTAAATCTTCTTTTGAAATATGTAGCATATCCATTTGAATTTTCAGTTCAGAATTAGTAGGCACGTTAAAAGTGATTTTTTGATCCTTACTTAATTCAAGTATACTGGCGTTTGTTTTATTTGTATGTTTTTTAAAAAACCGAAGCATCGTTCTTCCCCCTGTGTATAAAGCGTTTTCATTTTTGGTTCTAATATAATTATATATTTTTATATACAATTACTCTATATTAGTGTGTAGAATAGTATATAAATTAAGAGAATTCTGTGTAGAATTCTCTTAATGGCCTTTATTAATTTTAGCATGTGTTTTAAAGAAAACAGGGAAATGTACATTATATATTACAGTGACAACACGAATAATAAATGTTACTAATAAACAAACATAGAAAGCTAGTACGTGTGCCCCCATTGCATATGTGATTAGGAAACTAATTGCTCCTAAGATAGAAGCGATTGCGTAAATCTCTTTTCGGAATACGTAGGGGATATCTTGAGCGCAAATGTCACGCAAAATACCGCCTCCAATACCTGTAATGACTCCCATTGAAACAACTAAAAATGAGGCGTCAACATGATGTGACATTGCTGCATTTGCACCAATAGCTGTAAAAACACCTAAGCCAACAGCATCAGAAAGCATAATAACGACTTGCAGTTTATTGATACGCTCAAAAAACATACAAGTAAATAATGCTGATAATACGCTTACGAAAAAGTAAATGGGTTTAACAAATGCGACAGGAGGCAGGTTACCGATCATAATATCACGAATAATACCGCCGCCGAGCGCTGTAGCTACAGCTAAACAAAGGACACCGAATAAATCTAAATCTTTTTTTAAACCAACTAATGTACCGGAAATAGCAGCGGCGATAATGCCAAGAAACGTAAATATGTCGATTAATAACATTGCTGTAATCCCTTCCTCCTAAAGATGTTCCAGAGAAAAAATATACACTAAAGTTATGTAAATAACAACGCATTTTCTTTACATGTAGAAAAAAAGAAAAAATGAGGAAAGAAAGCGCTTGAAAATGCAAATATGCTTTTTTCTATAAGGTAAGGCTGGGGAGAAATGTGAGGCGTTTAATTAAAAAATATATGTTATAATAAATATTTGAGATAAGAAAAAAATATTAACAGTATAGATTGAAATTAGGTAATAGTTATGGAGGTTCTAGATGTTAAGCGAAAATAGTAAAAGTAATAAATTTGAAAATTTTCTATTAATCTTTATTTTGTTGCAACCAATTTTAGATTTGCTCACGGCATTCTGTATAATGGTTTTAAAAATTGATACGACCATTGGAGTTATTACACGCTTATTCGTTATGTTCCTAAGCGGGATATATATTTTAATTCAAACGAAGAAACAAGGAAATATAAAATATATATTGTATATAATCTTAGTAGGAATAGTCTTCACCATCGGATTGGTAAATAACAAGCTTACAAAAGATCCTATGGTACTTACAGAGGAAATTAAGTTTATAGCAAAAGCATTATATCCGTTTGTTATGCTTACTTGTTATGTATTTGTATTTAAGTCTTTAAAAGAGAAAAGCCATTCAAATTCAAAAATGCGTGACTATGTTACGTATGCATCGCTAATTATAGGAGTAGTCATGGTAGCTTCGATTACTACTGGAACAGATTATAATAGTTATGAATGGGTAAAGTTAGGATCACGCGGTTGGTTTTATGCAGGTAACGAGCTAGGATCTATTTTAGCCATCATGTGTCCAATTGTTATTTTGTATTCAATTGAAAGAACAAAAAGTATAGGTAAAGCGTACTATTGGATTCCTTCAATTTTAGTTGTTTATTCACTATTTGCAATTGGGACAAAGGTTGGCGTAGGAGCAATCTTTGGATCAATGGCTATCGCAGTTGTTATGTGCTTTATTCAGGCATTTACACAGCGTAAAGATGGAAAGAAACATGCCTATTTATTAAATGGTTTTCTTGCAATAACTGTATTTGTAGGCATATTGGCATATACACCTTTTTCACCGTTTATGAAAAATATGGGATTCCATTTCCAATTAATTGAACAAGAACAGAGTGCGAAAAAGGAAGAGAAAAAGAAGGAGGAAGCTAAAGAGCACAAACCTCCTGTGACAGAGCAAGAAAAAGAGAAAGAAAAAGCAAAAGAAAAAGTAGCGGAGAAGAAAGAAGAAACGCAAGCTCTTATTTTTAGTGGGCGTCAATTATTTGAACAGATGTATAAAGATTTCTATAATGAAGCCCCAATGTCTCAAAAATTATTAGGAATGGGTTATGCTGGTAACTATAAAGAACAGCCGAAATTAATTGAACGTGACTTCCACGATTGGTTCTATTCTTTCGGAATCATAGGGTTCATTTTACTTGTAATTCCATTCTTATACTTTGGTATTAAATTTATTGCATGTATATTTACTAAATTTAAACAAATATTCACAGTGAAATATGCAATGATGATTGCAGCAATACTTCTCGGATTAGGTATCTCATTCATGGCTGGTCATATTTTAATTGCACCTGGAGTGAGTTTCTACTTAGTAATAATCATGGCATATTTAATAGTTGACTTGGAAATTGAATGATAGAAAAATAAAAGCTAGCATATGTTAGCTTTTATTTTGTTATAGTAAATAAAAAGAAAAAATGGGGGATGTAAGAAATGAAAGTGTTGCATATGAATGCTGGTGCAGAAGAAGGTGGGGGGAAAACACATATTATTTCACTTTTATCTCAATTTTCAAAGGAAGAAGTGGAATTAATGGTATTTGAAGAAGGTGCGATTGCTAGAGAGGCGAGAAACCTTGGTATTCAAGTGCATGTTTTTACCCAATCATCTCGGTACGACCTATCAATTCTTTCAAAAATAAAAGCATTTATTAATGAAAATCAATTTGACATTGTGCATACACATGGCGCACGAGCAAATTTCTATCTCTCCCTCTTGAAAAAAGGTATAAAAGCGAAATGGATAATGACTGTCCACAGTGATCCAACTTTGGATTTTATGAAGAGGGGATTAAAAGGATGGGTATTTACGAAGTTAAATTTACGTTCTTTCAGGAAGGTAGATTTATTCTTTGCAATTACGGAAAACTTTAAGAGAAACATAATAAAACTAGGTGTACCAGAAGAGAAGATTTGTACGGTTTATAATGGAATCGAGTATGATAATACTCCAGCAAAACCTTATGATAAAAGTGAATTTGGCATTGATGAAGGAGTATTTACAGCTGTTCAAGTAGCGCGTCTTCATCCTGTTAAAGGTCATGATATTTTATTTGAAGCGTTACAAAAAATTAAAATTCCAAATATAAAGGTGCTCTTGCTTGGTGATGGACCTATAGAAGCAGAATTAAAAGAGATGGTGAAACAAAAGGGCTTAGAGGATAAGGTGATTTTTCTAGGTTTTCGTACAGATTCAAAAGAATTATATGCATCTGCACACATTAATTTGTTAACCTCTTATAGCGAAAGCTTCCCTCTTGTTTTATTAGAGGCGGCTAATCAACGCTTAACATCTATTGCAACAAATGTAGGTGATATGAAAAAGTTAATAGTTGATGATACGTATGGATGGATTGTACCGATTGGTGATGCAGATTCGTTAGCAAACGCGTTAGAAAATGCTTATGAAAAATGGTTGAATGGTGAATTAGAAGCGATGGGAAATCGTTTATATAATCATGCATCTACTCATTTCTCGCTAAAGAATTTGTATGAAGATACTTATAATGCATATAAAAAACTTTTACTGAAATAGAGAGGATAGTTAATCATGGAAGTAAAAACGGTTGATATTCTAGGTGTTCCTTTTTCTACAATGACAATGGATGAAACGATCCAATATTTGAAGGGACAACTAGAATTGGAGCGAACTCATACTTTTCAGGTAGTAACAGCAAATCCTGAAATTGTTATGTGTGCAAAAAAGGATGAAACATTCCATAAAACATTATTAAATACAGATTTAATTACACCTGACGGTATTGGAGTTGTAAAAGCAAGTGGTATGTTAGGTACACCTGTAAAGGAACGTGTAGCAGGTTTTGATTTAATGTGTAATCTATTTGCAAAGTTATCAGAGGAGAATAAACCGGTATCTGTTTTCTTACTTGGTGCAAAACCGCATGTTGTACAAGCTGCAGCAGATCATTTAACGAAGACATATTCAGCTGTATCTATTGTGGGTACACAAGATGGGTACTTTAAACAAGAAGAAGAAGAGAGTATCGTTTCTCGCATTCAAGAAGCAAAACCAGATTTATTACTTGTCGCGCTTGGTTTCCCAAGACAAGAGAATTTTATCCAAACTAATAAGCATCGTTTAGAAACGAAGATGGCTGTTGGAGTGGGCGGAAGTTTAGATGTATGGGCTGGAGAGGTAAAACGTGCACCAAAATGGATTCAAGCGATTAACTTAGAGTGGTTTTATAGATTGTGTAGTAATCCAACGCGCTGGCGTCGTCAGTTAGTATTAGCGGAATTTTTAAAAGAAGTCATGCGTTCGAAAAAGTAGCGGAATATCGCTACTTTTTTATTTGGTCATTTTTAATAAAGTGAGGTTTTGCTCATCCACCACTGATGGTTAACCCTCACCAATTGGACGTTTAATGGCAGTTGGTCTTCAATTTAACCTTTTTGTTTCAGCTGAATTTTGAGGTAGGAGTCTTACTGCCCTCAAATAGTGTGATAAGTATTTTACTTTTGGGGAATGATGAAGGAGAATTTTTGAACGAAAGTATTTTACTTATACAATTCACACATGTAAAATGATGTGTAAAGACAGCTGTGTAAGGAGGACTTCTTGTGGGCAAGGTGAAAGAAATTTCGAAGCGAAAGCTACTTGGTATAGCAGGGCTTGGATGGTTATTTGATGCAATGGATGTTGGAATGCTTTCATTTGTAATGGTAGCACTGCAAAAAGATTGGGGATTAAGTACGCAAGAAATGGGCTGGATAGGCAGCGTTAATTCGATTGGTATGGCAGTCGGAGCGCTCGTTTTTGGAATACTATCAGATAAAATAGGGCGGAAATCAGTCTTTATTATTACATTATTACTATTTTCTATCGGTAGTGGTTTAACTGCTTTAACGACGACACTTGCGATGTTCCTTGTTTTACGATTTTTAATTGGTATGGGGCTTGGCGGAGAGCTTCCAGTCGCATCTACATTAGTATCAGAGAGCGTTGAAGCGCATGAACGTGGCAAAATAGTTGTGCTATTAGAAAGCTTTTGGGCAGGTGGATGGCTAATTGCAGCCCTTATCTCGTATTTTGTTATTCCGAAATATGGTTGGGAAGTTGCAATGGTATTGAGCGCGGTTCCGGCACTATATGCTTTATATTTAAGATGGAATTTACCGGATTCTCCCAAATTTCAAAAGGCTGAAAAAAGACCATCTGTTATCGAAAATGTAAAGTTAGTTTGGTCTGGTGAATATCGTAAGGCAACAATTATGTTATGGATTCTATGGTTTTCTGTTGTCTTTTCTTACTATGGGATGTTCCTTTGGTTACCTAGTGTAATGGTATTAAAAGGATTTAGTTTAATAAAAAGTTTTCAGTACGTACTTATTATGACGTTAGCTCAATTGCCAGGATATTTCACGGCTGCTTGGTTTATTGAACGACTTGGTCGTAAGTTCGTTTTAGTTACGTATTTAATCGGTACAGCATGTAGTGCTTACTTGTTTGGAGTGGCAGAGTCATTAACGATATTAATCGTAGCAGGCATGTTACTATCCTTCTTCAATTTAGGTGCTTGGGGTGCATTATACGTTTATACACCGGAACAGTATCCAACGGTTATTCGTGGTACAGGTGCAGGGATGGCAGCAGCATTCGGTCGTATTGGTGGTATTCTTGGGCCGCTATTAGTAGGATATTTAGTTGCTTCACAGGCTTCACTATCACTAATATTTACGATTTTCTGTGGATCAATTTTAATTGGCGTAGTTGCTGTAATTGTACTTGGGCAAGAAACGAAGCAACGAGAATTAGTATAAGGTGAAAGTTTAATCGGTGAGGGATTTATCTCCACTGATTATTAGCCAGCACCAATTGTGTTTTTGGGGAAGTAACACTCATTTCTTCGCATTCAGTGGGTGTTACTTCCTACAAATAATGGAATGAAAGGGTAGGGGGAACCGTTGTGGTTTCCTTTTTTCTGTTTTTTTAGATAAATAATGGTATAGTAAGAAAAAGGGAATGTTTCTTATAAAAGCGAATGTATACAACAAGACATATGGACAAAAGAATTAGGTGGTTGAAGAAATGAAAATTTTACTGATCATGGAAGAAGCAGAAGAGCGAAGAAGTTTAGCTGAAAAATTTACTGAAAATATAAGGAATGTAGAATGTTTTGAAGCGAATACGGGAACAGAATCATTATTGATCATGAAAAAGCATACACCAGATTTTGTTTTCTTGAATTCAAAATTACTAGATGGAACTGGTTTTGAATATGCGAGTTTATTACGGGAAGTAAATTGTTATACGAAATTGATTTTTATGGGTGAAGATATAGAAGAGTCGATTACGGCATTTCGGTTTCAAGCATTTTATTATTTACTACGCCCATTTCGTGAGGAAGATTTGCAATTCCTTTTATATAGAATGTGTAAAGAGCAAGGCGAGAAAGCAAAGAGTTATTTGCGAAAACTACCGATAGAAGGTCAAGAGGGAATTCGGTATATTTTCCCTGAAGATATTGTATATGTAAGCAAAAATAAGGAAAACAAAACGGTTTCAATTTATACAACAAATAATCAGTATATTTCAACATATACACTTCAAGAGCTGGAAAATAAGCTAAATGTATATGATTTTTTACGTGTGCATAAAAGTTATTTAATTAATATGTCATATGTACAAGAACTAAAACCTTATTATAATGGCACATATAATCTGTATTTAGATAAATATGATGAGCAACCGATTCCAGTTAGTCGTAATTATGTGAAACGACTTCGAAATAAGATTGAATTATAGTAGGTAATGCGAATTTTTTAACATGATAAACTAAAAATCCTTCATGATAAGGAGGATTCAAATTAAATATTCAGAAAATTTAGTACAATCCCACTAAGCGATAGTATTGGGGGGATTGTATGTGAAAACATTGAAGTCGATTTTACTATGGGGAGTTATTGCAGCAGTAGGCGCAGGTGCTTTTGGTGTAATAGCTTTATCACAAGGTGAAACTATTAATGCCGTGTGGCTCTTAGTAGCTGCGGTATGTGTGTATGCAGTTGCTTACCGCTTTTATAGTAGATTTATAGCGAGAAAGGTATTTGGTTTAGATAATAATCGGCAAACGCCAGCCCATACATTAAACGATGGAAAAGATTATGTTCCGACAAATAAGTGGGTATTATTTGGGCACCATTTTGCAGCAATTGCTGGGGCAGGCCCTTTAGTAGGACCGATTTTGGCAGCGCAAATGGGATATTTACCAGGGACAATATGGATTATTGTTGGGGTAGTTGTCGCTGGAGCTGTACAAGATTTTGTAATTTTATTTGCTTCGATGAGACGGAATGGTAAATCTTTAGGAGAAATGATTAAAGATGAGATCGGTCCTGTTACAGGGCTTATTGCAATGATAGGCATTTTAGGCATTATGATTATTTTATTAGCGGTATTAGCATTAGTGGTAGTAAAGGCGCTTGTCGGAAGTCCTTGGGGAATGTTTACAATAGCAGCAACGATTCCTATTGCTATTTTAATGGGAGTGTACATGCGCTACATTAGGCCTGGCCGGGTTGGTGAAGGGTCAGTAATCGGAATTATTCTACTTATACTGTCTCTTATTGGGGGACAGTATGTAGCAGAGCATCCAACGCTTGCAAGCATGTTCACGTTTAGCGGTGAAACGATTGCTATTATGCTTATTGTATATGGATTTATCGCATCGGCCTTACCAGTTTGGATGCTTTTAGCACCACGTGATTATTTAAGCACATTTTTAAAAGTCGGAACAATTGTTGGATTAGCAATTGGTATTTTAATTGTAGCACCAGATTTACAAATGCCAGCAGTTTCGAAATTTATCGATGGAACAGGTCCTGTTTTCTCTGGAAACCTATTCCCATTCTTATTTATTACAATTGCTTGTGGTGCGGTGTCTGGATTCCATGCTCTCGTTTCATCAGGTACGACACCAAAGATGATTGAACAAGAGGGACATGCACAGCCAATCGGTTATGGGGCAATGTTAATGGAATCATTTGTAGCGGCGATGGCGATGATTGCAGCTTGTGTATTAACACCAGGAACTTATTTTGCAATTAATAGTCCCGCAGCACTTATCGGTACGGATGTCTCGCAGGCAGCTCAAGTTATTTCTTCATGGGGATTTGCTATTACACCAAATGAACTAAAAGATCTTGCTGTAAACGTTGGAGAGCAAACGATTTTATCGCGCACAGGTGGTGCACCAACGTTAGCGATAGGTATGGCATATATTTTCTCACAAGTAATAGGTGGAACAGCCATGATGGCCTTTTGGTATCATTTTGCAATCCTCTTTGAAGCTCTATTCATTTTAACGACAATTGATGCTGGAACGCGTGTAGGCCGATTTATGATTCAAGATATTTTAGGGCATGTATATAAGCCATTTGCGAAAACGGATTCTACATTAGCGAATGTGATAGCTACAACATTATGCGTATTAGGATGGGGTTATTTCTTATACCAAGGGGTAGTAGATCCGCTTGGTGGAATTAATACATTATGGCCACTTTTCGGTATTGCAAACCAAATGTTAGCAGGTATTGCATTATTACTTGGAACGACAATTTTGTTCAAAATGGGGAAAAAGGCATATGTTTGGGTGACACTTATTCCAACTGTCGGATTGCTTATTGTAACGATGACGGCGGGTTATCAAAAGCTATTTCATGAAAATCCTAAAATAGGATTTCTATCTCATGCAAAGGTGTTTCAGGGAGCATTAGATGAGGGGAAAGTGTTAGCACCAGCTAAAAATGTCGCTCAAATGAAACAAATTATTTTCAATGATTATATTGATGCAGCGCTTTGTGGAATTTTTATGATAGTTGTAATCGCTGTATTAATTTCTGCGATTCGAATTTGGATTCAAGTATTAAGAAATAAGCCGATGCCGCTAAAAGAGGCACCATATATTTCTAGAGATGAAAGTGAGTCGAGGAACTATTATGCTTAAACGACTACGAAAAGTATGGGGAAAAAGGAAACACTTTATTAGTTTACTCGTTGGGGTACCAAGCTATGAAACATATGTAGAGCATATGAAAAAGCATCATCCAGAAGAAGAGGTTGTATGTCAAAAACAGTTTTTTGCAGAAGCGCAAGAAGCTAGATTTAATGCAAAGGGTGGAAAGATATCACGGTGTTGTTAAGGAAAAGGGCGAATTTTCGTCCTTTTTTATTTTTTGCTGTTTCACGTGGAACAGCAAAAAATAAATAAAAAGCTTTGGGAATTATAGGTATTTCGTATAAAATAAAATAAGGAAAGGGATAGATAGAAAAGTAGGGAGATTATTTTATGTTAAGGGACTTATTTGTAAACACAACAATTATTCTTTCCTTTATTTTTGTTGGAGGTCAGCTTTTAAGAGATAAACCGTTAAAAGAAGGGTTCTCTTTTTGGCAGAAATGTGTAGTAGGTATTCTTACTGGAATATTAAGTGTACTGTTGATGCATTTTGGTGTACATATTGAAGATATTATGTTGGATCTACGTTATTTAGCTGTTATTTTGGCAATTATAATTGGAGGTCCGATAGCTAGCAGTATAACAGTTACTATTATATTAATTACCCGATTATTTTTTACTGAATACTCTTTAGCCTCTGAATTGGCTTGTTATACAATTGTATTGATAGGTTTTGGAATTATTTTCATTTGGCGGATGAAAGCTTCTATATTTAAAAGATGGATCTGGTTTAATGTATATAGTTTATCTATTTTAACGGTTCCACTTTCTATTTTATTTAAGGATATGTCTATAATAGTATTATATTTAGTTTGTAGTGGTGTTGCAGCATATATCACATTTATAAGCGCAAATTATGTATTGCAATCCAATGAGTTATTTCAAACGATGAAGCAATACGCAACGATAGATGCACTGACAGGTTTAGGAAACGTAAGACAGTTTGATTTAGAGATGAATCGTCATATTGGTAATAAGCGTATGAAAAATGATTCACTTTGTTTACTACTTATAGATATTGATCACTTTAAGTGTGTAAATGATACGTATGGGCATCCTGCGGGAGATGAAGTATTAAAACAAATGGGGCATATTTTACGAGAAGTTTCAATGTTTCCAGATTTGGCTTTTCGAAAGGGTGGGGAAGAGTTTGCGCTTTTGATACCGCAGAAAGGATTAGCTTATGGAATGCGTATGGGGGAAAAAGTTCGTACGGCTGTTGAAAACCATCCATTTCAATTGCTAAATGGAACAAAAATAAAAATTACAGTTTCAGTAGGAATTTCAGTGTATGAAGAATCACCAGAGCGATTTATTCAAGCTGCTGATGATGCATTATATTACTCCAAAAGAAATGGTAGAAATCAGGTTAGTTCTGCATCTTAAAGATAAGATGACCAGAAGAGCTTATAAAAAAACACCCACAGAGAGGAAATATATAAACTCTGTGGGTGTTTTTATTTATATGTTAGACAAGTTCTTTTGATGCAACGAATTTACGATATGCACCGTGATGTGTTGGGCCTACGTATTCGTTGATCTTGAATGAATAACGGATAGCAGCTGTGATAAATTCTTTAGCAGTTTTTACTGCTTCTTTCACAGTTTTTCCTTTTGCAAGTTCTGCTGTAATTGCAGCAGAATATGTGCAACCTGCGCCGTGTGTATTTGTCGTATCAATTTTTTCTGATTCTAGAAGATCGAATGTTTCTCCATCATATAGGACGTCGATTGCAGTTTCCGTACCAAGCTTGCTACCGCCTTTAATTAGGACATATTTCGCACCTAAAGCGTGGATTTTTTTTGCTGCTTCTTTCATGTCTTCAAGAGAATTAATCTTTATGCCACTTAATTGGTAAGCTTCAAATAAGTTTGGTGTTACAACTAATGCCTTTGGAACAAGAACGTCACGTAAGCAATCGTTCGTTTCAGGATGTAATGCTTCATCAGCACCTTTACATACCATAACAGGGTCAACTACTACATTTTTGAAATTATGTTTTTCGATTGTTTCAGCAACCATTTCAATAATTTCTACTGATCCAAGCATACCTGTTTTTAAAGCATCTACTCCAACACCATCAATTGTCGTTTCTAATTGTGGTTTTAATGTAGAAGCTGGGATTGGGAATACGTTATGTGCCCAACCGTTATGTGGATCCATCGTTACGATTGTCGTAAGAGATGTCATTCCGTATACACCAAGTTCTTGGAATGTCTTTAAATCTGCTTGTATACCAGCACCGCCACTTGTGTCAGAACCAGCGATAGTAAGTGCTTTATTTAATGTCATTATGAAATCCCCCTCAAGTGATATAATGAAAACTATGTTTTCACCATTATATCAATGTTACGAATAAGTACAAAGTGAAAAGTAGATGATTTACTTTAGGGGCGATTTAAAATCTTGTATGTAGGAGACGAATTATGTTTCAAGAGAATCGTACAAATGAATTAGTTATATTAAAAGAGATTGCAGAGACGTTGAACACCTCAAATGATACATATCATGTGCTGCAAGCTGTGTTGGAAAAACTGTTGAATGTAACAGGTTTAACGACAGGATGGATATTTCTTGCGGATGAAAATGGCAGATATACAAAATTAATTGATTATCAATTACCAGAGGGATTAAGATTTGAAAATAAACGACCGATGTGTGAGGGGAATTGTTGGTGTTTACACCGATTTGTGGAAGGGAAACTAGAGAAAGCCGTTAATATTATTGAATGTAAGAGAATTAATAATGCGATTGAATATAACTGGGGAGATACAGAAGGGATTGTGCATCATGCGACAGTGCCGCTAAAAGCGGGGGGAGATGAATTTGGCGTATTAAATGTGGCTAGTCCAGGTAAAACGCATTTTTCTGAAGAAGAGTTAGTGCTATTACAATCAGTTGCTTTCCAAATTGGAACAGCATTAAAACGTACAAAATTGTATGAAAATGAAAAGAGAAGGGCTCATTATTATGTAAAGTTAGACCGATTTATTCAAGCTTTAAGGACGATTCATAAATTTAATGCATTGCCAGAGGAGATTGTAAAGCAAATAGGGAAGTTATTTTTATGGGAGCAAGTTGTATTCTTTATTAGAGAAGAAAATGAACTTGCTGTAAGAGCCCCATGTAAGATAGATGAGATACAAGAGGATTTGAAGTCAGCGGCACAGGAAGCTCTGAAAAAAGAAGAGCCTGTTTTGTTAAAGAGTCAGGTTGGGAATATCGTACATCCTAATCGTGCGGTTATTGCCATTCCCATACATATTCAAGATCATATATTTGGCGTACTAAGTGTAAGTTCGAATAATGGAGAATTTGATATAAATACGATAGATGTAGTACAGGCGTTAGCCAATCATATATCGTTAATGATAGAGAACTTAAGGTTAAATGAAAAGCGCCGAGAACTTGTACGACTGGAAGAACGTAATCGTTTAGCTAGAGATTTGCATGATTCTGTTTCACAAAAGTTGTTTTCATTAACTTTTATGACGAAAGGTGCCGAAGCCGTCTTAAAGGGGAAAAACGAAAAGGTAGATCAGTCTTTGCATGAGATACGTGAGTTATCGCAAGGTGCTTTAAAAGAAATGAGGACGTTAATTTGGCAACTACGTCCAGCGGGATTAGAGAAAGGACTATTACCAGCTTTAAAACAATATGGTGAAAGTTTGGGATTGAAAATTCGGGAACAAGTTACAGGTGTTCGTGATTTGCCACGCGTAGTAGAGGAAGCGCTATGGCGAATTGGACAAGAAGCTTTAAATAACGTAAGTAAACATGCGAATGTCAGAGAAGCGGCGATTTATTTCAAAGTGACGGAGAAGAATGTATCATTAGAAATAGTCGATCAAGGAAACGGCTTTGTAGAGAAGAATATAAAAGAGAAGAAATCACTCGGTATGACTACGATGCGCGAAAGAGTAGAATTAGTCGGTGGAACAATTAAAATTGTAAGTGATAAGAAAAGAACAAGTGTAAAAGTAAATGTACCATTATGATGTGAAAATGAGGGAAGTTTGTGAAAATAAAAGTATTGTTAGTTGATGATCATACAGTTGTTTTAAAAGGATTAGCATTTTTCTTAAGTACACAGGAAGATTTAGCGTTAGTTGGAGAAGCAAATAATGGGAAAGAAGCGTTAGTGAAAGTAGGGGAGACGAATCCTGATGTTGTATTAATGGATTTATATATGCCCGAAATGGATGGTGTCGAGGCGACGGCGTGCATCAAAAAAGAATATCCAAATGTGAAAGTAATTGTATTAACTAGCTTTTCTGATCAGGCGCATGTTTTACCAGCGTTAAGGGCGGGGGCAAGTGGGTATATTTTAAAAGATGTAGAACCCGATCAGCTTGTTGAAGCTATTCGAAGCGCATATAAAGGTAATATTCAATTACATCCAGATATAGCAAATACTCTTCTCTCTCAAACATTACCTGTGGAAGAAAAGGAAGAAGAACCTTCTATTCAAGTGGATGTGCTAACGGCGAGAGAAAATGAAGTGTTGCAGCTATTAGCGAAAGGAATGAGTAATAAAGAGGTCGCTTCTGTTTTAGTTATTACAGAAAAAACGGTAAAAGCTCATGTAAGTAGTATTTTGAGTAAGTTGAATTTATCTGATCGCACGCAAGCAGCATTATATGCAGTGAAAAATGGAATTGTATAAGACAAAAGTCGTAAGACCTAGTTCGCCTTTAGAAGGTGGACTTTTTTTATGGAAAAATACGTCTATGTGAGGACGAAATTGTCTTGATATAAAGATAAAATATGTTTGTAAGCAACAAAACAACAATTACAAGGGATACCTTTTTTGAAAGCATATAACAACAGAAGAGTGAGTACTAGGAGGAAAAACAATGGCAACAGTTTTATTTGTAAAAGCAAACAACCGCCCAGCGGAACAAGCAGTTAGTGTGAAATTATACGAGGCATTTTTAGCAAACTATAAAGAAGCACATCCAAATGATACAGTAGTAGAACTTGATTTATATAAAGAAGAATTACCATATGTAGGCGTAGATATGATTAATGGTACATTCAAAGCAGGTAAAGGATTTGATTTAACTGAAGAGGAAGCAAAAGCAGTAGCAGTTGCTGATAAGTATTTAAATCAATTTTTAGAAGCTGATAAAGTCGTTTTCGGTTTCCCATTATGGAACTTAACGATTCCAGCAGTGCTACACACATATATTGATTATTTAAACCGAGCTGGCAAAACGTTTAAATATACGCCAGAAGGTCCAGTTGGTCTAATTGGAGATAAGAAGATTGCATTATTAAACGCGCGCGGCGGCGTATATTCTGAAGGTCCAGCAGCTGAAGTAGAAATGGCTGTTAAATATGTAGCAAGCATGATGGGCTTCTTCGGTGCAACAAATATGGAAACAGTAGTTATTGAAGGACATAACCAATTCCCAGATAAAGCAGAAGAAATCATTACAGCTGGTCTTGAAGAAGCAGCTAAAGTGGCAAGTAAATTTTAATTGAAAATAGAATCGTCACTCGAAAAAAGTAGCATTAACAGATAAACGTTAATGCTACTTTTTTATATTTTAAGTTCATCAGCCAGTTTTTCTAATTGAATTCGATCTTGTATGTAATAGGTTCTTCCGTCTTTTTTTAAGTAATTTTGCTGGCAAAACTGGTTTAATACGTATAAAAGATGGCGGTAGCTGACATTTAAGTATTCCGAAGCCTCGGTATGTTTTTCTGTATAACTGTTATTTTGTTCTGTTAATAGAATAAAAGCCGCTAATCGATTTTCGAACGGATAACTATTGTTTTTGGCGTAACTTTCTGTTCGGCTAATTGTTTTTTCGCCGATAAATTTACATAGTTTCTGTAGAAAGGTAGCATCTTGCAATAAAAGATGCTGACAATCTTTAAGAGGGAGCGCTAAGCACATACAATCTTCAATCACTTCCACCGTTTTCGTAACGGATTCAACGCCAATTAACCCTAATTCTCCAATGAACGAAGGTGCTTGAATAAAGTTAATTAAGGAGACCTTCCCGTTTTTGTGACTCATATATATTTTCGCTTTTCCGGAAATTAAGTAATAAAGATAAGGAACATCAACGCCTTCATTACATATCCTTTCTCTCTTTTGAAAGGAATGTAGTTCAGCATACGGTAAGACATTAAAAGAAAAAAGAGTATGGACGTTGTAAGTTTGCATGTAATGAGAGATTTCTTCGCTATTTTTGCTGACTTTCATATTTTCACCTCATGTTTAGTATGAGATATCTCCTATTATGTTTACAAGAAGGAATGATACGATTTACGTAAATTTGTTTTTGTAGAAAAGAGAGTGTGAAGGGCTTATGAAAAAATATAAAACATTGCTATTTGATGTAGATGATACATTGTTAGATTTTCAGAAGGCGGAGAAAATGGCGTTACGTATGCTGTTTGAAGAGAAAGGGATTCCTCTAACTAGCGAGGTTGAAGGGCACTATAAAAAAATTAATAAAAGTCTTTGGGATGCTTTTGAGGAAGGTGAAATGAACCGTGATGAAGTTGTAAATACGCGGTTTTCAATTTTGTTTAAAGAGTACGGGGAAGAAGTAGATGGAGTATTATTCGAAAATAATTATCGTAGCTACTTAGAAGAAGGAGACCAACTTATGCAAGGTGCGTTTGAATTTATAAGTCAAATTCAAAGTGAGTACGATTTATATATAGTGACAAACGGTATTTCTAAGACGCAAGATAAACGTTTACGTAATGCAGGATTACATGCCTTGTTTAAAGATATTTTCGTTTCTGAAGATACGGGATTCCAAAAGCCGATGAAAGAGTATTTTGATTATGTTTTTGAACGAATTCCTAATTTTTCCCCTGAAGAAGGGCTCATTATTGGGGATTCGTTAAGTGCTGATATGAAAGGTGGATATGTAGCGGGAATTGATACTTGTTGGTTTAATCCAGAAAAGAAATCAAATAATAGCGAGATTGTGCCAACATATGAAGTACAAAATTTTGAAGAGTTATACGCGTTATTGAAGCAACGTGTGTAATAAAAATAGGCAGTGGAACTTTTGTCCCTACTGCCTATTTTTATTCGTTTGCAGCTTCGTTATTTTTAGGAAGTGGAAATGCATTACCAATCGCTGCCGCTCCAAGCATCGGTAATAGTAAATTGAGCGGGAAAAACATGAGTAATAGTAATGTTATAGCAATTGGTTTTCTTAATGCATAGCTTGAAATTGCTGTCGTGACGATGGCTACCGAAGCGATTGGATCTATCGGGATAATGGAAGCTATAGCATATCCGATACTAGATCCAGCAAATATAATTGGGAAAATATGTCCACCGCGCCAACCTGTATTTAAACAAACGGCAGTAATACATAATTTTAAAACACCTGAAAGAAGTAGTACCCAGAAAGATAAATGACTCCATTCAACGACTAAATCTTTTAATTGATGTTCTCCTGAGAATAACGTGTACGGGAGAAAAGTTCCTGTAATTCCTAATAAAATACCACCGATAATTCCAAGTGATAGTTTGTATTCCCTGAAGGGATGGATTAATTTCTCTAATGTGAATTCAAATTTGAAATAAAAGAAACCAACTATAGCACCAATACTAGCAAGTGGTAGAAAGGCGATCCATTCATTAAGAGAAAGGGAACCTTCCCCAAAATCAACGATAAAGGATCCGCGATTATCGAATTTACTAAGTAATAAATAAACGGAAAAGCCAGCGAAAGTGGTAGCTAAATATACAATTGCTTTTTTTCCTTTAGAAAATTCGTTAATTTGCTCACCCTCATTTTCATTTGGAGCTAAATAACCGAATAATGGCGCGTTAAAAATTACACTTAAAGTAGCGCCAATTCCAACCTCTGTTAGTTCATTCATTCCTTTTAAGGCAAATGTAAAGCGATCCCCTACCCATGTACAAAGTCCACCGATAATTCCAACAAGTGCTGCTTCGGGACCTAAGCTAGCTCCAAATATTAAAACGATAATCGCAGTTAAAGTAGCTTTATGTACAAAACGGTATTCAATTCTACCAGTTTTTTTATATTCACCCATCACTTCCGGCATAAGACGTGGATATATGCCGAAGTATTTTTGGGTTAAACCAACGAGAATACCACCGATAGTTGTTACACAAATAGTGTAATACGGGGGAGAAGAGAAAATAGTAGGTAAGTATCCCCAAATAAAGTGAATGCCGATATTTATTGTAACTAAAAATAGCCAGACTGTAGCTCCTACTATAGAGCCTAAAAGAATGCCGTATAGGACGAGTATATAGTGCATGTCCTTTGTGTTTGTCATGTTATACCTCCGTTATGTAAGTTTTAATGTCGAAAGGATTAAATATGCTACTGTGAAAGGAATATGTATAGTATCTTTTTGAGAGGTGGGCTTATTCAATATATTGAGGTCTCGTGAGAATTTGAAATGTATACAGTTAAACTACTTACTTAATTTTATATAGTAATCGTGGGTTTTAAAAGGTCTTTTTCAAATGGATATGGAATATATTTCTTTTGTTATGCATGTCAAATTCTTTGTATTTAATTTAGAACATTCAGAAAAACTGTTTGACATTAGGAAATTATTGCTATAAAATCAACGGTAATTGCATAGTCTTATCAAGAAAAGGTGGAGGGACAGGCCCGATGAAACCTTGGCAACAGCCGTATAACGGAATTGTGCCAAATCCTGCAGGTAATAATCCTGAAAGATAAGAAAGAGCCTTTAGAGCGTGTTTTCAAACTGCTCCTTTCTTGTTTTCAGGAAAGGAGCAGTTTTTTATTTTGTATAAAAGAAAGGAGAATGAGAGATGGGAGAATCATGGGGAAAAGGAACAATTTGTGTGCAAGGTGGCTATACACCAAAGAATGGTGAACCGCGTGTTTTGCCACTTTATCAAAGTACAACGTATAAATACGATACTTCAGATGATTTAGCAGCGCTATTTAATTTAGAGGCAGAAGGATATATATATACGCGTATTGGAAATCCTACTTTAGCTGCATTTGAGCAAAAGTTAGCGGATTTAGAGGGTGGTGTAGGAGCTGTTGCAACGGCTTCTGGGCAGGCTGCTATTATGCTTGCTGTTTTAAATATTTGTAGTAGCGGAGACCACTTGCTTTGTTCTTCCACAGTTTATGGCGGAACGTTTAATTTATTTGGAGTGAGTTTGCGTAAGCTTGGTATTGACGTTACGTTCTTTAATCCGAATTTAAGTGCTGATGAAATTGTGGCCCTTGCTAATGATAAGACGAAACTTGTTTATGCAGAGTCGTTAGGAAATCCAGCGATGAACGTTTTAAATTTCAAAGAATTTTCAGATGCAGCGAAAGAGTTAGAAGTACCTTTTATCGTGGATAATACATTAGCAACTCCTTATTTATGCCAAGCATTTGAGCACGGAGCAAATATTATCGTTCATTCTACGACGAAATATATTGATGGTCATGCAAGCTCTTTAGGCGGCATTGTCATTGACGGAGGGAACTTTGATTGGACAAATGGGAAATATCCTGAACTTGTTGAACCGGATCCAAGTTATCACGGCGTAAGTTACGTTCAAAATTTTGGTGCAGCAGCGTATATTGTGAAGGCACGTGTTCAATTATTAAGAGACTATGGAAACTGTATGAGCCCATTCAATGCGTATATTAGCAATATCGGCTTAGAAACGCTACATTTAAGAATGGAGCGTCATAGTGAAAATGCTCTCGCAGTTGCTAAGTGGCTTGCTAACCATGAACGTATTGAATGGGTGAATTATCCGGGATTAGATAGCAATGAAAATTACTCGTTAGCACAAACGTATTTGAAAAAAGGTGCTAGTGGTGTTTTAACATTCGGCATTAAGGGCGGATTAGAAGCAGCGAAAGAATTTATCGCAAATGTAAAACTAGCAACTCTCGTAACGCATGTAGCGGATGCACGAACTTGTGTTATACATCCTGCTAGCACAACGCATAGACAATTAAGTGCTGAAGATCAGCGTCTAGCTGGCGTTACATCAGATTTAATTCGTTTATCGGTTGGTATAGAAGATGTTTCTGATATTATTGCAGATTTAGAAGCAGCGCTAGTCGGAGGCAAAGAACATGCCGATCATAATTGATAGAGATTTACCAGCTCGCAAAGTGTTGCAGAAGGAAAATATTTTTGTAATGACGAAGGAGCGAGCAGAAACACAAGATATCCGGGCATTGAAAATTGCTATCTTAAATTTAATGCCTACAAAGCAAGAAACAGAAGCGCAATTACTTCGTTTAATTGGCAACACACCGTTGCAATTAGATGTTCACTTACTTCATATGGAATCACATTTGTCTCGCAATGTAGCGCAGGACCATTTAACGAGTTTCTATAAAACATTTCGTGATATTGAGAATGAGAAATTTGATGGACTTATTATTACAGGAGCACCAGTTGAAACTCTTTCTTTTGAAGAGGTAGATTATTGGGAAGAGCTTAAACGTATTATGGAGTATTCAAAAAAGAATGTAACATCTACGCTTCATATTTGCTGGGGGGCACAGGCTGGCTTGTATCATCATTATGGTGTTCCAAAGTATCCTCTTAAGGAAAAAATGTTCGGTGTATTTGAACATGAAGTTCGTGAGCAACATGTGAAATTGTTACAAGGGTTTGATGAATTGTTTTTTGCCCCGCATTCTCGTCATACAGAAGTACGAGAGAGTGATATTAGAAAGGTGACAGACTTAACATTATTAGCAAATTCTGAGGAAGCAGGTGTTCACCTTGTCATTGGGCAAGAAGGAAGGCAAGTGTTTGCGCTCGGGCATAGTGAATATAGTTGTGATACGTTAAAGCAAGAATACGAACGGGACCGCCAAAAAGGGTTAAATATTGATGTGCCGAAAAATTATTTTAAGCATAATAATCCAAATGAGAAACCACTTGTAAGGTGGAGAAGCCATGGGAATCTATTATTCTCTAATTGGCTGAATTATTACGTGTATCAAGAAACCCCTTATGTATTATAAAAAAAGATTGTGTAACACGTGGCAACGTTTTCTTTGTAAAGATTAACTCATATTTTTCCGAATGTTCAAAAAACATTGTTTTTCATATTTTTTACTCATATAATTTCATCTAAACACAATTTTTGAGGGGTGGACAGTATTATGAAAGAAATTCAAGTTGGTTTATTAGGTCTTGGGACAGTTGGGAGTGGTGTAGTTCGTATCATTACAGATCATCAAGAGCGACTTATCCACCAAGTAGGTTGTCCTGTAAAAGTAACGAAAGTACTAGTACAAAATATTGAAAAAGAGAGAGAGGTAGAGGTACCTTCTACTCTATTAACACAAGATGCAAATGAAATTTTAGATAATCCAAATATTGACGTTGTCATCGAAGTGATGGGTGGCATTGATGATGCAAAAGCATATATTTTGCAAGCCTTACAGAGCGGGAAGCATGTTGTGACTGCCAATAAAGATTTAATGGCGTTACATGGGGCGGAACTCTTAGCGGTAGCAAAAGATAATAAAGCAGATTTGTTTTATGAAGCAAGTGTAGCCGGAGGGATTCCGATTTTACGAAGTATCGTAGAAGGACTTTCTTCAGATCTTATTACGAAAGTAATGGGAATTGTAAATGGAACGACAAATTTTATTTTGACGAAAATGTCAGATGAAGGGAGAGCATATAACGACGTGTTAAAAGAAGCCCAACAACTTGGATTTGCAGAAGCAGATCCAACATCAGATGTGGAAGGTTTAGATGCAGCGAGAAAAATGACCATTTTGGCTACCCTTGGTTTTTCTACAAATGTAGAGCTTGGAGATGTGAAGGTAAAAGGGATTACTTCTATTACAGAAGAAGATATTGAATACAGTAAGAGTTTAGGATACACGATTAAATTAATCGGTCTTGCGAAGCGAGATGGTGAAAAATTAGAGGTGACAGTTGAACCGACACTACTTCCAAATACACATCCTCTGGCGGCCGTACAAAACGAATATAACGCTGTATATGTGTATGGTGAAGCGGTCGGAGAAACGATGTTTTATGGGCCAGGTGCAGGAAGTTTACCGACAGCAACAGCTGTTGTTTCAGATTTAGTAGCTGTAATGCAAAATATTCGATTAGGTGTAAACGGAAATAGTGCGGTATCCCCGCAGTATAAAAAAGTATTAAAAGAGCCAGACGAAATTGTTGTGAAGAAATTTTTAAGACTTCATGTAAAAGATGAGATTGGTGTATTTGCAAAAATTACTTCATTATTCTCTGAGCGTGGCGTTAGCTTTGAAAAGATTATTCAAATGCCGCTTGAAGAGAAAGGGAAGGCTGAAATTGTAATTGTGACGCATCGTGCGTCTCTTGCTGATTATGATTATATTCTACATACGTTGCAAGGGTATGAAGAAATAGATTGTTTGAAAGCAAACTATCGAATTGAAGGGGATGCTAAGTAGTATCTCTTCTTATAAAACAGAAAGAGCCTGTTAAGCAGCTTGCTTAATAGGCTCTTTTCTATTTAAAATCTTCGTACCAATTTGAATAAATGCTTGGATAATCCAGCCTGTTGTAAAGGATAAGATGATTGTTCCAAAATAGATAGGTCCATCTAATAGGAAGCTTAATGTTAAAAATAAAAACGCTAACGAAATTTCTGTTCTTCTAAATGTCCATTTCTTTTTCTCAGCAACCGTTAAAACGAAAGCTTCTTGAGGTGCTGCGCAAAGGTTTGTAGAGACGTAAAGACCAATCCCAGCTCCAACGAATAGATTTCCGCAAATAAGTGTTATATATTTTGGAAGAGAACGGATAGCGTCCATAATAGTTGGAATGGAACCAATCCAATCAACAAAAAGGGAAATAAGAACCATCGTTACAATTGTACCAATTGTTATTTGTTTTTTATTCCAAAAGAGTACGATAAGAGTAAATGCAAAGTTAATCATGAAAATCCAAAAACCGATACTTATCCCGAAATTTTGATATAGTGCAATAAAGAAGGAATCATAAGGGCTAAGTCCAAAGGAAGTAATTGTCGTCATCATATTAATACCGATGGCGAGAGTGAGTAGACCGCCAATGAAAAATATATATTCTAATTTGAATCGAAGCATAGTTGTATATCCTTTCAAAATGTATTTGCTAGGAAAGGATATATTGTGGAAAGCTTACCAGGTCAAGGGAGAATTTTTGCAGGGAAGGGGAAAATGAGATGACGAATATAAGGAAGATTGCTGAGCTTGCTGGGGTATCTGTTTCAACTGTTTCACGTGTACTAAATAATCATCCATATGTGAATGAACAGAAACGAAAAGAAATTTTAGCAATTATAGAAGAATTAAATTATACGCAAAATGTGAATGCAATTCATTTAGTGAAAGGAAAAACGAATGTAATTGGCGTTTTATTACCGCACGTAAATGATCAATATTATAGCGCTATTATCGAGGGAATATCAAAGGAAACAGCAAAGAATAATTATAATATGATGCTTTGTCAGACGAATTATAGTGAGGAAAGGGAATTAGAAATTTTAAATATGTTAAAAATGAAAAAACTTGATGGGGTTATTATATGTTCGCGGGCGAATAGTAAGGAAAAGCTTGAAGAATATACGAAATTCGGCCCTATTGTTATGTGCGAAGAAATCGACTCGAATTTCATTTCGAGTGTGCATATTGATTACTATAAAGTGTTTTCGCGCGGAATGAAAAGCTTAATAGATGCGGGCCATACAAGTATTGGGTATTGCATTGGAAGAAGTAATAGCATTAATAGTCAGAGAAGAAAACAAGCATATGAAGATTCGCTTCAACAGATTGCTGTAACACCGATAGAGGCTTGGAAGTTTAAAGGCTGTTTTACAGTGGAAGATGGGCGTAATGTGATTAGGGAATGGACACGTATGTCAGTAAAACCAACAGCGTTTCTTGTATCTTGCAACCATATTGCCGCGGGGATGGTAACGGAAGCGAAAAAACAAGGCATTCGTATTCCGGAAGATATTACGATTATTGGTTGTGATGATCAAGATGTGGCAGATATTTTAGGCATTACGACGATTTCGTATTGTAGTAAAAATGTTGGTGTGAAGGCATTTGAATTATTATATGAAAAGATTAATGATGAGCAAATCGATATAAGGCACGTAGAGTTATTGCCAGAATTAGTACATAGGGAAACAACATAATAGATAAGGTTTGAAAATCGCTTTTCAAAATTGCGTTTGGTATAATTATGGACAATCTATGAGGGCTAAAAGGGGTTTTGATATGAGATCAAAAGTAGTAAAAGTAATTCTACTCATTACAATTGCATCTTTCTGTTTATTTGCATATGGCTTTGTTTCAGGTGTAAATGATGTATTAAATCCGAAAGCTTCAAATTTAATTAAAAAGACCGATGTAGTGGCAAAAGAGAAAAAGAAAACGGGAACGTTACAAATCGTTAGTTTAGGTGATTCATTAACACGCGGTGTTGGTGATAAAGAAGGAATTGGCTATGTTGGACGGATGAAAGAAGATTTACAAAAAAATTATAAGCAAAAGGTTGCATTAACAAACTTAGCTGTTAGTGGTGCAAAAATGCCCGACCTATTAAAACAAATTGAGAGTAGTGGCGCTCAATATTCAATTAAGCAAGCAGATGTAATCGTTTTAACAATTGGAGGAAATGATTTATTTCCAGGGTGGGAATCGCTTGAAAAGATAGATTTAGAAACATACCGTCCTGATACAGCGACGTTCCAAAATGAAGCGAAGAAAATAATAGAAGAAATTCGTAAGTTAAATACAGATAGCCCTATTTTTTGGCTTGGTTTATACAATCCTTTTGAAGATGTAGAAGATTTAAAAGGTTCTTCAAACATCGTTGTAGACTGGAATGCATCTTTAGAAAAATTAGCGATAAATAATAAAAATGTGTATATTACACCGACATTTGATTTATTCCAAAACCGTGGGAAAGATTTATTATACTCCGACCATTTCCATCCGAATGAAATAGGATATACATATATGGCGGACCGATTAGTTCAAAATGTTGCGAGTAAATTAAAACTAGAACAAGGAGGGGTAAAATGACGACGATACTTTCCGTACGTGACGTGAAGAAGGTAATTGGAAAGAAGACAATTGTAGAGAATATTTCCTTCGATGTAAAACAAGGGGAAGTGTTCGGCTTCCTAGGGCCGAATGGTGCCGGAAAAACAACTACAATTCGAATGTTAGTTGGATTGATTAAAGAAACAGAAGGCACGATTTCTATCGGCGGTTATTCTATTAAGGAGAATTTCAGAGAAGCGATGCGTCAAATTGGGAGTATCGTTGAAAACCCAGAACTGTATACCTATTTAACGGGATGGGAAAATTTAAAACAATTTGCCCGTATGTTAGGTGGTATATCAGATGAACGTATTATTGAAATTGCTCAAATGGTTCATTTAGATGAAAGAATTCACGATAAGGTAAAAACATACTCACTCGGTATGAAACAGCGTCTTGGTATTGCGCAAGCGCTTCTTGGAAATCCAAAATTGCTCATATTAGATGAGCCAACAAATGGTTTAGACCCAGCTGGGATTAGAGAACTTAGGGAATTTATACATAAGCTTGTGAAAGAAGAAAATATGAGTGTGTTTATTTCAAGTCATTTGCTAAGTGAAGTACAAATGATATGTGATCGGGTTGCGATTATTCATAAAGGAAAAATGATAACAGTTGCCAAGGTTGAAGAGTTAATTAAAACAGCAAGTGATCGTGTAGAATGGATTGTTACACCGATTTCTAAGGCGAAAAATATGCTAGAAGATGCTGAGGAAGTAAGAGAAGTGAGTATAGAAGGTAATCGATTACTATGCCGCATGGATATTGTATCTATAAGTAGTTGGAATAAACGTTTTGTAGAAAACGAGATAGATGTGCATAGTGTTAAGGAGCTTGTATTTACGCTAGAAGATTTATTTATTGAACTCACAAGGGGTGAGCAGCATGCGTGAATTTGCGAATCTAGTCTTAAATGAATCGGAAAAAATTTATCGTAAGAAACGTATTTTTGTTGTCATGCTTATTTTAGCAATCTTGATCCCACTTTTCGTGTATGCGCAGTATCGTGAAGTAGAAACGACACAAAAAAGGCTCGGTACGACGGATTGGAAAGTTTCATTACAACAACAAATTGTTGATTCTCAAAACCGCTTGAACAATTCTAGACTACCAGAAGAATGGCGTGATTGGCTAAAGGTAAGAGTGGAGCAGCAACAATATTATTTAGATCATGATATTAACCCGATGGCACCGGGCGCACCCACTTTTGTAAGGGTGTTTATTGAGCAAGGAATTACATTGTTTATTCCGCTTCTCGTCATGATTGTCGCTATCGATATTGTTTCAGGAGAGCGAAGTGATGGAACGATGAAGATGCTACTTACACGGCCGATTCGGCGCTGGAAAATACTTCTTAGTAAGTACGTGACGATGTTATTTTTCATTTCACTCATACTGCTTCTTGTCGGTTTGTTTGCTTACATATTATCTGGGCTTGTATTTGGATACTCGGGATGGAATTTGCCTGTTTTAACTGGGTTTGTTATTGATAAGGAAACGTTAAATACGAATTTTGTACACCTTATTCCACAGTGGCAATACGTCTTGATGGCGTATGGGTTAGCTTGGTTTGTTGCTATCGTTGTCGGAACTATATCATTTATGGTTTCTGTTTTAATTCGAAATACACCAGCCGGTATGGGCGTTATGTTAGCCGGATTAATCGCAGGTGGCATTTTAAGCTCGTTTGCAACATCTTGGGAGGGTGCGAAATATATTTTTAGTGTGAATTTATCATTAACAGATTATCTATCAGGAAAATTACCTGCATTACAAGGCTTATCGATGGGGTTCTCTTTAATGAATTTAACGGTTTGGGCAGTTGTATCCCTTATTATTTCGTTTGTAGTATTTACAAAACAGGATATGGTGAATTAATTGGACGGGAAGTGAAAGCATGAAAAATGTTTTAAAAAATGATTGGGAGCCATTATTGGCACCAGAATTTGAGAAAGAATATTATCGTAAGCTGGCTGATTTTTTGAAAGAAGAGTACAGTACACATGTTGTTTATCCAAGGGTAGAAGATATTTTTAGCGCTCTAGAGTATACAAGTTATGAAAATACAAAGGTCGTTATTTTAGGGCAAGATCCATATCATGGACCGGATCAAGCACATGGTTTAAGCTTTTCAGTACAGCCCGGCATTAAAACGCCACCGTCATTGCTAAATATGTATAAAGAACTTCGAGATGAATATGGTTATGAAATCCCGAATAACGGTTATTTAGTAAAGTGGGCAGAGCAAGGGGTTTTATTATTAAATACGGTATTAACAGTTCGACAAGGTGAAGCCAATTCTCATAAGGGAAAAGGTTGGGAGTATTTCACAGATCGTGTAATTGAGCTATTAAATGAACGTGAAAAACCGGTTATTTTCATATTGTGGGGACGTCATGCACAGGCGAAGAAAAAGTTAATTACGAATACGAAGCATCATATTATCGAGTCTGTACATCCGAGCCCATTATCGGCAAGACGTGGTTTCTTTGGTAGTAAGCCATACTCTAAAGTAAATACGATTTTAGCTAATATGGGCGAGAGAGAAATTGATTGGGAAATTCCAAATTTGTAAATAAAAAAGGTAGTTAACAGTCGTTAACTACCTTTTTGCTATTATTGTTGTTCGTTCTTTAATTTTGCATCTAGTACAAACGTACCGAATGGGATAACTGATGAAACAAATGCCCCAAGTGCCCATGCAATTGATTTGCGGTGTACGATTGTTACTTGAATTACCGCAAAGATGAATAGAATAAATAAAACACCATGAGCCATACCTGTAATTTTAACGGCTGTTGCAAATCCTGCAAAATATTTTAATGGCATTGCTACAAATAATAGTAATAGGAAAGAAATCCCCTCAATTAAGCCGATTGCTCTTAATCGTCCGATTGGTGTAGATAACATGAAGTAGCCTCCTTTAATGTATGCTTGTATATAGTAAATTTGTATTCTTTTTCAAAATAAAATAGTCTATTTTGTTCCATTATATACAAAAAGAAAGTTTACACTACGAGAATAGTGCAAAGTTCAAAATATAGTCACAAAAGCATGAGAATTTAAATAAAAACCTATTTGAAGTGTTTGACTTCAAATAGGTTTTATGAGTGAAAATATTAAACAAGTGCTTCTCTTTTTAGTACGAACTTCTCTACAACTTTTGCAACGCCATCGTTCATATTTGTATCTGTTACGTAGTTTGCAATTTCTTTAATATCATCTGGTGCATTGCCCATTGCAACACCAAGACCGGCGAATTCGATCATTGCCTGATCGTTATAGCTATCGCCCATTGCGATAACTTCTTCGCGCTTAATGCCAAGTTTTTGAATCAGTTGGTTTAAGCTTGTTCCTTTTGTAACACCAGCTTCAGTAAATTCTAAGAAGAATGGTTTAGAACGCATAACGCTTAATTGGCCTTCTAGTTGTTTTTGTAGTTTCTTTTCTACTACAACAAGTCGTTCAGCTTCTTTATTCATTAATACTTTTACTACAGGCTCTTTAACAGCAGCTTTAAAGTCATCTACTACAACAATTGGCATACCAGTAATATCGCCCTCAATTTCAGTATAAGGATTATTTTCTTCTGTTACGATATCATCGCCAATATAAGTATGAATCCATACATCTTCAGTCTTACTAATTTCAAATAGGTTGTGAACGATTTCAGGAGATAGCGTACTACTAAAGATTTCTTCGCTTGTTTTACAGTTAATAATTTTTGCGCCATTAAAAGATAGAATGAAACTACCGTATTCTTCTAAACGAAGTTCTTTCGCTACATTGCGCATACCAAATGTTGGACGTCCAGAAGCAAGTACAACTTTTACACCTTGCTCTTGTGCAGTCATTAGAGCCTCTTTCGTACGAGGTGAAATGGTATGGTCGTCACGTAATAAAGTATCATCTAAGTCTAAAACAATCATTTTATAAGTCATATTGAAAAGTCCTCTCTTTGTTGAAATAGAAATAAAGTTTTATGAAGATATTGGGGAATATATAGTAAGACATCGAACTTCTTTATGTGAAGCTAGGAGAAGTTCTGTATTTTTAGTATAAATTATCACGAGCACGTTGCCCATGATAATTTATACTGCTAATGCCCGATCGGTGAGAGCTAATCATTAGTAAAGATGAATAGCTCTCATTGATTAAAGTTTCACTTTATCATTATCGTAACAACTCTAAAGATAGAGTGCAATAATGGAAGTTTTCCAATTTACGATGGTTGTTTTTCTGTAGAACGAGAAAATAGTATTTCGAGCAAAATTGCCATTACAGATCCAAGAACAAGACCGTTACTTAAAAACGATGCTAGAAACGGCGGGAGTGTAGAAAATGCTCCTGCTGGAACAAACATAACTCCGACTCCTGTAAAGATTGAAAGACCTGCTACTTTAAATAACCGTTCTTTATCTTGTACTGTTTCGTATTCGCGAAAGGCAAGGCCAATCATGCTTGCAAATACAGGGTAAATGGCAGCATATCCGACTGCGACAGGTATCGCCGCAAAGAATGAAGTAATCTTTGGGAATATACTAACGAAAATAATAAAGCTTGACCCTAACATAAATGGGAGTCGTTTATAAATATTAGTCGTTGCAATAAATCCTGCTGATCCAGAAATCGCGACAGGTCCAATAGCTGAAAAAAGGCCTCCTAGCAATTGATTTATTCCTGTTATAATACCGGCTTGTTTGAAACGATCTGGTGCTGCATTCTTTTCATACTTAGAGACAATCCTTTGCACAACGCGAATACTTGCTAACATATTTGTTAGAAGTAATAGTGTAACGAAAACTACCGTAATTGCCATGTTCCATTCAATACGAGGCATTCCGAAAACAAATAGAGACGGAAAACGGATTATATCTGTCACAGGCGTTACTGGATTTGATAATCCGAAGCATGCGAATAATATCCAGCCGCAGACGATACTGAAAAGAACGGAATATTGTCCAATAATAGGTAGCTTCATGATGAAAAAGGATAGTAAAATAACAATGAGTGAAAGAATAAATACGTCAGCTTGTACCTCTGTATGTTGTCCGTCAAGACCGAACATTCCCTTTAAGAAGGACCCGCTAAGTTGCGCGACGAGAAGAAATAAATATGTTCCAATTACTGTCGGTGTAAAATAGCGCACTAGTTTATCGATGAGTCCAAAAACACTAAGAATAATACAAATGATACCACTCAATAGGAAAGCGTACTGAAGGACTTTAAGCGTTTCATTGCTGGATCCAAATAATACGACACCTAAACTTGCATAAAGGGAGAAAATACCCCACCAAAGTCCAGCAGGACCTTCTTGAATAGGAAGTTTATGCCCAAATATAGCTTGCAGTAGGCCAGCAAAGCCAAGAACAAATAATGTTCTTTGTACGAATGCAATAGCTTCAGCGCCATCGAGACCATAATTAGTTGCGACGCTAATTGGTACAATAAGGCTTCCAGCTAAAATAAATAGTGCCCATTGTAAGGCGGAAAGAAATGTTTTCATTATATCAACCTCTTTCATAGATTCCGTATCTAGTATATATGTATTTCATTTCCACTGGCAAAGATTGTAGATAGAGAAAAGAGTTGAAGCGCAATATGAATGCACGGAAGCAATTATGGATAGCAGTTATATGTATGACTTTTGTTGTAATTCTAGGAACGCTAGGATTTATGATGATTGAAGAGATTAGTTTGTTTCAAGCATTTTGGATGACGATGATTACTGTATTGACTGTTGGATACGGAGATGCCGTTCCTGTAACGCAAGCGGGGAAAGTATTTGCACTCCTTATTATACCTGTTGGTGTCGGTATTGTTACGTATGCAATTGGTGTAGTGGCAGCTATGATTATTGAAGGGAATTTATTTCATGCAGTACGGAGGAAGAAGATGGATAAACAAATAGCACAGTTACAAAATCATATTATCGTATGTGGTTGCGGTAGAGTGGGGCTTCAAGTTGTACATGAATTGCAAGAAAAGAAAATCCCATTTGTCGTTGTTGATAAAGATGAGAGTATATTGGAACAGGAAAAGCTTTTATTTGTACACGGAGATGCAACGGAAGACCAAGTGTTACATCATGCTGGAATTTCAAAGGCAGCTGGTTTAGTTGCTATCGTAGCAAATGATGCTGAAAATGTATTTATTACATTAACGGCAAGAGGGCTAAACGATGCAATTAAAATTGTGGCAAGGGCGGAAAAACCAGAAACCGAAGACAAATTAAAGCGTGCTGGGGCAAATAAGGTGATTAATCCATCTAGCATGGCAGGAATTCATATTGCAAAAGGTATTGCGAATCCGCTAACAGTTCATTATATTGATACAGTACTATATGGCATGGAACAGTCATTTGTAATTGAAGAAATTGCAGTCGGCAAGGGTTCTATTTTAGCTAGTAAATCGTTACTAGAGAGTGATGTGAGAAATCAATTTGATGTAACAATTTTAGCGATTTTGAGAAATGGGGATGTTATACATAATCCAACGGGGCAGGAAAAACTACAAGAACATGATATGATAATAGTGTTTGGTTCAGTAGAGAAGCTAGGACAATTTGAGAAAGAACTACAAAGTAAGAGGTGACAAGGAATGCAAATATCGAGCGATAAGATTTTAAATAAAATGGCGAATGAAATTGCAAAGGCAAAAAGCAGTGAAGGGCAACAATCAAAAGCGCATTTATTAGTTGTGCGAGCGTTATGTGATTTATTATTAGATGAACAAGCTGAGCCTTCTATGTATAGAGAACCTGAGATTCCATCACAAGTAATTGGATCTCAGCCTATGACGACAGTTCAACCAGTTATGCCGGTTTCTGGAGAACCTGTGTATATAAAAGAAGAAGGCGCAAACGGTAATTCTTTATTTGATTTTTAGAAGATAAATCGTTTGGCTTATATGAAAAAATTGCTTATGATAAAGGTAAAAAAAGGGGAATTAAGATGAAAATTTTCTTTTTACTAGGTTGTATTGCGGCAGGGCTATCTGTTGCGCTAGGGGCTTTTGGAGCACACGGTTTAGAAAATAAAGTTTCTGCAAAAATGTTAGAAGTTTGGAAAACAGGCGTTACATATCAAATGTTTCATGCCGGTGGACTATTCGTAGTTGCTTTATTAATGGATAAAATTCAATCATCACTTTTAACTACTGCTGGCTGGCTTATGGTAGCTGGGATTATTATGTTTTCAGGTAGTTTGTATGCATTAAGTACGACAGGTATTAAGTTCTTTGGCCCAATTACACCTCTTGGTGGTGTAGCGTTTATTGTGGCATGGATCTTAGTCGGAACTGCAGTTGTAAAAGGCTTATAAAAAAACAAAAGCTGGCATATGCCAGCTTTTTTTATGGTCTTGGAGCATAAGTTGCTTGTTGACTAGGTAAATACATAATTTCTTCTGGGAATTCTACATAATCTAAGTAAATCATTAGTAGTAAAAAACGTTTCCCCGATTGCGGTTCACTAATAACGATGTGATCACGTCCAGCTGCCTCAATAATACCTGTATAAGATTGTGTACCGAGTGAACTACCACGCTCATAAGTCATTACTACGGTGGCTTGCTTGCCTTTGTTCAAGCGAAGAATATTTTCAATATACGACTGTTCTAATGGTAACATGCCTTGAGAAACGGCATATTGAGCTTGCGCAGCTTGTTGTTGCATCGCTTGCTGTTGTTGCTGTTGCTGTGGGGTCATTTGTTGCTGTTGTGCATAAGTTCCAGATGGTTGATAAAAACCTGTTCCATAATACGGGTTTTGTTGCTGTGCCATTCAAAAATCCCTCCTCGTTTTCATTCCTTAATATACGCTAGGGCAATCCCCGGCAGATGGTTGGAAGAAGCAGTGCTTTTTAAAACGTCCAGAGTTTTGTTGGTCATACCAAGTTGGTGGGCAAGGGCCTTCAGGTCTAAAAAACCATAAGGCGAAATTTGCAGGCCAAAAACGTTGTCCTTGAATCGTTCGCCTTGCTAATGCGATATCTTGTTCTCTTGCACGCTGATAAAAATACCCTTTTTGCGTTGCCTCAAAACCGCCAGGATTTTGATAAACCATTTGACGTAAATTACGTATTTTTTTAAAATCTAAACAATTTCCGCGGACACGATTTACCCCTACGTTTCCGACCATTAACATTCCTTGTTGTCCTTCTCCTTCGGCTTCAGCACGCATCAGTCTAGCTAATAACTTTACATCTTCTTCGTTATAAGCAATAACACCCATTATGTGTCACCTCTCTTTTTGGAATACCTTGTGGAAAGAGGTTTATTTCTAGATGAAGTGTGTAACGATTACTAGTTCATACGTATGAGAAAAAGGACTCAGATATGACAACCAAACGAAGTTTTACATGGAGAGAGGAAAATAAAAAAAGCTAGCGTGAGCTAGCTTTCCATCATTAAAATACTTTAGACCATAAGTTTGAAAAGAAATCTCCGATAGAGCGCATTGTTAATACGAACCAATTTGCCTTTTCAACTTCTTCTGTCGTTTTTGCAGTAACTTTCATACTTTTACTACCGTCTAAGAAACCATATTTATCAGTTGATTCTAAAGTAATTGAGCCTACTTTGGCATCTTTCTTAATAGGAGCAACTAAATGTCCATCTTCAGCAAGAGATTTATCTACTTCAGTCCCAATTTTATAAGGATCTTTGCTACCTTTTTTCGCAATTACTGTTATTTCTTTTTCCGGTGTAACAGTCACTTGATCTTCTTTCCCTTTTACTACAGAGATTGTATTATTTTTATCAACTTTTAACTTTTGTTTTTCGAAGTTATTAAACCCGTACTCGATTAATTCACGAGATTCTGTGAAGCGCTCGTCCATTGATTTTGTTTTAATAATAACTGAAATAAGACGTACATCACCACGTTTAGCAGTAATAGTGAATCCATATCCAGCGGTATCAGAACTACCAGTTTTTAAACCATCTGTTCCTTCATAAGAGAAAGCAGCACCTGGTAACATCCAGTTCCAGTTTTCCATACGAATTGGTTTCGGATGATTATCTGGGAAGTTTCTAAATCTTTGTTTTGTATCCTCTAGCATTTCTGGATACTTTGTAATCATTGCTTTTGAAAGCATACCCATATCGCGAGCTGACATGGAATTTTCTCCATTCGGATCCGTTCCCTCAGGGTGTTTTCCTTTTAAGTCAGCGTTATTTAACCCAGTAGCGTTTACAAATTTATATTTCTTTAACCCTAGTTTTTTTGCATGTTCATTTGCAAGATTCAAGAAATTCTTCTCACTTCCTGCAAGAAGTTCTGCTAAGGCAATACTAGATCCGTTTGCAGAGAAGATAACGATAGAATGATATAATTCTCTTACAGTATATTGACGTCCCTTTTCAAACGGAACGTTAGAGAATTCATTATTACGTGAAACTTCATAAGCATAATCAGAAATGTTTACCTTTGTATCCCAAGTAATTTTTCCTTCTTTAATTGCTTCTAATACGGCATAAACAACAATTAATTTTGACATACTAGCAATAGCTAGTAATTCATCTGGATTTTGTTCATGCAGTATTTTTCCTGTATCTGCATCAAATAAAAGTGCAGCTGCCGCCTCAATGTGTATTTTTTCTTCAGCATGGGATGTTGTTACTCCTAAGGAAGAAATTGACAATAAAAGCGCTAGTAAAATAGACAAGATTTTCTTCATATAGATTATCACCTTCGCATCGTTATTAGCATGTAGCTCGTACCATTTTAGCATAAATTTGGATATAGAAAGGTTACAATTTTGTAAGGAAATTGAAAAGAATTTGTAGATTTTTGTTCGAATTTGCAGAGAAAGGAAGTATTTTGAGGAGAAATATAGAGGGTAATAAAAAAAGGAACGAAATTCGTTCCTTTTTTACGATTTGCCCCGCTATTTGCCGGGCAGTAAGATCCTCACCTAAAAATTAAGCGAAAGCAAAGAAGTTAGATGGGCGATCAACTGCTTGTAAAAGCCCGATTGGTGAAGGCTAATAATTAGTGGGGATGAACAAAACCCCCACTGATTAAAGTTTCACTCTATATGTGTAAAAACTTCTCTACCTTTTCGTCTGGTAAAATGTTTCCAACGAAAAATGTTCCGAATTCACCATAACGAGCACTTACTTCATCGAAGCGCATTTCATATATAAGTTTTTTAAATTGAAGAACATCGTCAGCGAATAATGTTACGCCCCACTCAAAATCGTCGAATCCAACTGATCCTGAAATAACTTGGCGTACTTTACCTGCGTACTGGCGACCGATTTTACTATGACTGTACATCATTTTTTTACGTTCTTCCATAGGAAGCATGTACCAGTTGTCATCACCTTGGCGACGCTTATCCATTGGGTAGAAGCAAATGTGATTTGCTTTTGGTAGTTCTGGATATAAGCGAGCTAAGATTTGTGGGTTTTGATATGGATCTTCATCAGCTGGAAGGTAGTTGCTTAGTTCAACAACAGATACGTAAGAGTATGCAGGAACCATATATTCAGCTAATGTTGTTTTATTCAATTCTGTCTCAATTTCATTTAACTCTTCCATTGTTGGACGTAAAATCATAAGCATAATATCAGCTTTTTGGCCAACAACAGTATACATTGCATGACTACCTTTTTTCGCGGTAGATACTTCGTTCCATTTTTCAACGACATTTAAAAATTCAGACACAGCTTGTCCGCGTTCGTCGCTAGATAATGTTTTCCATGCAGCCCAATCAATAGAACGTAAATCATGTAAACAATACCAGCCATCTAACGTTGTTGTTGCTTCACTCATTCTATTCACCTCAGTTAATGATAGTTTTACACGTTAACTATAGCATATATAGTTTTAAAATCATCTATATAAAGCCTTAGCGCATAAAATTGTCACATTTAAATTTACTTGAAAATAGGAGAAGATGAGGCTTAAAGGGGATTTATTTCTAGGCTGAATTTTATGAAAATATAATCATTTTAATTTTATCTATTTTTTGGGAGCTATAAGTTTAAAATATAGAGGAAAAGCAGTATTCTTAAAGATAGAGTTTTTTAACATATGTAGGAGGGTTTATTCGTGAGCAACTTATTTACAACAGTAAAAGAAAAAGTTCAAGGAAAAGGCATTTCTATCGTACTTCCTGAAGGAACTGATGAAAGAATTTTAGGCGCTGCAGAGCGTTTAGCAAAAGAAGAGTTAGTACAACCAATTTTAGTTGGTAATAAAGAAGAAATTAGCGCAAAAGCTGCTAGCATGAATTTAACATTAGCAGGCGTTGATATTTATGACCCAGCTACATACGAAGAAATGGATGCAATGGTAGCATCTTTCGTTGAACGCCGTAAAGGTAAAGCAACTGAAGAAGACGCTCGCAAAATCCTTAAAGACGAAAACTACTTCGGTACAATGCTTGTATACATGGGTAAGGCACACGGTTTAGTAAGTGGTGCAGCTCACTCTACAGCTGATACAGTTCGTCCAGCACTTCAAATCATTAAAACAAAACCAGGCGTTACAAAAACTTCTGGCGTATTTATCATGGTACGTGAAGAAGAGAAATATGTATTTGCTGATTGTGCAATTAACATTGCACCAAACAGCCAAGATTTAGCTGAAATTGGTATCGAGAGTGCGAAAACTGCTGAACTATTCGGTATTGATCCACGCGTTGCTATGTTAAGCTTCTCTACAAAAGGTTCTGCGAAATCTCCAGAAACAGAAAAAGTTGTAGAAGCAACTCGTATTGCAAAAGAAATGGCTCCTGAATTAACTTTAGATGGAGAATTCCAATTCGATGCTGCATTCGTACCGTCTGTAGCTGAGAAAAAAGCTCCAGGTTCTACAATTAAAGGTGATGCTAACGTATTCGTATTCCCAAGCTTAGAAGCTGGTAATATTGGCTACAAAATCGCTCAACGTTTAGGTAACTTCGAAGCAGTAGGACCAATCTTACAAGGTTTAAATATGCCTGTAAATGATCTATCTCGCGGATGTAACGAAGAAGAAGTGTACAAGTTAGCTTTAATTACAGCAGCTCAAGCACTTTAATTCTATAATGAATCGAAATAAAGACCGTCGCTATTATAGCGACGGTCTTTATTTTTCTAAGCCAAGTGCTTTATTGTTACGATCAATAATACGTTGTAAATTCGTCTCATATAAAGGTATTTCATCTATTGTTAATTGAGATGGTGTTAACTTTGGAGCGAATTGCTGCAGTGTTTTTAAAAGGCGCATCATTAAATCTTGTACTGTAATAGTTTCGCCAAGTAATTCTGAAAGTGAAGCCATCGTACTCGGTACAATTTCAGGATACGTAAAGCGTGTTTCTTCTCCTTGAATGGCTAGGTTGTAGAAATCACGAACGAGTGCGGCACGCTCAGAGCCACTTCCTGTAGCGCAGAGATAAATTTGGACAGCGACACCACCGCGAATACGGCGCTGTGAAATGCCAGCAAATTTTTGATTGCGAATACTTAAGTCATAGCTACCAGGACAGTAAGAACCAACAATTTCTTTTGCCTCGATTGTAACATCGTAATCGTTTAACATTTCCTTAATTAAATGCCACATTGTATCGTATCCAAGATCAATATCGATACCTTTTTCTGTCTCTTGGAATAAAAGTGATACGTTTAAAACACCTTCATCAAGTACGACTGCAAGTCCACCGGAATTACGAACGATAACATTGAAGTTGTTTTCTTGTAAAAAGGAAATACCTTCTTCCAAGTGTGGTAGGCGTGAATCTTGAATGCCAAGAACAATTGTATTGTGATGAACCCAAGAACGCATTGTTGCAGCTGATTGACCATTTCCAATGCTTGTGCACAGTGTGTCATCCATTGCGAATGACTGCAATGCATGGAATGTTGGTCCCAAACTAGACTGATCTACAATACGCCACTCTGGCTGAGATAAAATGGAACGGGAATTGCTCATATAACTAACCCCTTATCTTTAAAATGACAATCTCTATTATAGCAAAAAATGAAGAAGGGGGTTTTCTCGCATATAAAGGGAAAGTTTAAAGATGAAAGACTAAAAAAGGATGCATTACATGCATCCTTTCTATTCTGCAATTTTTTCTAAATTACCGTTTCGATCCATTCGGAAAGATGTTTGAGAACGTTCTTCGTCATCCATGACTGCCAACTTACGAGCTCGGTTCATAATATTCATAAGTGTTTCGTAATCTTCTTGTACAGTATGAGATTGTTTTTCTAATTTTTCTAGTTTCTTTTCTAGTTCTTCATTTCGAAGGATTTGTGCTCTAATCTCTTGTTTCAATCTCGTATTCTCGTTTTCAAGAGCTGTCACTTTTATATTTGAAGATCCGACTGTTTGTAAAAAATAAATAACATCTTGCATTGTCATAGAGCTTTTTGTAGCAGGAACGGTAGTTTCTTTATATGGAATAGCTTCTTTATATTGTACAATTGATTCCTCTTGTACGAATTCTTCATAATCAGTTATCGAATCTGAAGCTGGCGGTGTATAAAGTAAACGTTTTTTCGCTTGTTCACCGCTTGCAGCGCGCATTTTATCTTTACGATGTTTTTTTGCTAGTTGAAGAGCTTGTTCATAACTATAGCGAACAACAGCATTCCAACGGAAACCACAGGCAGCCGATGTACGATTTAATTGATCACCCACTTCTTCAAATGCATTTAATTGAGTACTTCCTTCTCGAACGTGACGAAGTACAGTTTCAGCAAGTAATAAATCATCCTCATCCGTCCAAGCATCTTGTCTTACTTTCATAGATTCAACTCCCTTTCTTTTTATGAACTTCCTATTTTTATAATGGGCAAAAAAATGAGCTTTTATACAAAGCTTTTAAAAATATGGTAGATTTCGATGAAAGGTATAAATTTTGCCAAGAATGACGTAAGCTTCTGTAGGAGAACATATAAATATGTAGCATTATATGAAGAAAGAGCTTTAAAGGGAAACTTGCAACGAGCTTCAAAGAGCGGTAAAATACCATTTAGTGTTTATTTTTAAATGTRCTTGAGAAAAGTTTAAAATAGAGGAAGTGTTATATAATGGGGAACGAATTTCGTGTGTGTGATGATTGTCAGGCAACGAACGTTAAAACGTTGATTCCAAAGTTAAAAAAAGTAGATTCATGTGCAACGATTGAAGTTGCATGTCAGTCTTACTGTGGTCCTGGTCGTAAAAAATCATTCGCATTTGTAAATAATCGTCCAGTCGCGGCTCCAACAGAAGATGAATTAATTGTAAAAATTGAAGCAAAGTTAAATAAGTAAGAAAAAGAAGAGTGAACAGATTACTCTTCTTTTTTTATGCCCATACGAGGAATGAGTTATTCTACGAAAATACAATTGAGTAGATTAACATTCAATGAAGGAGGGGCATCATCTATTCATTCAAATTTCAATTTATATAAATTTATATTTCAAAATAATGGTTGACAGTCTTTTGAAGCGATAGGTAGAATAGAAAGTGTCTGATTCTGATAATCATTATCAAGAAAAGGTCAATTAACCTAATTTTTTATTACTATTTGAGAATAAATTTCATTTCATTAAATATATGTTGTTGGTTAGGATGGTTGAGGTATGGAAGCGAGCGCAAGGAGTATAGAACAGCAAGATGTGAATGTTAAAGAGATTAAGAGCAGGCCGCTCGTTGCTTCTATTATTTTAGTAGCAGGTACAGTTTTGTTAGCTTTAAGCATGGCAGTTTCTATTTCGTTTGGTGCTGCAGATATTAGTTTAAAGACTGTATGGCAAGCTGTGTTTCAGTTTGACGGTTCTATTACGCATCATAACGTAATTCAAGAACTTCGCATGCCTAGAGCAATAGGGGGCGTAGTTGCAGGTGCCTTTTTAGCAGTATCAGGGGCAATTATGCAAGGTATGACGCGAAATCCACTTGCTTCACCATCGTTAATGGGAATTACAGATGGAGCTGTATTTGGAATTGCAATTATGTATGCATTCTTCCCTAATTCACCCTATTTAATGTTCGTTATCGCATCTTTTATTGGGGCTGCGTTTGGAGCGAGCATTGTATATGGAATTGGGTCTTCTTCACCAGGTGGATTAACACCTGTGAAGTTAGCTTTAGCGGGTGCAGCAATTAGTGCTTTATTAGGGGCCATTTCATCTGGAATTGCGCTATATTTCAACCTTGCCCAAGAGGTGAGTATGTGGAATGCAGGCGGAGTTGCGGGAGTGAAATGGGAAAGTATTAATATGTTAGTACCAATTGGCCTTGTTTGTCTCTTTATTGCAATTATGATGTCGAGGTATATTACAATTTTAAGCTTCGGTGAAGAAATTGCGATTGGACTTGGTCAAAATACGACATTAATTAAATTTATCGGAACAGTACTTGTTCTTGTGTTAACAGGTTCTGCGGTTTCTATGGCAGGATCGGTTGGGTTTGTTGGTCTTGTAATCCCGCACATGACTCGTTTCCTTGTAGGCTCAGACTATAGATGGGTTATTCCATGTTCTGCGGTCTTAGGCGGGCTGTTAATTGAATGTGCAGATATGTTATCTCGCGTTATTAATCCGCCGTTTGAAACGCCAATTGGAGCAATTACAGCGCTAATTGGGGTTCCATTCTTCCTCTACTTAGCACGTAACGAAGGGAGAGGGAAAATGTGAGGACAAGTGTCTTAACAAAAAAGAACGTTTCTGTTTTAACAATCTTAGTAGGATTAATCGTTACTGTATTTTTAGTAAGTTTAAATACAGGGACATTTAAAATACCGCCAATGGACGTATTAAAGTCATTGGTTGGACTCGGGGCTGAAGATCAGTCTGTTATTTTATTTGAATTCCGTATGCCGCGTATGGTCATTGCCATATTAGTTGGATCTGCTTTAGCGATGTCAGGTGCGATTTTGCAAGGGTTATCACGTAATCCACTTGCTGATCCAGGTATTATTGGTATTAACGCTGGAGCGGGGTTAACAGTCGTTATATTCGTTTACTTTTTCTTCGGGAAAGTTGGAACTGGTACATTTTTATCTGTATTTATCCTTCCTTTCTTTGCGTTGGTTGGTGCGATATTAGCAGCGGTTATTATTTATTTACTAGCATGGAAAGACGGCGTTTCATCAACGAGATTAATACTTGTCGGTATCGCTGTTGCAGCCGGGTTTGGTGCTGTTAGTTTAATTTTTTCTATGAAGATGACATCTAACGATTTCCGTTTTGCTACGATTTGGTTAGCAGGAAGTCTATGGGGCACAGATTGGAAATTCGTACTAAGTGTACTTCCATGGATGGTTATTTTCTTGCCACTTGCTATTAGTAAGGCTCACATATTAAACATAATGAACCTAGGCGACTCCACAGCAGTTGGCCTTGGTGTAAATGTAGAAAAAGAAAGACGTAAATTATTGTTTATTGCAGTTTGTTTAGCTGGTGCATCTGTTGCTGTTGCCGGAGGAATTGGTTTTATCGGTTTAATGGCTCCGCATTTAGCTAGACGCCTTGTCGGTGGTAAACATCAAATTATGCTGCCTACCGCTGCACTAATAGGGACGTTTTTACTCTTATTCGCAGACGTAATTTCAAGAAGTGTGTTAACAACTTCAGAAATACCGGTCGGTCTTGTTATTTCTGTAATTGGTGCACCATATTTCATATACTTACTTATGAGGACAAAATAAAGGGAGGCTTTTTGTATGGCAACTTTAGCAGTTGATGCGGTATCTGTTGGCTATAATGAAGGGTTAATTATTGATGGATTAACAGTTGAAATTCCGGAAGGGAAAATTACAACAATTATTGGACCAAATGGTTGTGGGAAGTCCACATTATTAAAAACAGCTTCTCGTATTTTGAAGGCGAAAAAAGGTACTGTTTATCTTGACGGAAAAGCAATCGAGAAACAGCCAACGAAAGAAATCGCAAAGAAAATGGCGATTTTACCACAGACTGCAGAAGTGCCAACTGGCCTTACTGTGTTTGAACTTGTTTCATATGGACGTTTTCCTCATCAAAAAGGATTTGGAACGTTGAAAGAAGAGGATTATCGTTACATTCATTGGGCACTTGAAGTGACGGGAATGACAGAATTCGCAAATCGTCCAGCAGAGGCGTTATCAGGCGGGCAACGTCAACGCGTATGGATTGCGATGGCTCTTGCACAAGGGACAGAATTACTCGTATTAGATGAACCGACAACGTACTTAGATATGGCTCATCAATTAGAAGTATTAAACTTATTGAAAAAGTTAAACGAAGAAGAAGGTAGAACGATTGTTATGGTTATCCATGACTTAAACCATGCTTCTCGTTTCTCAGATCATATGATTGCATTAAAAGCAGGTAAGTTAATGAAGCAAGGAACGCCAGACGAAGTGATGACGAGTGAAACACTTCGCAGTGTATTTGAGATTGAAGCTCAAATCGTTCCGTGTCCAGTAAACTGTAAACCAATTTGTTTAACATATGATTTAGCGATGATTAGTAATCAATTGCGTAAAAAAGCATAAGTAGATCCCCCTCGTAAAGAGGGGGGCTTCTAATGGACGTTGAGCTTCTTATTAGTAAATAGGAAGTTGAACACCCGTTAGAACGGGGCATAAGCAACAATTAATCAATATATATTTATTAATTGTTAATCTTGTTTCTTATAGTTCACTGTAACTTATAAGAGAAATACAGCTAGAAGGAGTGGGAACATGAAGAATTTTAAAATGGCGTTATTAGCAATGGTATTAGTCGTTACTTCTGTACTATTTGCAGCTTGTTCTAACAAAGAAGAGAAGAAAGCAGATGCGAAGGATGCGAAGACTGAAGAGCGCACTGTACAACACGCAAAAGGGGAAATTAAAATTCCTGCAAATCCAAAGAAAATTGCTGATCTTAGTGGTTCAACAGAAGAATTATTAATCTTTGGTATGAAACCAATTATTACTGCTAATACATCTCAAGAAAAGATTGATGCACATATTGAAAAGAAATTAAAAGACGTAAAACCAGTTGGTTCTGCTTGGGGCGATAAAATTAACATCGAAGCAGTAGCTGCTGCAAAACCAGACTTAATTCTTGTAAACAATCGTCAAGAAAAGATTTATGATCAATTATCTAAAATTGCACCAACAGTTATGTTAAAAACTCCATTAGACCAATGGCGTCCGAAATTCGAAGAAGTAGGTCAAATCTTCGGTAAAGAGAAAGAAACGAAAGAATGGTTCAAACAGTATGATGAAAAAGCAAGCAAATTACATGACAAAATCGTTGCGAAAACTGGCGATGCTAAATTTATGAAAATGGCTGCATATCCAAATGCTTTCCGCGTATACGGTGACTACGGTTACGGTAGCGTAATCTTTAATGATTTAAAATTACCAGCAGTTAAAGGTACACCAACGGATAAACCACTAGTACAAGTACAAAAAGAAGCTTTAATCGATTACAACCCGGATTACTTATTCGTATTTACAACTGGTGACGGTTCTCAACGTCTAAAAGAATTCAAAGAAGAATCAATTTGGAAAAACATGAACGCTGTTAAAAACAACCACGTATTTACAATTAAAAACGAAGACGTAAACAAAGGTTACTTCCCTCTAGGTAAAGAAATGATCTTAGATGAAGTTGCTGAATTCGTTTTAGGGAAATAATGTATAAACAGAAATCACTTTTACTTTGGTAAAAGTGATTTTTTCTTTATATAAGGGCAATTAATATAGTCTTTCATTTCTTTCTGTTTCCTATTTCGTTTATAATATATAGTAAGAATGCAGTAAAGAAAGGGGGATGTCGGAAGGTGGTATATTTAAACGACAAACTCAGCGAAACAAAAGTGTTTAAAGACCCGGTACATAAATATGTGCACGTGCGCGATCGTGTTATTTGGGATTTAATCGGAACGAAAGAATTTCAACGCTTGCGCCGTATTAAGCAGCTTGGAACGACATTTTTTACATTTCACGGTGCAGAGCATAGTCGCTTTACTCATTCGTTAGGTGTATATGAAATTATTCGTCGTATGATTGATGATGTGTTTGATGGCAGACCAAACTGGAATGCTGAAGATAGATTGTTATGTTTATGTGCGTCATTACTTCATGATGTCGGTCACGGTCCATTTTCTCACTCGTTTGAAAAAGTATTTTCATTAGATCATGAGAAATTTACGCAAAAGATTATCGTTGGAGATACGGAAATTAATCGCATATTAAGTCGTGTGGATAAAGACTTCCCGCAAAAGGTAGCCGATGTAATCGCCAAAACATCTACGAATAAATTAGCGATTAGCATGATTTCCAGTCAAATTGATGCAGATCGTATGGACTATTTATTAAGAGATGCGTATTTCACTGGCGTAAAGTATGGAAACTTTGATATGGAACGTATACTACGTGTCATGCGTCCATATGGGAATCAAGTAGTCATTAAAAATAGTGGTATGCATGCTGTTGAGCATTATATTATGAGTCGTTATCAAATGTATTGGCAAGTATATTTCCATCCGGTAACGCGCAGTGCCGAAGTTATTTTAACGAAGATTTTACACCGTGCAAAATCATTGCATGAGAAGTATTATACATTTAAAAATCATCCGGTTCATTTCTATTCTTTATTTGAAGAAGAAGTTACAGTAGAGGATTATTTAAAGTTAGACGAGAACGTTATGTATTATTACTTCCAAGTATGGCAAGACGAAGAAGATCCAATTTTAAGTGATTTATGCCGTCGTTTTATGAATCGAAACCTATTTAAATATGTAGAGTTTACAGATAAGCACGGTTTAGATAATTGGATGGAATTAAGTAGCTTATTTAAAAAGATTGGACTTGATCCAGAATACTATTTAGTAGTTGATTCAACGTCAGACTTACCGTATGACTTTTACCGTGCTGGTGAAGAAGAAGAACGTCTGCCAATCTTACTTCTTATGCCAAATGGAGAGCTTAGAGAGCTTTCGCGTGAATCGGATATTGTTGAGGCAATTACTGGTAAGAAGAGAAGGGATCAAAAACTATTCTATCCGCATGATTTAATCTATGAAGATGGAAGAAAAGGAAAATATAAAGAGAGAATCATCGAATTACTAGAAGGAAAAAAATAAGAAGCAGCTAAGAGCTGCTTCTTATGAAAGAACTTGAAATTATTTGTCGCTTAAGCGTTTTCCGCCAACTGCATAATGGTTTTTAGACATTTCTTCGATGAAAACAACGATGTTTTCTTCAGGAGCACCAGTTGTTTCGCTTACTGCTGCTGTTACTTTCTCAGCAAGAGCTTTCTTTTGTTCCTCTGTGCGTCCTTCTAGCATTTTCACTGTTACGTATGGCATATATAATCGCTCCTTTTATGTAAGTTACACTCTTATTATAGCGGATTATGGGGAAGAACAATCGAAAAAACAAATAATTTCTTTTTTTGACATATTGAAGAGGAGATGAATCATGGATCAGTTATTTAGATACCCATTGCAACAAATTCCGTTGGTAGCAATGGCCATTATTATTGCGTTATCAGTGCATGAATTTGCGCATGCATATGTTGCATATAAATTTGGAGACGATACAGCAAAGAAGCAAGGCCGTTTAACATTATCACCGATGGCGCACTTAGATCCTATTGGGATGATCGCTGTATTAATTCTTGGTTTTGGTTGGGCAAGACCTGTTCCTGTTAACCCATATAACTTTAAAAGGCCGCGTCTTGCAGGGATATTAGTTTCAATTGCAGGCCCAATTAGTAACTTAATTTTAAGTGCAATTGGTTTAATTATTTGGTATAGCCTATTAACATTTGGTGTATTAGATTCAATTCCATTTGCAGTAGCAGATACATTGGCTCAATTCTTCCGAATTTTTATTATGCTTAATATCGTATTACTTGTATTTAACTTATTGCCAATTCCGCCACTTGATGGGTATCGAGTTGTGGAAGATCTAGCACCAACAAATATTCGTGCGAAAATGACACAGTATGAAAAGTATGGAGCAATAGCGTTATTAATTCTTGTTATTACACCGCTTAGCAATTATACAATTCAACCTATTTTTAATGTTGTCATTCCATATGTATTTGTATTTTTAGACAGTATCATTGCGCCTATTTTTGGCCTTTTATAATCATTAAGTGAGGAGGAGTTTACATATGACAGAGAAAAAGAAAAAAATCGGTTTTAATATCGTGAAAAATGATTCAACAGATGGACATGGTGGTTTTGGTGTTGGAGCATTAAGTCTAGAAAACATTTCACCTGTATTTGTCGATGTACTAGAGAAAACAGCATTTGTTGATATCGGTGCAATGCATGCACGTAGTACAGTCGAAAAAGGTATTAAGTTTTTAACAAATAAAGATGAAGTTCCAAACGGAAAACCATTTTGGCTTGTGTGGGTAACGATTGAAAGAACGGCGACAGGTGCTTATTATGCAGGTGTAACAGCTTGTGAAATGACAGTTGACCGTGAAATTCGCCGCGGATATAAATCACTTCCAGAGCACGTAAACAAAATGGATAAATCAATGAAGCGTTACATTATGGTTGACCATATGGATGAATCATCTAAAAAAGTACTTGGTACATTCTTGAAAGAACATAATGAAGCGATTTGGAACGAATCTAGTGAAGAATTGCGCCGTGCATTATTAAGTGAATAAAAAATAGCTGACGGATGCCCGTCAGCTATTTTTTTTACCAAGGAAGATATTTTTTCCACCAACTTGTTTTCTTCTTTTCTTCAGTTGTCTTTTCAAATTCCTCTTTGTCATCGACATGATCCATACAATATTCAGTTGGTTCTGTACCTTTTGCGAAATACATTTTAACTGAAATGGGACAATTTTTTGTAGCGATTTTTCCGTTTTCAGGGTTAATGTCGACTGCAACGACGTCACTTGGTTGTTTAAACTCTTTTTGAGGTTGTCCATCTAAGCCTTTTTCCATCGTATCGGTCCATATTTTTTTCGCATATCCTTGTTCTGCTACGTTTGAAATCGATTTAGGTTGATCGTATCCAACCCATACACCCGTTACGATTTGCGGGGTAAATCCAATCATCCAACTATCTGTTTCAGTAGAACCGGATTTTCCGGCATATGTTCTTGATAGTTTAGATAACATCGATTGACCAGTTACAGCAGCATAGCTGCTCAGTTTTTTATTAAACATGCCCGTCATCATTTCTTCCATTACAAACGCTTTGCTTTTATCGAGAACTTGTTTACTCTCCAAATGAGCATCGTATAGCATGTTTCCTTCCTGGTCCATAATGCGGCGAATAAACATCGGTTTTACTTCTTTTCCGCCGTTTGCGAACATGCTATAAGCGTTAACCATTTCAATTGGTTTTACAGGAGATGTACCGAGAGCGAGAGACGGAACATCTTTTAATGCGGTAGTAATACCGAATTGCTTCGCTGTTTTTGTAAGAATGTCTTCGCCTAAAAATAAATTGGTCTTCACGGCATATACGTTATCAGAGACCGCAAGAGCTTGCGCCATTGTTACAAAATCGTCTGCATAATAGTCTTTATAGTTTTTCGGTTTATACTTTGAAACACCGTCACCTAAAGTGAACACAGTGTATTCGCTTTTTAAGCGCGTAGCAGGGGTGAATCCTCGTTCTAATGCCGCGTAATACAGGAATGGCTTAAACGTAGATCCAGGCTGTCGAGCGGCCTGTGTAGCCCTGTTAAATTGACTCGTATTATAATCAGTTCCACCAACAAGGGCAGCTACTTCACCTGTTTTTGGATTCATAGAGACGAGCGCAGTTTGTATGTTTGTTGTGTCAGGTATGTGATCTTTTACAGCTTGCTCTGCAACAGATTGTAATTTAGGGTCTAGTGTTGTATAAATACGCAGGCCACCCTTTTGTAAGGCTTGTTCATCTAATCCGATATCACGAAGAAGAGAAGCTTGTACAGCATCTTGGAAATAAGGTGCAATCTCTGCCACTTTTTTTGTATCTAATGAGGCAAAAGTTAGTGGCTCTTTTTTTGCTGACGTTGCTTGTTTCTTCGTAATGTAACCTTGTTCTACCATTTCGTCTAATATGAGAGATTGTCGTCCTTTCGCACGATCCTCTTTTAAAAAGGGAGAGTAGACACTAGGTCCTTTCGGGATACCTGCGAGCATACTAGCTTCCGCTAATGTTAATTCTTTTGCTGTTTTATCGAAATATAGACGAGACGCAGCTTCGATTCCGTAAGCACCATGCCCGTAATAAATTGTATTTAAATATCCTTCTAAAATATGATTTTTATTATAGTTCACTTCAAGGCGAATTGTGTACATCGCTTCTAATAGTTTACGTTTCCACGTTTTATCATGATCTAAGTATAGGTTACGAGCATACTGTTGTGTAATCGTACTAGCACCTTGGACCTTTGCCATCGCTTTTAAATCGGCAACAATAGCACCAGCAATACGTTTCATATCAAAGCCATGATGTTTGTAAAATCGTTGATCTTCGATAGAAAGTGTCGCCTCTTTTACATAAGGAGAAATTTCATTGAGAGATACATTGTAACGTTTTTGCATTTCATTACTTTGTCCGATAACAGTGTCATCATTAGCGTAAAAGACACTTGTTTGTGGGACAGCAACAGGAGGAGGTCCCATAATTTTTGCAACTATAATAATAACAAAAAAGGAAAAAACAAAAAAAAGAACAGAAGAAAACATTACGGTGAAGAAAAGACGTTTATATTTTTTAAGTTTCGGATTCATAGTTTGATCCATCTTTTTCAGCCCCTCAATACTAATACAAACATTATTGTATTAGTATTGAGGGTTTTCGGTTATTTTAAACAATGAAATTTCGAAAACAAAAAGCTCCTTCAATTAAGAAAGGAGCTCAAAGGCACGTGCTGGCCAATCGGTAATAATGACATCTACGCCATAGTCAATCATAGTTTGTAAATCTTTGTATTCGTTAATCGTATAAGGGCGGAAAACGTACCCTTGATCTTGTGCAAATTGAATAAATTCCTTTGTTAGTAATTGAAAGTTTGGATGTAAACCAGTTGCTTCTCTATTTTTTGCTTCAGCGATAGGATCAGCAAGTGGTGTATCATATAAAATTGCTCTTGGGATTTCAGGAGCTATTTCTGCTAATAATGAAACAGAGTCGTGGTTAAATGATGAGAATATAATTTGATTAGATAGATGGTATTCACGAACGAGAGCAACAGCTTTTTCTTCAATAGTTGGATAGTGGATAACATCTGTTTTTAACTCAATATTGAGCTGTAAATTTGTCGTAGATAACCAAATGAATACTTCACGTAACGTTGGGATTTTTGCTTCATGGAAAGAAGGGTCTTTATGGCTACCAGCATCTAAAGCTTGTAATTCCGCTACCGTTTTTTCAGAAACAAGACCTATGCCATTTGTTGTGCGATCTACTGTTTCATCGTGAATCACGACAAGTTCACCATCTTTTGATAGGTGGACATCAAGCTCAATTCCGTGGGCACCAATGCGTTCTGCTTCTTGGAAGGCAATCATCGTATTTTCTGGATGTGTTCCTTTTACCCCGCGGTGGGCGAAAATAAGTGGTTTATTCATACGGAAATCTCCTTATCGTTTCTTTTCTTTCATTATGAAACTGCTTTTGGAAAAATACAATTGAATAGGATAAACATTTACAAAAGTCTAACAGTTGCACAAAAGTTAACGTTAACGTAAAATGTAATAATTGAGTGAAGGGAGGAATAAACATGTATAAAATTGATGAAGTCACAAAGCAAGTTGGTTTAACAAAACGTACACTTCGTTATTATGAGGAAATTGGTTTAATTCATCCCCCTGAACGTAGTGAGGGGAACATTCGCCTGTATACGGACGAGGACATCGCCAGAATTAAAAGGATTGTAGAAGCGAAAGAAGTGTTAGGGATTACACTTCAAGAAATGCAACATTTTTTATCGTTAAAAGAAAGAATGGAGCAAAGAAGAAATAGTGAGAATCCTCGTGACCGCGAAGTGATTCAAGAAATTAAAGAGATGCTTGAAAAACAAGTGCAAACGCTAGACGAGAAAATGGATCAAATGCAGCGTGTAAAGGCGGAACTCGAAGATAGCCTACATCGTGCAGCGACATTTTTAGAGAGTACAAAAGGAGAATGATCAAAATGGAGAGCAAACAAAAATTAGGGAGATTGATTACAGTGGTGGCTACCTTCCTTGCTTTTTCGGGTATAGGGGTAGTCGACCCAATCTTACCAAGTATTGCTGAGCAAATTGGTGCATCGCATTGGCAAGTAGAGATGTTATTTACAGCATATATTTTAACGATGGCAATTATGATGTTACCAGCTGGAATATTCGCATCAAGATTTGGTGATAAACGAATGATGACGATCGGTCTTGCGATTGTAACTGTATTTGCGTTTATATGCGGTATATCGCAAACGATTGCCCAATTATCTATTTTCCGCGCGGGGTGGGGATTAGGAAATGCGATGTTCTTCGCAACGGCGATGACATTATTGATTGCATTAAGTAAAGAAGTTCATGAAGCAGTAGGACTATATGAAGCAGCTATCGGTTTAGGGATGGCAGGCGGACCGTTATTAGGTGGGATATTAGGTGGACATTCTTGGCGTTACCCATTTTTTGCGACGAGTATTTTAATTTTCTTAGCATTTATTTTAGTTTTCTTTTTTGTAAAAGAACCGGAGCGAAAAGTGAAACGTAAGGCGGCAGGCGTAGGGGAATTACTTAACCTGGTGAAATATAAACCGTTTATGCAAGGTGCGATTTCAGGAATGTTATACTACTACGGATTTTTCGTTGTGCTAGCATACTCACCACTTATTATGCATTTATCTGCTATTCAATTAGGTTTTGTATTTTGCGGATGGGGATTAGCGTTAGCTTACGGTTCTGCAATTTTGGCCCATAAGCTAGAAGGGAAATATGAACCGAAAGCATTGTTGAAAGGTAGTTTACTCGTATTTGCGCTTTTCTTAATCGCACTATTCTTCGTGAAAGTTATGTGGTTACAAATTGTATTAATTGTTCTATCGGGATTAGCATCTGGATTAAATAATGCATTATTTACAAGTTATGTAATGGATATTTCACCTTATGAAAGATCTGTTACATCAGGTGTTTATAACTTCGTTCGTTGGTTAGGTGGCGCAATTGCTCCAATCTTATCAGGAATCATCGGCCACACTGTTTCACCGCAAAGTCCGTTTTTAGTCGGTGGAATTGTTGTGTTAGTCGGTTGTGTAATGATTTTAATTCCGGTTCGAAAGCCGGTAGAAGTAGAGACAAAAGCCCTTTCCTAAGAAAGGGTTTTCTTTCCTATTACAGGGCAATCCCTTTTCGTACATATGTTAGAACCCTCTGACTAAAATATATTTTCGGTATTTTTGTACTTTTAACTATACTTTTTGGATGTTTTGTTTTATTTTTGTTAGGGGACATTAATGATGTCCCTATTATAAATTTGCATTGAAAGGCGTGATTGTACGATGGAACTATGGTTCACTGAAAAACAAACAAAACATTTTGGGATTACGGCGCGTATTAACCGCACATTACATACGGAGCAAACAGAATTCCAAAAACTTGATATGGTTGAAACGGAAGAGTTCGGAAACATGCTTATTTTAGATGGCATGGTTATGACAACAGAAAAAGATGAGTTCGTTTATCATGAAATGGTAGCGCACGTACCTTTATTTACACATCCAAACCCTGAAAACGTATTAGTTGTAGGTGGTGGCGATGGCGGTGTTATTCGTGAAGTGTTAAAACACCCAAGCGTAAAGAAAGCAACTCTTGTTGAAATCGATGGAAAAGTAATTGAGTACTCTAAACAATACTTACCATCAATTGCAGGCGCACTAGATAATGAGCGTGTAGAAGTAAAAGTAGGAGACGGTTTCCTACACATTGCAGAAAGCGAAAATGAATATGACGTAATTATGGTAGATTCTACTGAGCCAGTAGGACCAGCAGTAAATCTATTTACAAAAGGCTTCTACGCTGGAATCTCTAAAGCGTTAAAAGAAGATGGTATTTTCGTTGCACAAACGGACAACCCTTGGTTCACACCAGAACTAATTACAACTGTGTTTAAAGACGTAAAGGAGATTTTCCCAATTACTCGTTTATACACAGCGAACATTCCAACTTACCCAAGTGGTCTTTGGACGTTCACAATTGGATCTAAAAAACATGATCCATTAGAAGTGAGTGAAGAGCGTTTCCACGAAATCGAAACGAAATACTACACAAAAGAATTACACAATGCAGCATTCGCATTACCGAAATTTGTTGGCGATTTAATTAAGTAAGAGCGTTAAATTGAAATAAATAAAGTGTAAGTGACTCATTTAAGGTGTTTGTCTAGAAGGCTTGAACATGCTAGTTACTTACACTGCTACAAATGAAGTAGTCTTCTTGTAAGAAAAAGAAGGCACAGGTAAATCGAGAAAGAGGAGTTATAGGCTCCAAATTTGAGAAATAATGAAAGGTTGGGATACCTTAAGTTCCACACAAGGAGGAAAAGAGTATGCGTTTTGATGAAGCTTATTCAGGTAAAGTATTTATTAAAAGTCATCCAAGTTTTGAAGAGTCAGAGGCAGTTATTTACGGGATGCCAATGGATTGGACAGTAAGCTACCGTCCAGGTTCTCGTTTTGGCCCTGCACGTATTCGTGAAGTGTCAATCGGTCTTGAAGAATATAGCCCATATTTAGATCGTGAACTAGAAGAGGTAAAATATTTTGATGCGGGTGATATTCCATTACCATTTGGAAATCCACAGCGTAGCATAGACATGATTGAAGAGTATGTATCAAAACTTTTAGATGCCGATAAGTTTCCACTAGGTCTCGGCGGTGAGCACTTAGTGTCTTGGCCAATTTTTAAGGCAATGGCAAAAAAATATCCGGATTTAGCAATCATCCATATGGATGCTCATACTGATTTACGTGAATCGTATGAAGGGGAGCCTTTATCCCACTCTACACCTATTCGTAAAGTGTGCGATTTAATTGGTCCGGAAAACGTATATTCTTTCGGTATTCGTTCTGGAATGAAGGAAGAATTCGAATGGGCAAAAGAAGTAGGTATGAACTTATATAAATTTGACGTATTAGAACCGTTAAAAGAAGTATTACCGAAACTTGCAGGACGCCCAGTTTATGTCACAATCGACATTGACGTATTAGACCCAGCTCACGCTCCAGGAACAGGAACGTTAGAAGCTGGAGGTATCACATCTAAAGAATTATTAGATTCCATCGTGGCAATTGCAAATTCAAATATAAATGTAGTTGGAGCAGACTTAGTAGAAGTAGCTCCTGTCTACGACCATAGTGATCAAACACCAGTCGCAGCAAGCAAATTCGTGCGGGAAATGCTGCTCGGTTGGGTGAAATAAAAGCGGAAGTGGCTCGTTTAGAATGTGAGGGGGATGGAGCTTCAGACGTAGAGGCGCTTTTTGCCTCGAAGGAAGAAGCGAAGCCACCGATCATTCTAGCCGCTATAGCTGGATAAAATAAGAGCCTCCTATATGAATAGGGAGCTCTTATTTTGTCGTTATGTGTCGGTAAGTCGATATATTAAAAAAATCGCTGATATAATTTCATTTACCGTTACACGACAAGAAAAAGAGCTACTCTCAAATAATGAGAATAGCTCTTTTTCTTATGCAACTTTTTCTTCCGAAGTAATGCCGCGAATTTCATCAGCAGAACGAATTGGATATTTGCGGAATACGATTGATCCGATGTATCCAACAATAGTGGTAACGATTCCACACAGTACAGCAGCAATTGTTACTTTTACAACGTCATTAAATCCGAATAAGACAAGAAGTCCTGGGATTGGTGATGCTGTTCCTGGTGCATTATTAACGAGCTGGAACAGAGATGTAATAATACCAGCAAGTGCACCGCCAACGAAGTTTGTCGCATAAATTGGAATTGGATTTGCTGAAACAACATCGGCTTGTGTTAAAGGCTCGATTGCTACAGCGATTGTGTCTTTCTTTGAGCAAATTTTTAGTCGCTTAAAGAAAATAAAGTTCATCGGGGCTGAGGCTGCTACGGCAAGACTACCAATTGCCATTGGTAAACCTGTTAATCCAAGCATTGCAGTTAGTGCCATAGAACTTAATGGAGAGGTAGAAATAACTGTTATTAATCCACCCAGCATAATACCCATAATGATAGGACTTTCTGTAGTTGCAACTGAAATCATAGAACCGATTTTACCGAGCGTTGCGTTCACGAGCGGATCCATAAGCATGGCCATTCCGCGTGAGATTGGTGCGGCAATAAATAAAATTGCTAAAAACTCTACACCAGCCGGTAATTTCTTTTCGAGAAATTTCACGACGAAAGCGCAAACGTATCCAGCGAAAAATCCTGGTAAAATACCGAATCCGCTAGTAGCGATACCAATTAAAACAGCATATACGGGTGAAACACCGATTGCTAGTGCGACTAAAATTGCCGCTGCGACACCGCTCATACTACCAGAAGCTTCTCCTACTGATTGTAAAAAGTCATTATGAAACATCTCTCCACCGATATAACGGTGAAATGCTTCAATAAGAAAACTTGCGATTGCTGCATTAGCTAAAGCACCCATTGCTTTCATTCCGTAAGGAGCACGGTAACTAAAAAGTGTAAATAGACAAAGTACAACAAGTAATAGTGCTAAACCTTGCAAGATAGCCATTTGAAAACTGTCTCCTTTGATTTTTGTAATAAAAATTTGTATCATTCAATAATAATATAAAAGTTCATGAAACGGAAAAATTTTTTATTGGGAAATTGCTATAAGTTGAAAAACCCTTACAATAATGTAAGGAAAGTGTAAGACTTTTCAATAGAGTATGGTATGCCTTTTTCCGTATAATACAGGTATAGACATAAGATTAGTGAGAAAGAAGTGCAAACAGGAGGCGCATGTATGAAATTGGTAATTAAAGTTTTAGCTGTATTCGCCATTATTTTAGGTGGAACAGCGTACTATTTAAACACGAAAACAGAAGGTGTGCATGCTTTTGTAGACAACTTCTTTTCAAATAAAGAAATACAAGATTATTATGCGGTTATAAATAAAGGTGAGAAAAAAGACGGTGAATACTTGTATACATTTAAAGGGTATACAGAAGACGGAAAGTTACAAGTTGTGAAAAGAATGATGAACCGTGAATTGCATACGGGGGCGTTTATAAAAATTTATGCAAAAGGTATGCAAGGAAAAGGATGGGCTGAAATCCCAAAAGAATCAATTCCGCAAAAAGCGTTGGAAAAAATAGAAAAACCGTAAAAGGAGCGAATCGTTCGCTCCTTTTTTAGTGCGTTAAAATGGTAATAGCTGAATTCTCTTTATTAGAAATGATTTTTGCACGTCCACCAATTGGGAAAGTGAAAATCGGGGTTGTATGCCCGAAATTTGCGTTTGCAATGATAGGTATATGTGTAAGTTCAGGCTTTGAAGCAATCATTTCTTGAATGTCTTCTATCGTACATTCTGCACCTTTTTGCATCTTTCCTATAACGATGCCTTTTACATGTTCAAAGTCAGGTTGCTGCATAAGAGAATGTAAATAACGATCAAAAGTGTTAAGGGTAGCTTTTCCAGTTAAACTATCCTCCTCAAGAAATAATATTTTCCCCTGTAAGTTTGGCATATATGGTGTACCTTGTAGTAAATTCAATGTGCTCATATTACCACCGATAATCTCTCCAGTTGCTTCGCCTTCATGAATCGAAATATAACCTTCATTTGTAATGAATTCTCGATTTTCCTGATCTATATACCAAGAATCATCGCTCCACGTTTCAGATGGCAGGACTTCAATAGGCTTATTAGAAGTTAAGCATTGTAAAAAGTAATTAGTCGTATATTCGAGACCTTTCTTCATTCCAAATGAAGAGAAATGGGGTTCTGAATATGTAATAAGTCCTGTTTTTGTGTAAATTGCATTATTTAAAGCGGTAATATCAGAATAGCCACAGAAAAATTTCGAGTTTTCTCGAATTAAATCATAATCGAGATGTTTCAATAAACCATTAGAGTTGTATCCGCCAAGTGTTGTCAAAATGGCTTTTACATTAGGGTCTCTAAATGCCTCGTGAAGGTCTTGAACGCGTGAAGAAATAGAAGAGGAAGCAAATTGATCTATCTCATCAGCATATGTTGAGAATGTAACTTGAAAGCCCATGTCAGTTAATCTTTTTACAGCAAGCTTTCTGTTTTCAGTTGAGACAATACTTAAGCTGCAAGATGGTGAAATAACTCTAATTTCATCACCCTTTTTTAATTTTGTCGGTAGCACATAACTCACCTCTTTAAATGAAAGAATATTTAGATTTAAAAAATATTTTATCATATGAAATAAAGTGAAAGTGAATTATTTTTTGAAATGGAGTTTTCCTGATTTTTCAGCAGACAGACAGAGGTTTTTTTTGATATGATAGGAAAAGTGATTTATTATAAGTAGTATTTAATATCTATAACATTTGAAAGGTGTGCAAGACGTGGAGAAACAACTTGCAGGCTTGCCGGTACACGTTCATTTCGTAACAGAAATCCGTGAAGGGGCGAGGAAGGAAACCGTTGCTTTTGAAGCAAATGGTCAATACTATGTAAAAGGTCAAGGTACATATGTAACATTCCAAGAGCCGAACGAACAGGGCGAAGTGAAAACAATTATTAAAATTCAAGATGAACAAGTTCTCATTATGCGTTCAGGTGCTGTTTCAATGCGTCAAACGCATGTGAAAGGTGAATGGACAACTGGTACGTATACGAGTGAACTTGGTACGTTTGCATTGCAAACGAAAACTGATAACGTTCTTTTTAAATGGTCGGATGAAAAGAAAAAAGGACAACTCTTCTTAACGTACGCATTGCTTCTAAGTGAACAAGAAGCTGGAAGATATACAATTACACTTAATTTGAAGGAGGCAAAATAATGAATTCTTTAGAACAAGTAAAAGGATTAATTAAAGAAGAAATTCAAGCTGCTGTATTAAAGGCAGAATTAGCGACAGAAGAACAGATTCCAAACGTTGTATTAGAATCTCCAAAAGATAAAACAAATGGTGACTTCTCTACAAATATGGCAATGCAACTTGCACGCGTTGCGAAAAAAGCACCTCGTATGATTGCAGAAGAATTAGTTGCAAACTTCGATAAAGCAAAAGCTTCTATTGAAAAAATTGAAATCGCAGGACCTGGCTTCATTAACTTCTACATGGATAATAGCTACTTAACAGACTTAATCCCAACAATCGTTAACGCTGGCGAAGCTTACGGTGAAACGAATACTGGTAAAGGTGAAAAAGTACAAATTGAGTTCGTATCTGCGAACCCAACAGGTGATCTTCACTTAGGACATGCACGTGGTGCGGCAGTAGGTGACACTTTATGTAACGTATTAGCAAAAGCAGGATACGATGTATCTCGTGAGTACTACATTAATGACGCTGGTAACCAAATTCATAACTTAGCTCTTTCTGTTGAAGCTCGTTACATGCAAGCTTTAGGCCTAGAGAAAGAAATGCCAGAAGACGGATACCATGGTGCGGACATCATTGGAATCGGTAAGCGTTTAGCTGAAGATTTTGGCGATCGTTATGCAAAAGCTGATGCTGAAGAAAGCTATGAGTTCTATCGTTCATACGGTTTAAAATATGAATTAGCAAAACTTCAAAAAGACTTAGAAAGCTTCCGTGTTAAGTTCGATGTATGGTTCTCAGAAACATCATTATACAAAAACGGAAAAATCGATGCTGCACTTGCAGTATTAAAAGAGCGTGACGAGATCTTTGAAGAAGGCGGTGCAACTTGGTTCCGTTCTATGACTTACGGTGACGACAAAAACCGTGTATTAATTAAAAACGACGGTTCTTACACATACTTAACGCCAGATATCGCTTACCATCGTGATAAATTAGAGCGTGGTTTCGATAAGTTAATCAACATTTGGGGTGCTGACCACCACGGTTACATTCCTCGTATGAAAGCGGCTATTCAAGCACTTGGTTACGATAAAGAAACACTTGAAGTAGAAATCATCCAAATGGTACAACTGTACCAAAATGGTGAAAAAATGAAGATGAGTAAGCGTACAGGTAAAGCAGTTACACTTCGTGAGCTTATGGAAGAAGTAGGCGTGGACGCAATGCGTTACTTCTTCGCAATGCGTAGCGGTGATTCTCATTTAGACTTCGATATGGACTTAGCTGTATCAAAATCTAATGAAAACCCAGTATACTATGCACAGTATGCTCATGCTCGCGTATGCAGTATTCTTCGTCAAGGTGAAGAGTTAGGATTAGCTGCAGGCGGAGACGTGAATTACAAGCTTGTTACTTCGGAGAAAGAAGTAGAGTTACTGAAAAAACTTGGTGAATTCCCAGCTGTAGTTGCGGATGCAGCGCAAAAACGTCTGCCACACCGCATTACAAGCTATGCATTTGAATTAGCAGCAGCATTACACAGCTTCTACAATGCAGAAAAAGTATTAAACCAAGACAACTTAGAATTAAGTAAAGCTCGCTATGAGTTAATGAAAGCAGTACGCACTACACTTCAAAATGCATTAGCAATCGTAGGAGTATCTGCACCAGAAAAAATGTAATAAAGAAAAGCGGAGCCGACTGTTTAGCCCCGAAGGCTAAGGTTCTTTCCCACAGAAGATGCTTTTTATCTTCTTGTGGGGAAGGTTCTTAGACAGAAGGGGCTAGGAGGCAGAGCTGGACAATAAAGAAAAGCAGAAGCGACTCGTTCAGAATAGGAGGAAGGCGCGAAGCCACCGAGTATTCTAACCGATTTTTCGTTTTCAGTAAAAGGCAATCACACGATGTTGTGATTGCCTTTTTGTATGGAGATAATAAAAAAATAAAATTTTATCAAACAAAAGGAGAATTTGCGTCGTCTTATATAAATGACAGGAGGTTTAAGATGGAAGAAAAGGTAGAAGAATTAATTGATATATATAAGCAGCAAATATATTCCTTATGCTATAAATTAGCGAAAACGAAAGAAGATGCAGAAGATATTTTTCAAGAGACTTGGATAAAAGTTTTTTCCTCTAGGCACCAGCTTTCTTGCGTGGAAAATTATAAAAAATGGATTACTACAATTTGTGTTCGTACGTTTTATGACTTTTATCGTAAGAAGAAAAGGTGGAAAGATCGCGTATTGGATTTGTTTCATAAAGAGGATGGTGGAGAAATCGATTTCGCAGATGAAGTGAATATATCAGAAGAATTTATTCAAAAAGTGGAATCGGAAATGATACGTGAAGTTATACAGCTATTGAATGAAAAATATAAAACCGTGCTCGTACTCTACTATTATGAACAATACTCTTATAAAGAAATGAGCGAAATATTAAATATACCGATTGGTACGGTGAAATACCGCCTTAATTATGCGAAGAAGCAAATGCGGGAACATTTGGAGGGGTTTGTTTATGACGGAAGATAAGTTTGATCAGAAGATAAGAAGCAGCTTAGCTGAAGACACCATTCCAAGCGGAGAGCTGATAAATAAAACGAAACAGAGCGTACGAAATGCTCGGAAATTAGAGAAAAGATGGGTTGTTTGTATTCATGCTATTTGGATTATTTTATTAACAGTTGTTATGGAGCAGTTTGTCACTCATTTGAATCATAAAGTCCCTATGTTGATAGCAAGTGTGATTATGATGCATCTATACGTTCCTATATATGTTGTCATACAGTCATTTTTAAAGAAGGAGTATAAATTACATGATAGAGTTCGCTAATCCATTTGTAGTATTTGAGATAGCTGGGATTACAATGCTTTTAACTTTTATAGCACTTTTAGTATGTGTAGCATCATGGGTGTATACAGATGCGAAAACGCTTGGAATAAGTAAGTGGTGGAGTGTTATAGCGATTGTATTACCATTTTTTATTGGAGTTTTGTTATATATGATACGAAGAAGTAACAAGAAAATAGAAGGAGAACATACGATGAAGGCTATGAAAAAACAAAAGATAACATTAGTTGTCATATTTGCAAGTACGATGTTTGTATTACTGAGCGGCTTTGCTTTCGTTCAAACGTTAGATGATATGTGGAGAGCTGGTGATATATATTTAGAAAATGAGAAGCAAGGGGAGAACGGTTACGAGGCAAAATTCTCATCATGGGATATTACTGGGAAAGATATTGAACTTGAGTATGAAAAAGATACAGAAGTAACATTTTCTTATGAGACAGATGCAAAACGTGGGAATTTATGTTTTAGCTTGTATGAAAGGCAAGGAGAAGGTATAAGAGAGTTAAAAGAGATCTGTGAATCGAAAAAAGGTACTTTCAAAGCTACATTAAAGGCAAATGAAAAGTATGTATTTAATATAAGTGGTGTAATGGTGAAAGATGGTTTTGTAAAAGTGAATTGGGAAATAAAATAAAGGGCCTTGAGAAAGGCCCTTTATTTTATTGGATTGTATACGTAACGGAAAAGCTAACAGGACTATAGTAAACGAAAGGTGCGTGAAATTGAACATACATATTTCCATCTGTTTTTGCAGTGAAAATTCGGCCGTAACCATCAGAATAGCGCCCGATAAGGTTATGATTTGAGTCATAAACACTGTAACTAGGAGTTTTACTGTTAGGTTGAATTGTTAGTTCCTGTCCTTTTTGAAGGAAAATAGGTTCTTGTTCAGAACTACTTCCAGTTTGCAAAGAATAAAATTTTGTAAAGCTTTGTTCTTGAGTGGCAGCAGCGACTTTTGTTTCAGGAATAAAAGCGGTAGCGCCAGTAATTCCTGCTAAAGTTAAAGCACTGGCTAAAATAATTTTTTTCATAGTAGAAAAAGCCTCCTTATTAGTTGTAATCATTTTTGTTACAATTAATATTGTATAGGATAATGAGCAGGAGGAAATATGCTTTTATGCATATAAATATTTTCTCAATAAAAGACCACCGATAAAAATCAGTGGTCTTTTAAATGATTAAGCAGCTTTCTGTTCAGTTTGAGCAACAGATTTTTGAAGTGTATTATAAACTCCTGTCCCGATAACTTCTAATGCCATTTTCATACGTTCAGGCGAAATGTTTTCTAACACATTATCTTGAGGCGTATGGTATACCTTCTCAATATGATAGATTAATGGATTCCAACTATCGACACCCATCCAAATAAATAGGGCGGCAGGAATACCAACTTCAGCAAATGGCACGTGATCACTAGAGCCGAATTTCCCTTGCAGTACGAGGTCATTATTTAATTGTTTACCTGCTTGTAAGGCTGCGTCTGTTACAAGGTTTGGAGAACCGTTAGGCGTCATAGCATATAAATTCTTTGCTTTATCGTAATTTGTTGCAACCATGTCTGCGTTAAAGACACCTAAAATTCGATCACGTTCTTTTTGGGATAGACTATTAACGTAATAATCGGAGCCAAGTAAGCCAGTCTCTTCAGAACCAAAAGCAATAAAACGAATTTCTTTATCAGTTTCTACATTTTGAAAAGCACGAGCTAATTCTAATACTAATCCTGTACCAGAAGCATTATCGTTTGCTCCAGGTGCTCCAACGACACTATCATAGTGCGAACTTACAACGACAGCTTTTTCATTACCTGTACTATTTTTTGGTTTCTTTTTAGCGATGACATTAAGTGATGTTAAGTTAGATTCATGTCTCGCTTTTAGAGAAAGAAGAGTGGTCCCTTTTTTAGCGATTTCCTCTTTAAATGCATTTCCTTGTGCATAAGCAAGACCAAAGACAGGGATAGACTGCTTTTTCGTTAGGCGGGGATTGAAGGTTTGTCCATAATTTCCGCGTCCGCCAATTAAACTGTATAAAAGGACACCTTTTGCTCCTTTGCTAACAGCATTTTCAACTTGTTTATTATAGTCTGCAACTGTTGTTCCTCTTTCAAATAGAACAATTTTTCCGTTTACTTCATTTGGGATATCCTCTAATTTTGTTCCACCTTGAACAAAGATAAGAGGAGCTGTAACAGCTTCTGTAGAAATTAGTGCGTTAGGGGCAGCACCGGCTTGCCAATTACGCTTTGTGGATAATGGTGATTCAATAAATCCAACGTATTGATCCGGTACTTGAAATGGTTGATATTCTACTTCATAGCCCATTGATTTAAGCTGCATACCAACGTAGCGAGAAGCCCATTCTTCTGATTTTGTCCCACCAGGGCGAGGACCAATTGTTTCGGATAAGAAACGGATGTGTTCGATAGCGCGGCTTGCATCAACTTGTTTTGTGATAGGTGAAGTCTGTGTGATTTCTGACGTGGAATCAGCTTTGGCTTGTCCAATTGGAGCTAAGCTAACAGCGAGTGATACAGCAAGCAAAGAGCTTACTATTTTTTGTTTCAAAGATTTTTTCATTTTTTCCTCTCCTATTCTTCTATTCTCTCTGACTGACAAAAGAAGACGGATAACGACTTTATTTTACCGTCATCTTCATTATTTTTCAATATTCTGACATTGAGAAATGAAAAACGCTATATGCATATTTGCATATTTTTGATGGAGATATGTATGCTATCATTTTAAATGAAGGTTCGCTTTCTGCTTGGAAAGCTCCTACATTGCATGAATCTAGTGTACCCAAACTTTAGATTATGTAGAGAAAAGAATCCTATAGGATTTCTTTTCTCATGTTTGAATCATGTGATGATAAATATGTTTCCGCATTTCATACTTATTATCAGTGATATATGTAAGGCATCCATATGAAAATACGAGGCTGTTCAAAGGTTTTCTGTACTTTTGGGCAGCCTCACCCCGTTAAAAGGACGATACTCTATGTATCGTCCTTTTTTGGCATAAAAAAACACCTAATCAAATGTTCACTTGATTAGGTGTGAAAAACTATTAATAATATTTTTTTCGTTTTGTAGCTAAAATACTTAACAAACCAGCTAGTAGAAGTACGATGCCTACTGTTTGAGTAGGATCATTTTTGTGACCTGTATTTGGAAGTTCTTTACCCTTATTTCGGTCATCTTGCTGTTTGTTTATTTGTGTGTCAGGGTTTTCTTTTTCTAGTTCTTCAGAAGTTCCTTTACCATGTGTGTCAGGATTTCCTTTTTCTAGTTCTTCAGAAGTTTCTTTCCCCGTTTCCTCTTCTTTATTAGGAGGAGTAATTGGTTTATCATCTCCACCGGATGAAGAATCGATTTTTTTATTTGAAACTGTAATTTGTAGTGGTGCAGCTTGAGCTTTTTCAATTGTAAAGTTTATTGGTGATGCATCTAATTGATAGCCTTTAGGAGCCTTTGTTTCCACTAATTGATAATTACCAGGTTTCAAATCATTTACGATTAATTTACCATGCCCGTCTGTTTGTAAACCTTCTCGTACTACTTTTCCGTCGTGATCTAAAATATTGAAAATGGCACCTTCAAGTGTTCCATGGTGATCAATATCAATTTTAGTTAACTCCATTGAACCTGTTGTTAAACTATTTAAAGCTGTAACAGAAGTAACTTGAGATTGTCCTTTCGTAATTGTGAAAGGAATTGGCTTAGCACTTAAATCGTATCCAATAGGAGCCTTCGTTTCAACGAACTGATAGTCTCCCGGACGTAAATCAGAAACAGAAATTTTGCCATCTTTATCAGTAGTTAAATCAGTGCGAACATCAAGTCCGTTATGATCAACAATTTTAAAGATAGCTCCTTCAAGAGTAGAGTTGTCAACGTCGTCAAGCTTAATTAATTCGACTGAACCTTTAGTTAAGCTGTTAGTAGCAGTAACAGAAGCTTTAGCTGTTTGACTCTTTTCAACAGTAAACTTGATAGGATTTTGATTTAAGTCGTAATGCTTAGGAGCCTTCGTTTCAACGAACTGATAGTCTCCTGGACGTAAATCAGAAACAGAAATTTTGCCGTCTTTATCAGTAGTTAAATCAGTGCGAACATCAAGTCCGTTATGATCAACAATTTTAAAGATAGCTCCTTCAAGAGAAGTACCGTCGACGTCGTCGACTTTAGTTAATTCAACAGCGCCCTTAGTTAAGCTATTTGTAGCAGTAACTTGGAGCTTTTCTTTTTGGCTTTTCTTAATTGTAAACTTAATAGGTGTACTATCTAATTTATAGTGTTCAGGAGCTTTCGTTTCAACAAACTGATAGTCCCCAGGACGTAAATCAGAAACAGAAATTTTTCCATGTACATCTGTTGTAAGCTCAGTACGAATGTCGTTACCATTCAGATCAGTAATTTTAAATACCGCATCTTTAAGAGCAGTACCATCTACATCATCCACTTTAGAAAGTTCCACAGCGCCTTTCGTTAAGCTATTTGTAGCTGTAACGGAGATAGGATCAGCTTGGCTCTTTGTAATTGTGAATGGAATTGGCTCTTTGTTTAAATCGTAGTGTTTCGGAGCCGTTGTCTCGATGAATTGATAATCACCAGGACGTAGGTCAGAAACGCTAATTTTACCTTGTTGATTCGTAACAAGATTTTTGTGAATTACAGTACCATTCATATCCACAATTTTAAATACTGCGCCTTCAAGAGTAGTGCCATCGACGTCGTCCACTTTAGAAAGTTCCACGCCGCCTTTTGTTAAACTATTTTTCATAGTAACGGTAGCAATATCTTTTTGGCTTTTTTCAATTGTAAATATAATTGGTTTTTTGTCTAAATCATAGTGTTCAGGAGCCGTTATTTCAACGAATTGATACGTACCAGGACGTAAGTTTTCGATAACGATTTTACCTTCACTGTTTGTTTTTAAATCTGTTTTAAGTACTTTGCCATCTTGATCTAGTAAATTAAATACCGCATCGGCAAGTTTTGTTTGAGTGTTTAAATCATCAACTTTAAGTAATTCGATACTACCTTGTTTTAAGCTATTTGTAGCAGTTAAAGAAATAGCTTTCTTCTGTCCTTTTTCAATAGTGAATTTGATTGGTGTTTCATCTAAAACGTAATGCTTAGGAGCTTTCGTTTCGATAAATTGGTAATCACCAGGACGTAGGTCGTTAATTTCGATTATTCCTTGTTCATTTGTAACAAGGTCTTTATGAACTACATCACCGTTCATATTAACAATTTTAAATACTGCATCTTTAAGAACAGTGCCATCAACATCATCTACTTTAGAAAGTTTAACTGCACCCTTTATTAAAGCATTTGTAGCAGTGACATGAAGAGTTTCAGTTTGGCTCTTTTTAATTGTAAATACGATAGGTTTTTTATCTAAATCGTAATGTTCAGGAGCAATTGTTTCAACGAATTGATACGTACCAGGACGTAGGTTTTCAACAACAATTTTACCTTCATCATTTGTTTTTAAGCCTTCTTCAACTAGCTCTCCGTCTGCATCTAATAAATTAAATACGGCGTTAGCAAGTTTTGTATTTATATCAATATCGTCAATCTTTGTTAGTTCAACGCTACCGTTTTTCAAAGCATTTTTGCCTGTAACATTGATCTCTTTCGTTTGACTTCTTTCAATTGTAAATGGAATTGTTGTTTCATCTAATACATAGTGCTCAGGAGCTTTTGTTTCAATGAACTGATAGTCTCCAGGGCGTAAATCAGAAACAGAAATTTTTCCGTTTTTATCTGTAACAAGATTCGTATGAACTTCCTTACCGTTCATATCAACAATTTTAAAGATTGCACCTTCAAGCATCGTACGATCGATGTCATCGATTTTTGTTAATGTTACTGCACCTTTCTTTAAACTATTAGTAGCGGTAACAGTAATATTCTCTTTTTGACTTTTTTCGATAGTGAACGGAATAGGGTCTTTGCTTAAGGTATAGTCTTTTGGAGCTTTTACTTCAACAAATTGATAGTCTCCAGGACGTAAATCAGAAACAGAAATTTTTCCGTTTTTATCAGTCGTTAAACCTTTTCGAATTACTTTTTTAGTATCATGAGCGTCAACAATTATAAATTCTGCACCTTCAAGAGTAGTGCCATCAACATCATCAACTTTTGTTAAAGTGACGCCACCTGTAAGTAAACTATTTTTTACAGTAACAGGGAGAGGAAGATCTTTCTTACTACCTTTTTTAATTGTGAACTTAATAGGTGTTTTGTCTAATTTATAATGTTCAGGGGCTTTTGTTTCGATAAATTGATAATCCCCTGGTGCTAAATCAGGAATAACTAATACTCCGTAATCATCTGTTGTTAAATCTTTCATAATTTCTTTGCCAGTTGCGTCTTGTAATGTGAATACAGCGCCGGCAAGAGCTTTCGCGCTCTCCACGTCATCTTCTTTAATTAATTTGACCTTTCCTCTCGTTAAACTATTTTTGAAAGTAATAGGGATGAGCTTTTGTTGGCTCTTTTCAATCGTAAATTCGATTGGTTCTTCATTTACATCGTAATAAGTAGGAGCCTTCGTCTCGATTAGCTTATAATTACCCGGACGTAAGTCTTGTACTACTAATTTACCGTCTTTATCAGTAGTAAGTTCCGTACGAACATCCTCACCTTTGTCATTAACAATTTTAAATACTGCACCTTCAAGGGTTTCCTTAGCATTTACAGAATCAACTTTTGTTAATTCAATACCGCCTTTTATTAAGCTATTAGTAGCTGTAACGTTAATAGCAGTCGCTTGGCTCTCCTTAATTGTAAATTCAATCGGTGTTTTATTTAAGGTATAATGCTCAGGAGCTTTCATTTCGATAAATTTATAGTTACCTGGACGTAAACCAGTAGCAATAATTTTACCTTCCTGATTCGTAACTAATTCTGTACGGACATCTTCATTTTTGTTATTAACAATTTTGAATACGGCGCCTGTAAGTACAGTGCCATCAGTATCATCGAGTTTTGTTAGTTCAACATCGCCTGGTAGTAGACCATTTTCAGCTGTAATAACAATCGGTGTTTTTTGACCTTTCTCAATTGTAAATTCAATTGGTGTTGATCGCAGTTCATAATGTTCAGGAGCTTTCGTTTCAATAAATTTGTATTTGCCTGGACGTAAGTCAGAAGCTTTAACAGTTCCGTTTGTATCGGTAGTTAATTCTGTACGAACGTCTTCGTTCTTATCATTCACGATTTTGAACATAGCTCCAGCAAGAGGAGTCTTTTTATCAAATTCGTCGACTTTTAATAGCTCAACAGCACCTGTTGTTAAACTGTTTTTTGCAGTAATTGAGATAATGCTTGTTTGACTTTTCTCGATTGTAAACGGAATTGGTTCTTTATTTAAGTCATAGTATTTAGGTGGTGTTGTTTCAATAAATTGATAATCACCAGGATCTAAATCTTTAACGGTCAAAGTTCCATCTTTTTCTGTTTTTAAGTTTGTACGGACATCTTCATTTTTGTCGTTAACAATTTTGAATACGGCACCTTCAAGGGTAGTGTCATCAATATCATCCACTTTTGTTAACGTAACGCCACCTTTAATTAAAGAGTTTTTTGCTGTAATAGAAGCGGCTGTAGTTTGGCTTTTTTCTATTTCAAATAGAATAGGCGTTTTGTCTAATTCATAATGCTCAGGAGCTTTTGTTTCGACAAACTGGTATTTACCCGGACGTAAATCTTTTGCTTCTATTTGTCCATGTTCATTTGTTGTTAATTTCTCATATCCAGGAATATTTTTTCCGTTGCGATCCTGAACAGTAAACTCTGCCCCTGCTAAAGTTTTATTATAATTATCCACTTTTGTTAAAAGAGCAGATCCTTTAGTTAAACTATTTGTCGCAGTTTGGTTTACTACTGTTGTTTGATCTTCAGAGATAGTAAACGGAATAAGTTTGCTATCTAATTGATAATGCTCAGGAGCCTTCGTTTCTTGTAAGTAGTAAGTTCCTGGTTTTAGTTTATCTATAATAATTTGTCCGTTATTATTTGTTGTTAATTTTTCATGTTCTGGAATTATTTTTTTGTCTTTATCTAGTAGTGTGAAAACGGCGCCTTGTAGTGTTGCGTTTTTGTTCAGGTCATTAGATTTTGTTAAAACTACTTTCCCGACAAACTTCTTATTTGCAAGTTTATATGTTGTAGTCTCTTGTGTACCAAGTTCAACAATTTTCCCTTGTTTTAAATCCCAGCTAATTACATAGCCTTCAGGAGCTTTTGTTTCTTTTAATAAATATTTATCGCGCTTTAAGTTATTAAACTTAGCGATACCATCTTTGTCTGTTGTTATTTCGCGGATAACGGTTTTTCCTGTACGATCGTATAAAGTAAATTCTGCCCCGGACAATGGTACTTTCTTATTGTCGTTATCTACCTTTATAATTTCAAGGTTTCCGCGCCCTTTAGTAGCAGATCCTCCGCCTGAACCGGAAGACATTCTCACTTCAATCGTTTCAACAGTTTCTGTATTCTTAACTGTTAACTGATTGCCAGCGATTTTTGCTTTATTACTCACTTTTTCTTTATCGTCTGCATTAATAAGTGAGCGATATTCTAAAATATAAGCTCGATCAATTTTCTTCAAGAAAGCAATTTCAAAATGTTGCTTTCCAGTATTATTGTCTGTTGTGATCGTTAACTTATAGTCTGTTCCTTGTTTTAATTCATTTGCTGTATCTTTTGTTAAATTTCCATATGGATCAACAGTTGTAGGATATAAGTGGAATGAATCTGCCACAAGTACCTGATTGTCTGTTGGATCGTCTGTTACAACTGCGTCTGCAATGGTTGATTGACTTTCGTTAATTGCAATACTCCAATTAATATAGTTGTCGTCTTGCACAGCCTTTTTAGTAACAAAGCTGCCACCTTTATTTACTTGAGTGTCACCTTTAAGGGTGTTTACAATTTTAGAGCCATCTTTTAACTCTGCCTCGTTTTTGTAGGTGCCTTGGATAAGTTCACCATCGAGGCTTGTTTTAAAGATAATATAGTAAGGTGAATTAATTGATTGCTTGAAATGAACCTTTAGGGTGTTTTTATTTTTATCTGTAGGTTCTTCAAGTTCATACTCTTTAGGTGATACGGCATCACCAGGTCTTGCATTATCCGGGCTTCCATTTAAAATCATATCGCGTACTTCAATGGATCCTGGTACTAACTTTTGTTTATCTTGTATTACGTCTATAACATATGGATCTTTAATCTCAACATTATTATAATTAAAACCTATTATCCAAGTGATTTCTTTCGTTTGGGCGTTATAAGAACCGTATTTATATCCATTCGCCTTTGTGAAAGCATCAGGATCAAAGTCTGCTTCAACTTTATTTGATTGTGGATTGGACCCTGCATCTATCCAAGATAGGTTACCTGTATTTTTAAATGAAGTTTTACCACTTTCTAATTTTGTATAGTCAAAGTCTGTCGTATATTTTACGACTAATGTCTTTGTCATATTAGACTGATATGTACCTATAAGGGTAATTTTGAAACCTTTATCTGTTACATCTAAAACATAGTCAGTCTTAGCTTGAAGGGTATAATCTCCGTCTTTAATTTCTAGTTTATTATCTTTTAATTGTAATCCACCATGATCAAAGGTATCCGTAATGATGGCATTGTTTAATGGATAGTTGTTATTATTTACCGCAATTGTCCAGGTTGTTGTTTTGTCTTTATAGTTTGTTTCAGCTTTATTATTAGATTTAATAATATTTTGCTGCTGGAAGCCAACCTCATTTTCTTTACTTGAGTCATTATCAGCTGTAACTGTATTTTTTACTTTTCCATCTTTTATGATACTATCAGTTGGCTTTGTTTTATAGGTAATTACATAAGCACTATTAATATCCTCATTAAACTGTAAATCGAATCCATTCTTCTTGTTACTTACAGTGTAATTATTAACAGTGTCGCCTGTTACAAGTCTTCCTTTATCATCGTATGAAGCGTTCTTCACAACGATAGAATTTGCATCTAGTTCATGTGTATCGTCAAAAATATCTTTTAAAAGTGCATCTGTTTTTTTGATATTTTTTTGATCACCGTTGTAAGTAATTGTCCATTCAATCGTTTGCGTCTTTGGATCATACTTACTTGTTTTGTTTAAATGTGTACCACGAGAAACCGTTACAGTAGAGCTTGCATTTTGTTGCTTTTGATTATCACTCGTTATCGTAACGTTATTTTGGAAGCTTTTTACGTTTTCATCAGTAATTTTTGTTGCATATTCAATTTGATATGCTTTATTGATAGAATCTTTAAAAGCAATCTCCAATTTTGAGCCCTCTGATGAACTAACTTTGTAATCTGCTGAATCAGCCTCTTTACCACGTGTTACGTTCCCATTAACATCAACTTCTAAATAATAAACTTTAATAGAATCTTTATTTAAGCTTGTGCCTGGTGGAATGTTATCTTTAAAAACAGCGTTTTTAAGAGTGTCTTTCGTTTTGTTCATCTCTACTGTCCAATTAATTTCATTTGTATTAATTGGTCTATCAGGTAACCCTTTTTTATTCGTAGCTGTTTGTACATTAGGCTTAAAGTCAACTGTAATAGAAACATCCTTATCTTTAATCGGGAAAGGAATTTCTTGTGTTGTTGTACCTTTAATTTCAGCTTTATTAAATTCTGTCTTTAATTGTAGGTTACCAGCAACATCTGGATGCTCTTCAACATAATCGTTGAATGTCATCGTGACTTTTCCATCTTTTGTAACAGTAAAATTACCAATTTGATTGTTTTCACTATCATATAAAGGACTGTTAATTGTATTGTAAATCTTAAAATGTTTAGGAAGATCAAAAATATAGTAATCTCCACTTTTCACATTCATTGATTTTAAAAGTTCCCATGTAAACTCAATATTGGCAGGGGAATCTGTACTTGGACGGTTATCCTCTGTAAATGGTTTTCCGTCTTTATCCGTCAGCTTTACACCGGTTAAAATGTTTGTTGTTATTTGCTTTGGACCTGAATTTGTATTCTCAGCAGGGTCGCTTGCTAGCTTTCGTTCTGGATTGTCAGTAGCAATTTTAGCTGCTGGGTTTTGTTCCGGATTATCGGTAACAGGTTTAGTTGCTGGGTTTTGTTCCGGATTATCAGTAACAGGTTTAGTTGCTGGATCTTGCTCCGGATTGTCAGTAACAGGTTTAGTTGCTGGGTTTTGTTCCGGATTATCAGTAACAGGTTTAGTTGCTGGATCTTGCTCCGGATTGTCAGTAACAGGTTTAGTTGCTGGATCTTGCTCCGGATTGTCAGTAACAGGTTTAGCTACTGGATCTTGCACTGGTTTATTAGTATCCTGTTTGGTGCCAGCTTCTTTAGAGTCTTCTACCTGAACAGGAACTGATATAGGCTGAACCATTGTTCCTAAAGGAAAAGCGATTTGAACTGATTTTTCCCCAGTTTTTAAAGTTGAGTTAAACACGGTATCAACTTTAATTTTTCCTTTAGCGTCTTTCAAATTTTCTACTTGATCATTAAATATTAATTTTAATTTATTATCTTTAGCTGTTATAAAATATTGACCAATATTTTTTTGATCTGTTACTAAATCCCCTTGCAAATCTTTAGGTACTTTTAATGCAAGTGGTATTTGAACCACTGCTGTATCATTTGCGTGTGCAACTTGTTGATCCTTTATTGACCAAGCGTATTCTACTTGAATGGTTGATCCTATCTTTACTAAGTTGTTAGGATTTTTTGCTTCGTCAATAATATGATTCGTTGCATCTTTCATTTCAACAGTGTCAAATAAGGAATCTCCTGTTAAGGTTTCCGCTCTTACTTGATTGTATGGAAAACTAGCAAGTTGCGAAAATAGTACGAATACAATTAAACATACATTGAAAAGTTTTTTCATTTTTCCTCCTCTGAACATTCATTTGTCCATTGGGGACTTATTCCACATGAACAAATGGAATATTAAAAGTATTTGTTATAAGCTATTTATTTTTGGTTATCCCTCCGTTTCTATACGCGTTCTCAGACAAACAGGATTATGTTCAAAGTAATAGTATTTAACGTAAAACAAAATGTATATTTACACAGTTCTGTGGAAATATACACAATTCGACAAAAAATGTCGAAAAAAATACTGATATAAAGAATGATATCAGACCTTTATATGTGAGATAGTTTTCATGTATATCTAGTAAAAAAGAATGGTTATAAAGGTAAGTTTTACGATACATACTAACCAAGGTAGTGTATCCCTTTGTGAAGGCTTATTTTTGCCTTAAAGTTATGTGGAAATAAAAATCTAGATAGGGTTGGTTTTGGTCAGAATGAAGACAATATGTACTTTGAAATTAGTCATTTATTTTGTCTAAAGAGAGTTGTGCGATTAGTGGACCGAAGTTGAAAGATGATAGTTTCTTACATTGTTAGAGAAATATAAGGATTACAGAATATTCGACTAACACGTTACTACGGTCATTTTTGAGACTGTTTAAACAATAAGAAAGAAGGTGTTTTCCTCCTTAGTTACAATATCTTTTTAGTAAAGATAAGCTTAAGTAACCTCCGCTAAAGATTATATACTTAAATGATAAAGAGTTCAACAATAGTTCACATATTTTCCCAAAAATAAAAACGGCTGTTTTATGTGGAATAAATCTACAAAACAGCCGTTTTTGGTATTAGATTTCTGTTAAGATTATCGGCTCGCCGCGTGTTACGACAACTGTATGTTCACATTGTGCAACAAGGCTTTTATCAGGTGTAACGAATGTCCAACCATCATCGCCACGTTCGATAATGTGATCAGCTTTCATAGAAATGAATGGTTCTACAGCGATAACAAGACCGTCTTTTAGAAGCGCATTATCCATTGGGTCAAAGTAGCTTAAAATGTGGTTTGGTGCTTCGTGTAAGCTAAGACCAATACCGTGACCAGTTAAGTTTTGAATTACATTATATCCATTTTTATGTGCAAAGTTTGAAACAGCACGACCAATTTGGTTTTGTTTGGAACCAGCTTTCACCTTTTTCATCGCTGCCCAAAATGCATCAACCGCTGCTTGGCAAAGCTTTTCTTTTGCTTCATCTTCTCCAAGTACAAATGAAATACCTGTATCTGCATAATAGCCATCAAGTGCAGCAGATACGTCGACATTTACTAAGTCGCCTTCTTTTAATACGCGATCTCCTGGAATACCGTGAGCAACTTCTTCGTTTACACTGATGCAAGTTACACCTGGGAAATCATATTCTTTTTCAGGTGCAGAAATAGCACCATGCTCATCTAATACTTTTTTACCGATCAAATCAAGCTCTTTCGTTGTCATACCTGGCTTCGCTTCTTTTTTCATTTCTTCACGTGCAAGTGCAACGATGCGGCCGATTTTTCGTAAGCCTTCTAAATCTTGTTCATTACGAATAATCATGAAAACCACTGTCCTTCCTCGAATGTATATCTTATCCGATTGTATCATGTTTATTTTCGTCCTGCTACTCGCTTGCGGTATGTGGGCTGATTCCTCTCATAAGGAATACATGACAATTGTCATATCGATGTCATGACGCATCATACTGTTTCCTAAGTTTTCCAACACGTACAATGTAAATATAAGAAACAGCGGGGGTGGAGAGATGGAAAAGATTATAGAAGTAAATGGTGTTTCTAAAACATTTAAATATAAAAAGGCAGTAAATAACGTCTCATTTTATGTGAATAAAGGAGAAATTGTAGCACTACTTGGACCGAATGGTGCAGGGAAAACGACGACGATGTCGATGATGCTTGGATTAAAGGATCCGACGGAAGGAACTGTTTCTATATTTGGAAAGAGTCCCAAGCATAGAGATGTTCGTAATAGCCTCGGTGCGATGTTACAAGAAGTAAGTGTCATTGATAGCATTACAGTAGAAGAGGCAATTGAGTTATTCCGTAGTTATTATACGAATCCGGTAGCGAAAGAAACGTTGCTACAGTTATCAAATTTAGAATCGGAGCGAAAGCAAAGATGTGAGAAATTATCAGGTGGGCAAAAAAGAAGATTAAACTTTGCACTCGCACTTGCAGGAAATCCGGATTTGTTATTTTTAGATGAGCCGACAGTTGGAATGGATATTACGTCTCGAAGAACGTTTTGGGAAACAATTCGAAAGTTAGCAAGTGAAGGGAAAACAATTATTTTAACAACGCACTATTTAGAAGAAGCGGATGCATTGGCGAATCGCATTTTATTATTTGCGAATGGAAAGATTATCGCAGATGGTACACCAGATGAGATGAAGGCGACGATTTCGCGAAAAACAATCAAGTTTTATTCGAAGGAAAGTATTCCTGCAAAATTACTAAAAGAATTACCAAACGTAACCGAAGTACAGTCAAACGAAGGGCACTTCACTTTAACAACTGGAGATACAGATGCAACTTTAAAAGCGATTTATCAAAAGAACTTACCTGTAGCAGATGTTTCAGTTGAACGTGGAAGTCTTGATGAAGCATTTGAACAGTTTATCGCAAATCAGGAGGAGGGAATCGCATGAGAGCTTTATGGATGCAATGCAAAATAGAAATTTTACGTACGTTTCGTAATAAATTGTTTATCTTTTTCTCATTACTAATGCCAGTTATGTTTTACTACATTTTCACAAATGTTATTCAAGTGCCACAAAACGGAGATGCTTGGAAAGCGCATTATTTAATCTCAATGGCGACGTTTAGTATTGTAGGGACGGCACTTTTTAGTTTCGGTGTAAGGATTTCTCAGGAAAAGGGGCAAGGGTGGACACATTTGTTAAAAATTACACCACTTCCAGAGGGGGCATATATAACAGCCAAAATCATCGCTCAAACTGTAGTGAATGCTTTTTCAATCTTAGTTATCTTTATCGCAGGAATATTAATTAATCATGTCGAGTTAACAGTAGGGCAATGGATTGGCGCTGGATTATGGTTGTTGTTAGGTGTAACACCATTTTTAGCGTTAGGAACAGTAATAGGTTCTATTAAAAAGGCAGATGCAGCAGCGGGTTTAGCGAATATTTTAAATATGAGTCTAGCTGTAATTGGTGGCCTATGGATGCCAATTGAAGTATTCCCAAAAATATTAAGAACGATTGGTGAATGGACACCAACATATCACTTCGGAAGCGGTGCATGGGATATTGTAGCTGGAAAATCAGTTGGTTGGGAAAATATCGCGGTACTAGGAGGTTATTTCCTTATATTTGTTGTAATATCAATATATATAAGAAAAAGACAGGAAGCGGTATAAATGATAGAGAAGAAGAGGATTGAGATTTTTCCGAAACATATGGGTTTCTTCCCGTATATGTGGTTCGTGTATCTGTTATTTCCAATTTACCATTTAGTGCAGGCGTCAGGGTGGAAGCTTGTAATTGGAAGCGGTATGTTGATAGTTTTTATTATCACATACCGTCAGCTTTATTTTGTGCAGAGGACGTTCGTTTTTTGGGCATGTATTCAAATGGTACTTATCTTTTTATTTGCTTTATTTTACAATCCTTTCATGATATTCTTTGGCTTTTTCACCGCAAGTGCGATGGGATTTGCACCAAATAAGAAAGTATTTCGAGTGCTATTGTGTTTGTTAGTTATAATGCTTGGGGCATTTTTATTTGTAAATATGAATCAACTAACAACTACAAGTTTAGTAAATATCGTTCCAATGTTTATTTTAATGCTCCTTACACCATTCGGAATGCGWAATTTTAATCARAAAAAGATGTTAAGRAATCARTTAGAGGARGCRAACGARCAAATTAAAGAYTTAGTAAAACGTGAAGARCGGCAGCGGATTGCAAGAGATCTTCATGATACGTTAGGGCACACGTTATCACTCATTACTTTAAAAAGCCAGCTCGTGGAGAAGTTAATTGTAAAAAATCCGGAGCGTGCAAGCGCGGAAGCAAAGGAAATTACACAAACATCTCGTACCGCTTTAAAGCAGCTAAGGGAACTAATTTCTGATATGCGTATGATTACAGTAGAAGAAGAGCTTGAGCAAATAAAAGCAATCTTACAAGCTGCTACTATTGAATTAGAAATAAAACAAGAAACGAGTGCAAGTTCGTTATCACCAATTGAACAAAATATTTTAGGAATGTGTTTACGTGAGGCTGTGACGAATGTTGTAAAGCATAGTAAGGCGACGCGTTGCACAGTTTCTGTACTAGAATCACAAGGTGAATTAATTTTGACAGTAGAAGATAATGGAGTTGGTTTAGCAGATCAAAACCATGATGGAAATGGCATTCGTGGTATGAAAGAGCGCATCGCTCTTATTGACGGGTTTGTTGAACTGGGTACGATCAATCCAGGGACACTATTAATAGTAAAAGTACCAGTTGTCATTAGAACAGGAAAAGATGAGGTGAGGGCATGATTCGAATTATTATTGCAGAAGATCAGCGGATGCTTCGTGGTGCATTGGGGGCCCTACTTGATCTAGAAGATGATATTGAAGTAATTGGGCAAGCTGCGAACGGGGAAGAAGCGCTAAAACTAATTGAATCGCTACAACCTGATGTAAGCATTATGGATATTGAAATGCCAATTCAAAGCGGATTAGATGTTGCGGAAACGTTACAGAAAGAAAAATCAGCATGCAAAGTAATGATTTTAACAACATTTGCACGCCCTGGATATTTTGAACGAGCAATGAAAGCTGGCGTGCACGGATATTTATTAAAAGATAGCCCAAGTGAAGATTTAGCTGCAGCGATTCGTAATGTAATGAAAGGAAAGCGAGAGATTTCTCAAGATTTAATGTTCGGCTTATGGCAGGAGCAAAATCCGTTATCAGATCGTGAAAAAGAAGTATTGCTACTTGCGAAAGAAGGAAAGACGGCAAATGAAATTGCGAAGGCGCTCTATCTTTCGCCTGGTACAGTACGTAATTATATTTCTGAAGTATTAACGAAGCTTGATGCGAAAAATAGAATTGAGGCAATTACAATTGCGGAAGAAAAGGGATGGATATGAAAAGAAGTTTACCTATGAGTGGTAAACTTCTTTTTTTCTTATAAACAAGTATTTCAATAGAGAGTTTCGTCGCAGTCGCATCGCTCAGAATTTGAAGTATATCGCGTAATTTAGATTTTACTTCATTTTTCGACAAAAAATTTGTTATAGTAAGATTAGGTTGTTGGTCTAAATTTTGGACAATTTTACCACTAACAGTTGTAATTACTCCATTTTTATCTACTTTTACAATAAAATCTTGGCAATATACTTTGTAATTTTTGTAAGTTTGTGCAAGGTGAACTTCGGTTTGATTTTCTTTTGTTTCTTTATTTGTAGGTTGGGAATCTACATTCATTTCAGTTGTCACTCACTCTTGTTGAGCTTTAGCCTCGTTTATCTCACCCTTTAAATACTTTTTCGCCATATATTTTTATATCATTTTGAGGTTGTGTTAATTTTTAAATCGTTAAACTAGGCTGAGCGATTTCAACTTTTACTTCATTTCTATCTAGTTCTTGGGTGTGAATAGCTTCTGCTGATAAAGGATAAAGAAGACCGAATGTAACGAAAGCACGGGCAAATTTTCTATAATTTATCTATAAAATTACTAGTCTATTATATTATGTGAGATGGATTGTATGAAAAATTTGCCGAATTTTATATATATTATGCATTATTTCATATCAAAAATTGTCGAATTCACATTATTGTAGTGGTATGACAACTCAAAAAATTAGATTGTTATAATGGGATGGTGAGTAAGTATGAACGCAGAAAAATTAGGAAATGAAATAAAGAAAATTAGGGTGATGAGAGGATTAACACAAAAACAGTTGTCTGATAACATATGCCATCAATCGGAAGTGAGCAGAATTGAAGCGGGCGCAGTATACCCAAGTATGGATATATTGCAAGGTATTGCAGCAAAATTACAAGTTCCCATTACTCATTTTTATGAGGTACTCATTTATTCTGATATTGAGAGGAAAAAGCAGTTTAAAGATCGAATTCAAGTATTGAGCAAGAAAAAAAAATATGATGAAATTTATAAAATTGTTTCAAATGAACTTAAGAAAGAAAAATCCCATCCAGAATTTAATCAGTTTCTTCTTTGGTACTATTACTTATCTGCATATGTTTTGAAGAAACTCGATTTTGAATATTGTATTTTAGAGTTAAAAAAAATTGTACATCAATCATATGGAGGGGTAGATGTATTTCAAGATTTATATATTGAAAATTCTATTGCAATCATTTATGCAGAAAACGATCAATTGGACAAAGCAATGACACTATTCCGAGAAATTTTAAAACAGTTAGAATCATTTAACAATAACCAAGTATTTATAGTTAAAGTTCGATATAACTATGCAAAAGCTTTATGTTTGAGTAATCATTTTGAAGATGCACTATATCAATTGAATGAAGCAATTGAGACTTCCTGTCATATAGGAAGTATGGAGTTAATTGGGCATTTATATTACCAAAAGGGTGAGTGTCTGGAGAAATTAGATTATGCATCAAATGAAATTAAAGAAGTTTATGAAAAAGCTTCTTTATTCTTTGATTTATTAGATTTGCATTCATATAAAGCGGCTGTATTAAAGAAAAAGAAATATTTAAATTAAGGTTGGTCCCGATATGCATATTTGCATATTTTACAAGTATATTTTTGTGATATATTTACAAGAAAAAACATAGGGTGATAAATATGAAGAAATTTCTTGTTTGTAGTTTAGTAGCCGTTGCAATGTTGTCTGGTATTGCCTTTGGAGTAAGTCAAGAGCAAGTGCTAATAAATCAGCAAGATCAAGTACAATTAGCTCGTGATATACCGTTTGAACATTAAAAAACAACCGTCTTACTTAGACGGTTGTTTTTTTGTGTAGTAACATCCAAACGTCTTTACTAGAAACAGGCTTGCTAATAAGGAATCCTTGAATGTGGTCACAGTTTTGTTCATATAAAAACTTCCATTGTTCTTCCGTCTCTACACCTTCTGCAATAACTTCTAAATTTAGTTCTTTAGATAGTGTAATGATGGAAGAGATAATCGCTTCCTCTAAAGGACTATTTGTAATTCCGCAAATAAACTCTCGAGCAATTTTTAATGTGTTGATTGGGTATTTTGTTAAATAAGCTAAAGAACTATAACCAGTTCCAAAGTCATCGATTGAAATTTGAATACCGAGATTTTGAAGCTGTTCTAGTTTGGAAATGACAGATTGATTTTGATTAATTGCGATACTTTCTGTGATTTCGATATCTAGTGCTTCTGATTTTAGTTCGGTTTCTTCTAACACTTTTGAAATAGTAGGGATTAAATCTGCATGGTTAAATTGAACAACAGATAAATTCACACCAACTTTTAAGTGAGAAAACCCTTGATTATGCCATCTTTTTGCCTCTAAGCAAGCCGTACGTAAAATCCAATTTCCAAGTTCAATAATAAATCCGGTTTCCTCCGCTAGAGGAATGAATTGGGCAGGAGACACGATGCCGAGTTTTGGGTGCCTCCAACGAATTAATGCTTCAAAACCGATAATTTGTTTTGTTTTCGTGCTTACTTGTGGCTGATATTCAAGGAAAAATTCATTTTGTTGTAATGCTTTTGCAAGTTCGCCTTCTAAGAATTGAATTTCATTTTGGGCGATACTCATTTCTTTTGAGAAGAAAACAAATCTGTTTTTCCCATTTGCTTTCGCGCGATACATAGCCATATCGGCATTTTTCATTAATTCAGTAACATCGGTTCCGTAATCAGGATACATGGCAATACCGATACTCGGTGTAATAGATAGTTCTTCGTCTTTAATGAAGAATGGTTTGTTTAAAATGGTTAAAATTTGTTCAGCTATAAAAGCAGCACTTTTTTCTGAGTACATATCTGGTAATAGAATTGTAAACTCATCTCCGCCTTGGCGAGCAACGATATCCTTTGAACGCAAGCAACTGCGTAACCTTTTTGCTACTTCAATTAATAATAGATCTCCGACGTCGTGACCAAGTCTATCGTTAATTTTTTTGAATCGATCTAAATCAAGGAACATGACGGCAACATCATTTGCGCTAGTTTGAGCTATATTTAAAATGTTCTTTAAATCTTTTTCAAACTTTCGGCGATTTGGTAATCCAGTCAGTGCATCATGAAAGGCTAAATGTTCTACTTGTTTTTGTTTTTCATATAAAGTTGTAATATCACGTGCTATGCCGAACATCCCAACAACTTCTTTGTTTATGAAAGTAGGGATGAGTGTAACGTGAAGGTAATAGTAATAGCCTTCTTTTTCTTTTGTGCGAACTTCTAAAGTTTGTGGTCTACCTTCTTTTGTTATTTGTAAAGCTTTCTTTAGTAGATCATGGTCTTTTGAGTCAATAAAGTGTAGAAGAGAATAGCTTTCTACTTCACAATAGTAGGCAGTAAATAAGCTTTCACAAGCTGTATTAGATTGTTGGAAAATACCATCCATATTTAAAGAGAAAACGGCATCAGGATGATCTTCGAATAATGATTTATAGCGTTGTTCACTCTTTGATAACGCAGATGCACCCTCTTCTACTTTGCCTTCTAGTTGTGTAGTCAACTGTTCATATGTATCGATTAGTGCTTGATTATCTTTCCACATGTAAAGTTGTCGTAGGAATAATAAGATGAGTGATAATACTAGACCGATTAGCATGAACTTATCATCCCAAGGTTGAATAAGAATAAAGGAAAAAGTAATGATTATACTGAAATAGGGTAATATAAAGCGCACATAATCAAATCGATAATACTTTGTTTTCGTTTCATGCTGCATTGGTTTGTCCAAAATGTATAGTATGGAAGATAAACCAATTAATAAAATTGAAGCAGTATGTACTAAATAAGAGACTTCAGAAGAAGTTTTCATCCCCATGTTTAGTTGGAACAGATGTATATACCCGTACACAAGTATGATAGTAAAACCGATAATTAATGAAATTCTGCTAGCAGAATATTGTTCTCGTCTATATAGGCTAATAACGGCGTAAATTACTAATGCTTGTGCAATAAAGTATCCAATTAAAACCCAGTGATCTGTTGTTAACATACGAAAGCTGGAGAGGTCCAAAATAAAAGTTAAGGTAAAATAAATATTCATAATAACAATAAAGATGCTATCGAATGAAAATTGAGCAAGGCCTCTAATAGAGTAATGTTTTATGAATTTGATAGCAAACCCAGAAAAGAGCAAAATATATTGTATGATGAAAAAGGGCAATGCCTTATATGAGAATATGACTTGATCATATATAGAAAGTGAATGAAGGAATAAAGTTATTTCCATAGTTAGTCCGCATATGCAAGTGCAGAGTAATAAAACCCAAAATAATTTATCACTACGCTTCATTTTCTTAATAGCTTTATATAAGCAATAGCAAGAAAAGAGTGCAGCAAAACAAAATAAGAAGAGAATTCCAATTTCTTTTATATTCAAGTCCTTAGGGATAAGAAATATCCAAAGGGAAAATATAATTATATACATCGTGACAAAGTGTACATATTTTTTTTGATTAATCATATTATGGCTCCGTTTCAATAAAGTTGAATCGCAGGTGGAAAATGCTAATTCCAATCATAGCATATACAATAGGTTGTTTTTTACTATAAAAATTACTTTTTTTGAAAAAAATAGCTCAACATTACAATTTACCATTGTAATGTTGAGCTATTTACTCTTTTTATCCCTCTTATAGAGGATAATTCATGTATTAATTGCAGCATTGCTAAATCTTTCTGTTTACTTTCAATCATAATATCGAAATTATGGTTGATTTTTTTTGCAATGTGTAAGAAAGGCTTAATAAACTCTAAATCAATATATTCAGAGTGAGCCCTAAATTCTTTTTTTGATTTAGGGGAGGAAATGTGAACTTTAGGAGGGACATTTGTATGTGACCAAGTTTCAAAAATTGCAGGGAGTAACACTTCTAGCGGTTCCTCGCAAAGGTTTGCCATGTGATGATGATAATCAAATACGAATGGAATCTTTTCTTTTTGGCAAATCGATAAAGTTTCAGCAGTTGTATATGTTTTATCATCATTTTCAAGCGTCATTTGCTCTTTTATATGTGCAGGAAGTTTTTTTATGTTTTCATGGAAACGTCCAACTGCTTGTTCTTTATTTCCATAGGCACCACCTACATGGATGTTAATATAAGAAGAATCTGCAATTCCTATTGCATCTAATACTTTATAATGATAGGCCATATCTGTAATAGCGTTAGTTGTAATATGTGGCTTGTCGCTTGTAAATAGCGTAAATTGATTTGGATGAAAACTTACTCGTAAATTGTGTTCTTTAATTAATGCCCCAATTTTACGCCAAAGCGGTGTAAATGCACCGATATAATCAAACTCGACTTCGGGATGCGCTGCAAGTGGGACGATGGAAGAAGATAAGCGATATAATGGAATTTCATGCGCTATATTGTAATGAAGAATACGTATTGTATGCTCAAGATTTTGCCGTGTAACATCGTATAATTTATCTTCTCGTTCTTGTTTACTAAGCTTTTGAAAGCTTGTAAATGTCATCGTTTTAGCCGGAGAACAGTCCCAGAGTGCCATTGCATGTGAGACATATCCGAAACGCATAATCATAATGAATACATCTCCTTTATCCATTATCTTTCCTATAGAAAGAAAGCAAGTATCGTTCCTACCCATTCTTTTCCCCTATCAATAAGAGAATGCGGGCTAACATCTTTAAAGGAAAGTAATGACGCATTTTCTAGATCTTCATGGAATTTGTTTTTTACTGTTTGTATAAAATGTTTATCATATAAAAGGCAGTTGATTTCATGGTTAATATATAAACTTCTCATATCAAAGTTTGCAGTTCCAATATCACAAATATAATCATCGACTATAATAACTTTAGCGTGAAAAAACCCTTGTTGAAATGCGTAAATATTACACCCAGCTTGTATTAACTTTCGGCAATATGGGAATTTTGCTTCGCGAACAAGGGCGTGATCCGCTTTTTCTGGAACGAGAACCGTGATTTGGACCCCACGTTTTCGCGCTTTTAATAATGCATTCATAATTTTCTTCCCAGGAATGAAATATGGTGTACCGATAAAGAGTTCTTTTTCCGCACTTTCGATTAAATGTAAAAATGTATTTTGCAAATAGGCACCATCAGTAGGGATAAAACGATGTAGAATGATTCCTGGTTGTTGCTTAGGAAAATAAAGAGGTGAATCTAATAAATTTTGGTTCGTATCGTCGAGCCAATCATGTAAAAATTGCTTTTGTAAATCTTGTATTCCTTCTCCTGTAAGGCGTAAATGATAATCGCGCCATAATCCTAATTTTTGATTATGCCCTAAATATTCTTCTCCAATATTAAACCCACCAATATAACCAATTTTCCCGTCAATAACTGTAATTTTTCTATGGTTTCTTTGATTTGCAGAAAAGAACGGAAAAGGAAATTTCACTTTATGACAAAATGAAAAAGAGACGCCGTGTTTTTGTAGGGAACGAATTGCCTCGTTTGATAAATAATGGCTTCCCAATCGATCGAGTAAAAGTCTTACTTCAATTCCTTCCTGTGCCTTATCGATAAGTAACTTTAAAAATTCACGACTGATTTTATCGTTTTTTACAATGAAGAATAAAACGTGCACATGGTGCTTTGCTTGTTGTATATCAGTAAATAAAGCATCATATAAATCTTGCCCGTATGTATAAAGGTGAAAATTACTTTGACGTAAAGGGAAAGTACGAGAGCGCACACGCTTTAAATGAAGAATCCTCCCATATAAAAGGTCAATTGTGATCCAAAGAGTAACGCATATTAACAAGAGAGATAAGAAGAACATAAGTGAATTCCCTCCTTTGCATTCTTTTCGCCTTCATTTTACTGGCTGCCCGGAGAATCCCGATTGGCTTCACCTTATCCCATATTAAGGGGCGGTAAGCCTCCTACTTAAAAATTAGGCTTACTTAAAGGAATCAGGCGAGAGGAAACAACCCCCTACGGATTAAAGTTTCACTTTATAGTTTCACCGAAATAAACAGCTTTATTAAAAAATATGTTGTTGTATAACAAAAAACTGTTGACTGAATGCTCACTCATTATATAATGAAGACAGGGAATAAAATTCAGAAAATTATATGTTTTTGAAGATTCTAAAAAAGAAAGAGGGCTTACAAAGAGAGGGGTAGCATAAAAATGAATAGCTTACTGATCATTAATTGGCTGGCTGCCATTGCTGTTATTGCTTATGCGGGATATTTGTTTGTGTATCTTATACGGACGAGGATGGCCTACATACAGTTAGGAAAAAAGATTGAATTTGACCGTCGTTTTAAAGAGCGTTGGGATCTCCTTAAGGTCAATGTTTTCGGTCAGAAAAAGCTGCTGAAAGATAAGAAGAGCGGCATTATTCACGTTATGTTCTTTTACGGATTTATTCTTGTCCAATTTGGAGCAATTGACTTCGTTTGGAAAGGACTCGCACCAGGATCACATCTTCCACTTGGACCACTATACCCTGCATTTACATTCTTCCAGGAAATTGTCACACTTGTTATTTTAATTGCAGTCTTTTGGGCTTTTCATAGACGTTATGTTGAGAAGCTAGTTCGTTTAAAACGTAATTTCAAATCAGGCCTTGTTCTTATCTTTATTGGTGGCTTAATGATTTCTGTGCTACTTGGTAATGGGATGGGAATTATATGGCACGGCGAGGAGCTTTCATGGAGTGAACCGATCGCTTCTGCAATCGCTTACGTTTTCTCGGGAATAAATGAAACCGCAGCCATTTCTGTGTTCTATTTCTCTTGGTGGGTGCATCTACTAATTTTGTTAACATTTTTAGTGTATGTTCCACAATCAAAACACGCGCATTTAATTGCGGGACCAGTTAACGTTTTCTTCGGACGTCTTTCAAATCCAGGGAAACTTGAAAAGATTGACTTTGAAGATGAAACGCAAGAAACATTTGGTGTTGGTAAAATCGAAGACTTTAGACAAAATCAGCTTATTGATTTATACGCTTGCGTAGAGTGTGGTCGCTGTACAAATATGTGCCCGGCAACAGGGACAGGGAAAATGTTATCGCCGATGGATTTAATTTTAAAACTTCGCGATCATTTAACTGATAAAGGAGCAGCAGTGACATCAAAAGCACCGTGGGTTCCAGTAGTTGCTTTTAATAATACACAAGGAAATCAGTTAGCGATGATGGCAGCTGGGAAAGGGCAACAAGAATCAGCAGCTACAACGCTTGCTTACGATCCGAGTTTAATCGGAGATGTTATTACAGAGGAAGAGATTTGGGCTTGTACAACGTGCCGTAACTGTGAAGATCAGTGTCCGGTTATGAATGAGCATGTTGACAAAATCATTGATTTACGCCGCTATCTCGTTCTAACAGAAGGAAAGATGGACGCGGAAGCGCAGCGTGCGATGACAAATATCGAGCGTCAAGGGAATCCGTGGGGACTGAACCGTAAAGAGCGTGAAACTTGGCGCCAAGGTGATGATGAAGTAACGGTTCCAACTGTAAAAGAAAAATCGAAAGCTGGCGAGGAGTTCGAATATTTATTCTGGGTTGGTTCAATGGGATCATATGATAATCGTAGTCAGAAGATTGCGATATCGTTTGCGAAGTTAATGAACGAAGCAGGCATTTCATTCGCGATACTTGGTAATAAAGAAAAGAATTCTGGAGATACACCGCGACGTCTTGGAAATGAATTTGTCTTCCAAGAGATGGCGACAAAGAATATCGAGGAATTTGAAAAAGCAGGAGTGAAGAAAATCGTTACGATTGATCCTCACGCTTATAACACATTTAAAAATGAGTATCCAGACTTTGGCTTGCAAGCAGAAGTCTATCATCATACAGAATTGTTAGCTCAGTGGGTGAAAGAAGGACGCTTAAAACCTGTTCACGCTATTGAGGAAACAGTTACGTACCATGATTCCTGTTACTTAGGAAGATACAACGAAGTATACGAAGCGCCACGCGATATTTTGAAAGCAATTCCTGGTGTGAATCTTGTAGAAATGGCACGTAACCGTGAAACCGGAATGTGCTGTGGCGCAGGTGGTGGCTTAATGTGGATGGAAGAGACAGCAGGTTCACGTATTAACGTTGCTCGTACAGAACAAGCACTAGCTGTGCAACCATCCATTATCGGTACAGGTTGTCCATATTGCTTAACGATGATTAGCGATGGGACGAAAGCGAAAGAAGTAGAAGAGAAGGTTCAAACTCTTGATGTAACAGAGATTTTAGAACGCTCTGTTATCGGACAGAAGAAAGAAGCGATGTAATCTGCAAGCATGAATACAACTTTAGAGAGAGGTGCAATCATTGCACCTCTTCTCAACGTAAGAACACCGAGCGAGCGCTCGGTGCTAAAAAAAGAGATGGGGGAAATAGATATGAGTAAAACAGTTATTTTAAGTGCTGCAAGAACACCGGTTGGGAAATTTGGAGGATCTTTAAAAGACGTGAAGGCGACAGAACTTGGGGGAATTGCAATTAAAGCAGCGCTTGAGAGAGCAAATGTTTCTGCTAGTGATGTTGAGGAAGTTATATTTGGAACAGTTATTCAAGGGGGACAGGGGCAAATTCCATCGCGCCAAGCTGCGAGGGCTGCTGGAATCCCTTGGGAAGTACAGACGGAAACAGTGAATAAAGTTTGTGCATCAGGGCTTCGTGCGGTTACGTTAGCGGATCAAATTATTCGTACTGGCGATCAATCACTAATTGTAGCTGGCGGTATGGAGTCGATGAGTAACAGTCCTTACATTTTACGAGGTGCAAGATGGGGATACAGAATGGGGAACAACGAAATCATCGATTTAAACGTTGCTGACGGCTTGACATGCGCATTTTCAGGTATACACATGGGTGTTTATGGCGGAGAAGTTGCGAAGGAAGATGGAATCTCTCGCGAAGCGCAAGATGAATGGGCATATCGTAGCCATCAGCGTGCGGTTTCAGCGCATAAAGAAGGACGTTTTGAAGAGGAAATCGTGCCAGTAACGATTCCACAAAGAAAAGGCGATCCTATTGTCGTTGAAAAAGATGAGGCGCCACGCGCGGATACAACGATTGAAAAATTAGCGAAATTAAAACCTGTATTTGATAAGACGTCGGCAGTGACAGCGGGTAATGCTCCTGGACTAAATGATGGCGGTGCTGCGCTCGTATTAATGAGCGAAGACAGAGCAAAGCAAGAAGGAAGAAAGCCATTAGCGACAATTTTGGCACATACAGCAATTGCAGTGGAGTCTAAAGATTTCCCAAGAACGCCAGGTTATGCAATTAACGAATTGTTGAAAAAAACAGGCAAGACAATTGAAGATATCGATTTATTCGAGATTAATGAAGCATTTGCAGCGGTAGCAATTGCAAGTACAGAGATTGCAGGAATTGACCCAGATAAATTGAATGTAAATGGCGGCGCAGTGGCAATGGGACATCCAATTGGAGCAAGTGGAGCGCGTATTATCGTTACACTTATCCACGCACTGAAGCAGCGCGGCGGCGGAATTGGAATTGCTTCTATTTGTAGCGGTGGCGGTCAAGGTGACGCAATTATGATTGAAGTTTGTTAATTTACGTGTAGGTGATTTTTGATTTATTAACAATTTATATTAAGGGGGAAGAAAGAATGGGTGTACAAAAAATAGTTGTAATTGGTGCAGGACAAATGGGTTCGGGAATCGCACAAGTATGTGCAATGGCAGGATATGATGTGAAGGTACAAGATTTAAAACAAGAGCAATTAGACAGAGGATTGGCTATTATTACGAAAAACTTAGCGCGTCAAGTAGAAAAAGGGCGCATGAAGGAAGAAGAAAAGGAAGCGACGTTAAATCGCCTTACAGTAACGCTTGATTTAGATTGTGTGAAGGAAGCGGATCTTGTTATTGAAGCGGCTGTTGAGAAAATGGACATTAAAAAGAAAATTTTCGCGAATCTAGATGAAATCGCTCCAGAACACGCAATTTTAGCGACGAATACGTCCTCTCTACCAATTACTGAAATTGCAGCAGTAACGAAACGCCCAGAAAAAGTAATTGGCATGCATTTTATGAATCCAGTTCCAGTTATGAAACTTGTTGAAATTATTCGTGGTTTAGCTACAGATGATGAGGTGTATGAAACAATTGAAGATATTACGAAAAAAATCGGGAAAGTGCCAGTCGAAGTAAATGATTTCCCAGGATTTGTATCGAACCGTATTTTATTACCGATGATTAACGAAGCGATCTATACGTTATATGAAGGTGTAGCGACGAAAGAAGCGATTGATGAAGTAATGAAACTAGGTATGAATCATCCGATGGGACCACTTACATTAGCTGATTTTATCGGTTTAGATACATGTTTATACATTATGGAAGTGTTGCATGAAGGATTAGGAGATAGTAAATATCGCCCATGTCCATTATTACGCAAGTATGTGAATGCAGGATGGTTAGGACGTAAAACAGGCCGTGGTTTCTACGTTTACGAATAAAGTCCTCCTTTTATTAAAATAGTGGTCTTACCAAATTATTAAAAAGATATATAGCAAACGGAGGCGGAGTACATGAACTTTCATTTTACTGAAGAGCAACAAATGATGAGGAAAATGGTTCGAGATTTTGCGCAGAAGGAAATAGCTCCCTTTGTTCCTAGTATGGAACAAGGGGTGTTCCCGAAAGAGATTTTGCAGAAGATGGGTGAGCTTGGACTAATGGGTATTCCAGCGCCTGCAAAATATGGCGGGGCAGAAATGGATTTTATTTCTTACATTTTAGCAATTGAGGAAATTTCAAAGGTAAGTGCAACGGTTGGTGTAATTTTAGCTGTACATACGTCAGTCGGAATGAACCCGATTTTATATTTTGGAACAGAAGAACAGAAGCAGAAATATGTTTCTAAACTTGCGACTGGTGAATATTTAGGTGCATTTGCATTAACAGAACCAAATGCAGGATCAGATGCAGGGAGTTTGAAATCAAGAGCTGTAAAGAAAGGCGATCACTACATTATTAATGGATCGAAAGTATTTATTACAAATGGCGGTGAAGCAAGTACATACATTGTATTCGCTTCTACAAATCCAGAGGCAGGAAAAAGTGGGATTTCTGCATTTATAGTAGAGAAAGATACACCAGGCTTAGTTATCGGCAAAGATGAGCATAAAATGGGACTTCTTGGTTCTCGCACGGTACAACTTACGTTTGAAGATATGAAAGTGCCGGCCGAGAATTTACTTGGTGAAGAAGGACAAGGATTTAAGGTGGCAATGGCGAATTTAGATGTTGGACGAATTGGAATCGGAGCGCAGGCATTAGGAATCGCGGAAGCGGCGCTTGCATGTGCGATTGATTATGCGAAAGAGCGTGAGCAATTCGGCAAGCCAATTGCGGCGCAGCAAGGAATCGGATTCAAACTTGCAGATATGGCGACTAGTGTAGAAGCAGCGCGATTACTTGTATACAGAGCGGCATCGCTAAGAGCGCAAGGATTACCATGCGGTAAAGAAGCTTCTATTGCGAAATTATTCGCTTCTAAGACGGCTGTTGAAGTTGCGATTGAAGCGGTGCAAGTATTTGGTGGTTACGGTTATACGAAAGACTATCCAGTAGAACGATTTTTCCGTGATGCGAAAATCACGCAAATATATGAAGGAACGAGTGAGATACAGAAACTTGTTATTAGTCGAGCTTTATAAAAGGACAAGGGGGAGACGGGAATGCATTTTAAACTATCAGAAGAACATGAAATGATAAGAAAAATGGTTCGGGATTTTGCTAAGAACGAAGTAGCACCGACGGCAGCTGAGCGTGATGAAGAAGAGAGATTTGATCGTGCACTATTTGATCAAATGGCAGAGCTTGGTTTAACCGGCATTCCGTGGCCTGAAGAATACGGCGGAATTGGAAGCGATTACTTAGCGTATGTAATTGCTATCGAAGAATTATCTCGTGTTTGTGCTTCAACAGGTGTAACGCTGTCTGCACACACTTCACTTGCTGGTTGGCCAATTTTTAAATTTGGAACGGAAGAACAAAAGCAAAAATTTTTACGACCGATGGCAGAAGGAGCGAAAATTGGCGCATACGGTTTAACGGAACCAAGTTCTGGTTCAGATGCTGGCGGAATGAGGACAACTGCGAAACGAGATGGAGACCATTACATTTTAAATGGATCGAAAATCTTTATTACAAATGGCGGTATTGCTGATATTTATGTTGTTTTTGCGTTAACTGATCCCGAATCGAAGCAGCGTGGTACGAGCGCGTTTATTGTGGAAAGTGATACACCAGGATTTTCAGTTGGGAAGAAGGAAAGCAAGTTAGGGATTCGCTCTTCACCAACAACTGAAATTATGTTCGAAGATTGCCGTATTCCTGTAGAGAACCTACTAGGGGAAGAGGGGCAAGGATTTAAAGTTGCGATGCAAACATTAGATGGCGGCCGTAATGGTATTGCCGCGCAAGCAGTCGGTATTGCGCAAGGGGCTTTAGATGCTTCTGTAGAGTATGCAAGAGAGCGTCATCAGTTTGGGAAACCAATTGCGGCGCAGCAAGGAATTGGCTTTAAACTTGCAGATATGGCAACGGATGTGGAGGCGGCGCGTCTTCTAACATATCAAGCGGCTTGGCTTGAATCGGAAGGGCTTCCGTATGGGAAAGAGTCAGCGATGTCAAAAGTATTTGCAGGCGATACAGCGATGAAGGTGACGACTGAAGCGGTACAAGTATTTGGTGGTTACGGTTATACGAAAGATTATCCAGTAGAGCGTTATATGCGCGATGCAAAGATTACACAAATATATGAGGGAACACAAGAGATTCAAAGGCTTGTAATTTCTCGTATGTTAACGAAGTAGGAGCAAAGGCGTAGGTATTTTCCTACGCTTTTTCCTTCCAAAAAATAATAGAGAGAGGTGAAGGGGATGGTTAAACATAATGTACATGCGTCCGTGAAAGATGAAAAATTAGTTGCGTTAAGACGTGAACAAATGATTAAAGGTGCGGTGCAATTGTTTAAGCAAAAAGGGTTCCCACGTACAACAACGAGAGAGATTGCGAAGGCGGCTGGGTTTAGTATTGGAACACTTTATGAGTACATTCGTACAAAAGATGATGTTTTATATTTAGTTTGTGATAGTATTTATGAACATGTAAAAGAAAGATTAGAGGAAGTAGTGTGTACAGAGAAGGGAAGTATAGAAAGCTTAAAGATAGCGATAAAGAATTATTTTAAAGTGATGGATGAATTGCAAGAAGAAGTATTAATTATGTATCAAGAGGTACGTTTTTTACCGAAAGAATCACTCCCATATGTATTAGAAAAAGAGTTTCAAATGGTCGGAATGTTTGAGAATATTTTAGAGCAGTGTACAGAAAATGGGACATTTACATTAAATAAAAAAGAGATACAGCTTCTTGCACATAACATTTTCATACAAGGACAAATGTGGGGATTTAGACGTTGGGCCCTGCAAAAACTGTATACGCTTGAAGAATATACAGAAATGCAAATTAGGTATGTACTGCAAGGAGCGCATATGTTTCCGAAATAAGGAATAGACAAATTATAATTTTATTATCATATTAAAGTTTCCCGTTTTTTTTGTAGCATATTTGTGCGACTTTTGTTTATAATGAATAGTATGGATTTTTTTAAGCAGACCGTTATATATAAGGTTATATTTGAAGAAAGGAAGTGCCGCATAAGTGAATTTTAAGCAATATTCACCAGAAGAGCTAAAAGAATGTTCAATGATTGAAGTTGTACATAGCGTTTTAGGGGATAAAAGACAAGCAACGACATTCAACGAGTTGGTTCGAGAAATCGCTCAAGTGCTGGGACTATCTCAAGAGCAAGTTAATGCGAAACTCGCACAATTTTATACAGATTTAAACATCGATGGACGTTTCATTAATTTAGGAGAAAATCGTTGGGGACTACGTAGCTGGTACCCATATGAGCAAATTGATGAAGAAATCTTACCTCAGCCAAAACCGAAGAAGAAACGTAAAGTTGAAGAGGACGGTTTTGACGACTACATCGAAGAAGATGAAGACTTCGACGATGCAGACGCAAATGAAGAAGAGGTAGAAGATTTGGACAAGGTTCTTGAAGAAGAAGACGGAGACGACGATGATCTTGATGATTTAGATGAAGATGATGACGATGACTTCGCCGAAGAAGAACTTGAGTACGATGAAGCTGAAGCTGAAGAAGAAGAAGAGGAAGAACTGTAGTTCTTGACTTTTCATTATCGTCCATGTAGAATCATTTTTGGGCTCTTTAAAAAAGGACGATAATACTTTTAAAGTGTAAATATAAAAGAAAATTGCTCCCTACTTATTACTTTATGTGATGAGGGGAGCAATTTTCTTTTTTGTTTTTTGTTTAGAAAATAAAAAGAGTCTAACAATAAGATGGATACAGTGTTATCTACATACGTTGCGCTTTGCAACGGTGATTATATAACAGCAAAATAGGAGGGAGCTTTTTCATGACTAAGTATATTTTTGTAACAGGCGGTGTAGTATCGTCTTTAGGAAAAGGTATTACAGCAGCATCTCTTGGAAGACTTTTAAAAAATCGTGGTTTAAACGTAACGATTCAAAAGTTTGATCCATACATTAACGTAGACCCAGGGACTATGAGCCCATACCAACACGGTGAGGTATTCGTAACAGATGATGGTGCAGAAACTGATTTAGACCTTGGTCACTATGAGCGTTTCATTGACATCAACTTAAACAAATACAGCAACGTAACAACAGGTAAAATTTACTCTTCAGTTCTTCAAAAAGAGCGTCGTGGTGAATACCTAGGAGGAACAGTTCAGGTTATTCCTCACATTACTAACGAAATTAAAGAGCGTGTATACCGTTCTGGTCGCGAAACAAACGCGGATGTTGTTATTACAGAAATTGGTGGAACTGTTGGTGACATCGAGTCTCTACCATTCTTAGAAGCAATCCGTCAAATTAAGAGCGACATCGGTCGTGACAATGTAATGTACATTCACTGTACGTTAATCCCGTACTTAAAAGCAGCGGGTGAAATGAAAACAAAACCAACGCAACATAGCGTTAAAGAGCTTCGCAGCTTAGGTATTCAACCAAATATTATCGTTGTTCGTACAGAATTGCCTGTTTCTCAAGATATGAAAGACAAGCTTGCATTATTCTGTGACATTGATACAAAAGCAGTTATCGAAGCACGCGATGCAGATACTTTATATGCGGTTCCATTATCTCTTCAAGAACAAAATATGGACCAAATCGTTTGCGATCACTTAAAATTAGACAATCCAGCTGCAGATATGACAGAGTGGACTGCGCTAGTTAATAAAGTACGTAACCTTTCTAAGAAAACAAAAATTGCTCTTGTTGGTAAATACGTAGAGCTTCAAGATGCATATATTTCTGTTGTAGAAGCACTTCGTCATGCGGGTTATTCATTCGACACAGATGTAGAAGTGAAATGGGTAAACGCTGAGCACGTAACACCAGAGAACGTACAAGAATTAGTTGGTGACACAGATGGTATCCTTGTACCTGGTGGATTCGGCGATCGTGGTGTAGAAGGTAAAATCGTTGCAATTCAATATGCTCGTGAAAACAAAGTTCCATTCTTAGGAATTTGCCTAGGTATGCAACTTGCATCAATCGAATTCGCACGTAACGTATTAGGATTAGAAGGAGCTAACTCTTCTGAAATTAATCCTGACACACCTTATGCAATCATTGACTTATTACCAGAACAAAAAGATGTAGAAGACTTAGGTGGCACACTTCGTCTTGGTCTATACCCATGTAAGCTTGCTGAAGAAACAAATGCTTACAATGCTTACAACGAGCCGGTTGTATATGAGCGTCATCGTCATCGTTATGAGTTCAACAATCAATTCCGTCCGGATATGGAAAAAGCAGGATTTGTATTCTCTGGTACAAGCCCAGACGGTCGTCTAGTTGAAATCATTGAATTAAAAGACCACCCTTGGTTCGTGGCGGCACAGTTCCATCCAGAACTTGTATCTCGTCCAAACCGTCCACAACCATTGTTCCATGACTTCGTAAGTGCTTCTATTACGAATAAAGAGAGCAAGTAATAAAAAAAGCGCCTGAAATAGGGCGCTTTTTTTAATATTCATTTAACATTTCATCGATTGTAAATTTGATCCCATGATATGCAAATAAAGCTATCATTAAACTTGGGAATCCGTAGCGATTGCCTTCATCGTCTGGAATAAGGCCTTTTAACAGCTTAGTATCAATATGTACATCTGTATATTGTTCTAGTGATTCAGTACCTTCTTGAATAGCAGAGATGCCGACAATAGAGTGTCCATCAGCTTGAAGTTTTTTTGCCATTGCTACAACTTCTTCATCTGTTGAAAAACGGCTAATAAGAAGTACACGGTCTGCAGAAGTTACTTCTACTTCTTTACCATTTTCAAATAATCGTTTTGCTTGCTTCATTGGCTCAGTACCGAATAATGCTTCAGCGACAACGCCCTCCATTTCATTTGTACCATGTAAATAAATGAAACCGTCGCCAACTAATGCTTGAGCAAGTAGACGGGCGCTATCTTCTATATTCATTTCTTCTTTTTGAGAAACTCTGGAGAAATAACCACTTAATTGAGTTGAAAAAATTTTTAACATAATGTTACTCCCTTTCGTACGTGTTTACCGGCTTTCATTATAGTTTATTTTTTTAGAAAGGTGAAATCGAAGGGTAGCATAACAAAATAGGAAACGGTAAAATAAGAAAGAATAGGAAGGAATTTGCCAAAGAATAGCGAAAATTAATCGTTAAGATATAAGAAGCTTTAAATCTTGTATTTACACAGAAAGGTTGGGAGTTATGGAAGGTAAAATTTTAATCGTTGATGATCAATATGGCATTCGTGTGCTATTACATGAAGTGTTCCAAAAAGAAGGTTATCAGACATTCCAAGCAGCGAATGGATTTCAAGCTTTAGATATCGTGAAAAAAGATAATCCAGATTTAGTAGTGTTAGATATGAAAATTCCAGGTATGGATGGTATAGAGATTTTAAAACATGTAAAGGAAATTGATGAGAGTATTAAAGTAATTTTAATGACTGCTTACGGAGAGCTTGATATGATCCAAGAAGCGAAAGATTTAGGAGCTTTAATGCACTTTGCTAAACCGTTTGATATTGATGAGATTCGTCAAGCGGTGAGAGAACAGCTTGCTGTAGAGGCGTAAAAAATGAATTTTTTATAAAAAATATGGAAAAAAGCGTTTACATGGACTCTTGAGCAGGTGAATACGGTTGAGTTTTTGAGTACAAGTTGTTATCCTATTGAGTGTAGAAAAAAGTCCGGTATGTAAATATACATATTTTACCTTATTCTGGTCATACTACCAGCGATAAGAACTTATCGGATACAAAAAACGTTTTTTAGGAGGATTCACCATGCCTTTAGTTTCTATGAAAGAAATGCTAAACACAGCACTAGAAGGAAAATACGCAGTTGGTCAATTCAACATGAACAACTTAGAGTGGACTCAAGCTATCTTAGCTGCTGCGGAAGAAGAAAAGTCTCCTGTAATCCTAGGTGTATCTGAGGGTGCAGCTCGTCATATGACTGGTTTCAAAACAGTTGTAGCTATGGTTAAAGCTTTAATCGAAGAAATGAACATCACTGTTCCTGTAGCGATTCACCTTGACCATGGTTCAAGCTTCGAAAAATGTAAAGAAGCAATCGATGCAGGTTTCACATCTGTAATGATCGACGCTTCTCACCACCCATTCGAAGAAAACGTTGAAACTACTAAAAAAGTAGTAGAATACGCACACGCTCGTAACGTATCTGTTGAAGCTGAGCTTGGAACAGTTGGCGGACAAGAAGACGACATCATCGCTGAAGGCGTAATTTACGCTGATCCAGCAGAGTGTAAGCACCTTGTTGAAGCAACAGGTATCGATTGCCTAGCTCCAGCTTTAGGTTCTGTACACGGTCCTTACAAAGGTGAGCCTAACTTAGGATTCGCTGAAATGGAACAAGTTCGTGACTTCACTGGCGTACCTTTAGTATTACACGGTGGTACTGGTATCCCAACTGCTGATATCGTAAAAGCTATTTCTTTAGGTACTTCAAAAATTAACGTAAACACTGAGAACCAAATTGAGTTTACAAAAGCTGTTCGTGAAGCATTAAGCAAAGACCAAGAAGTTTACGATCCTCGTAAATATATTGGACCTGGCCGCGACGCTATTAAAGCAACTGTTGCTGGTAAAATGCGTGAATTCGGTTCTAACGGTAAAGCGTAAGAATAAAATTCCGTTTTGGAAACCGTCTAGTCTTTTAGACGGTTTCCTTTCGTTGTATAATGAAAGCGTGAACAAGTCTAAAGATTTTTATCATTTTGTTTTTGGAATAGAAAATAATGTGCATAGTCCTATTAATAAATGTGATAATGTATCTAAATTGATAAAGTAAATTCGATGAATAGTTAATCTTTATCTATTCGTACTACGGGAGAAATGAAGATAATGGTTTCCTATTTATTGAGTGTTAGGGTGGAAAGAGTGATTGAGATTCTTAAGGGGAGCTTTCTATAAGGATATAGAAAGTAAATACATTCACAAGAAGGGAGCTCAATATGGAAAAATTGCTAATTGAAGGCGGAAGAGCTTTAAATGGAACAATTCGAGTGAGTGGTGCAAAGAACAGCGCCGTTGCACTAATTCCAGCGACAATTTTAGCAGATACTCCAGTAACTATTGGTGGTGTCCCTAATATTTCGGACGTGAAAATGTTAGGAGACTTGCTAGAGGAGATTGGAGGAAGAGTAGCTTATGGACAGGAGGAAGAGATGATAGTTGATCCTTCTAACATGGTTGCAATGCCTTTACCGAATGGAAAAGTGAAAAAATTGCGTGCTTCTTATTATTTAATGGGTGCGATGCTTGGCCGTTTTAAAAAAGCTGTTATTGGGCTTCCAGGTGGATGTCATTTAGGACCGAGGCCTATTGATCAGCATATTAAAGGATTTGAAGCGTTAGGTGCACATGTTACGAATGAACAGGGTGCGATTTATTTAAGAGCAGATGAATTGCGCGGGGCACGCATTTATTTAGATGTTGTTAGTGTAGGAGCTACAATTAATATTATGCTAGCAGCTGTGCGAGCGAAAGGTAGAACTGTTATTGAAAACGCAGCGAAAGAACCAGAGATTATTGATGTAGCTACATTGTTAACAAGCATGGGTGCACGCATTAAAGGTGCGGGCACAGATGTAATCCGAATTGATGGTGTGGATTCACTGCACGGTTGTCACCATACGATCATTCCGGATCGTATTGAAGCGGGTACGTATATGATTTTAGGAGCTGCATCAGGAGGAGAAATAACGGTTGATAATGTGATTCCTCAGCATTTAGAGTCAGTTACAGCGAAGTTAAGAGAAGCTGGTGTCCAAGTTGAAACGAACGATGACCAAATTACAGTGAACGGTAATAGAAGGTTAAAAGTAGTTGATATAAAAACGCTTGTATATCCAGGATTCCCAACAGATTTACAACAACCATTTACAACGCTTTTAACAAAGGCGCACGGAACGGGTGTTGTAACGGATACGATTTACGGCGCACGCTTTAAACACATTGATGAATTACGTCGTATGAATGCACAAATTAAAGTGGAAGGTCGTTCGGCAATTGTAACTGGTCCTGTTTTATTGCAAGGTGCAAAAGTGAAAGCAAGTGATTTGCGAGCTGGAGCGGCTCTTGTTATTGCAGGGTTAATGGCGGATGGAATTACAGAAGTAACCGGACTTGAGCATATTGATCGAGGTTATGAAAATATAGTAGACAAGCTTAAAGGTCTTGGCGCAAATATTTGGCGAGAACAAATGACAAGCCAAGAAATTGAAGAGATGAAGAACGCATAAGTGATACTTCCGCAAGGGGGAAGCGAAGCATCACTACTTGCGGAAGTATACTTTGTAGAGAAACACGGTTCACAAAATACGGCAGAAATATAAAGACTTAAAGGAGAGGGATTATCGTGGAAAGAAGTTTATCTATGGAGTTAGTACGTGTAACAGAGGCTGCAGCATTATCATCAGCGCGTTGGATGGGGCGCGGGAAAAAGGATGAGGCAGACGGTGCAGCAACATCAGCTATGCGTGATGTATTTGATACAATCCCGATGAAAGGTACAGTTGTAATTGGTGAAGGCGAGATGGACGAAGCACCAATGCTGTATATCGGAGAGAAATTAGGTACAGGATATGGACCACGTGTAGACGTTGCGGTTGATCCTTTAGAAGGGACAAACATCGTAGCAGCTGGTGGATGGAATGCTCTTGCTGTTATTGCAATTGCAGATCATGGTAATTTGTTACATGCTCCTGACATGTACATGGATAAAATCGCGGTTGGCCCAGAAGCGGTTGGGGCGGTCGATATTGATGCGCCTATTATCGATAACTTACGTGCGGTTGCGAAAGCGAAAAATAAAGATATTGAAGATGTTGTAGCGACAGTTTTAAACCGTCCACGTCATCAAGCGATTATCGAAGAAATTCGTAAAGCTGGTGCTCGTATTAAATTAATTAACGATGGCGATGTGGCTGGAGCAATTAACACTGCATTTGATCGCACAGGTGTAGATATTTTATTCGGCTCTGGTGGAGCACCTGAGGGTGTATTAGCAGCAGTTGCATTAAAATGTTTAGGTGGAGAAATCCACGGAAAGCTTCTGCCTCAAAATGAAGCTGAATTAGCTCGTTGTAAAAAAATGGGTATTGAAGATATAAATCGTATCCTTCGCATGGAAGACTTAGTAAAAGGTGACGATGCAATCTTTGCGGCAACAGGCGTAACAGACGGAGAACTATTACGCGGCGTTCAATTTAAAGGTAGCGTAGGAACAACACAATCCCTTGTTATGCGTGCAAAATCAGGCACAGTACGCTTCGTAGACGGACGTCATAGCTTGAATAAAAAACCGAACTTGGTTATTAAATAAAAAGTGCAAGCGGCTCGTTCAGAATCGCAGGGCATTGGAACTCTCGACCTTGAAGCGCTTTTTGCTTCGAGCGAGAGAGTGAAATGACTGGAGATTCTAGCCGCTGGAACTGGATTAAATAAAAAGTGCAAGCGGCTCGTTCAGAATCGCAGGGCATTGTAGCTCCTGACCATACTAGCTACTGGAACTAGGTTAAATAAAAGCGAAGACAAATTTTCTTGTCTTCGCTTCTTGTATTTGTGTTTCAACGTATTGATTAAAACTAGATAAAAGGGTTACAATAGTGAATATTACCCTACTTGAACTTATTGCCTTTCATTATTAATTATTTGCCTTCCGTATTTTTTCCCTTTACCCATGTGAAAAGAGAATAACGTTAAAGTGTGGTGTCTGAATGAATTTGTCAATTGCAGCATTAGAAAACATGAAATTAAAAGAGTTATACGAGCTTGCGAAAGAATTTAAGATTTCGTATTATAGCAAATTAACGAAAAAAGAGTTAATCTTCGCTATCCTAAAAGCTCGAGCAGAAAAAGAAGGTTTCTTCTTCATGGAAGGCGTATTAGAAATTATTCAATCAGAAGGATTTGGATTCCTACGTCCTATCAACTATTCTCCAAGCTCAGAAGATATTTATATCTCAGCTTCGCAAATTCGTCGTTTCGATTTACGTAATGGAGACAAGGTTTCTGGTAAAGTACGACCTCCGAAAGAAAATGAACGCTATTTTGGATTATTACAAGTTGAAGCTGTAAACGGAGATGATCCAGAGTCAGCAAAAGAGCGTGTGCATTTCCCTGCATTAACACCATTATACCCAGATCGCCAAATGAAATTGGAAACGGAACCGAAAAAGTTACCGACACGCATCATGGATTTAATCGCACCAGTTGGATTTGGACAACGTGGTTTAATTGTCGCGCCTCCAAAGGCTGGTAAAACAAGTCTATTAAAAGAAATCGCACACAGTGTTACAACAAATCACCCGGAAGCTGAATTAATTGTACTTTTAATTGATGAGCGTCCAGAGGAAGTAACAGACATTGAACGTTCTGTTAAAGGAGATGTTGTAAGTTCTACTTTTGATGAAGTGCCAGAAAACCATATTAAAGTAGCGGAACTTGTGTTAGAACGTGCAATGCGTCTTGTAGAGCACAAAAAAGATGTTATCATTTTAATGGATAGTATTACCCGTTTAGCGCGAGCTTACAACCTTGTTATTCCACCAAGTGGTAGAACATTATCGGGTGGTATCGACCCAGCTGCCTTCCATAGACCGAAGCGTTTCTTTGGAGCTGCACGTAATATTGAAGAAGGCGGTAGCTTAACGATTTTAGCAACAGCGCTTGTTGATACAGGATCTCGTATGGACGATGTAATTTACGAAGAATTTAAAGGAACTGGAAATATGGAACTTCATTTAGATCGTTCATTAGCTGAGCGTCGTATCTTCCCGGCAATTGATATTCGCCGTTCTGGTACACGTAAAGAAGATCTATTAATTCCGAAAGAACATTTAGACAAGCTATGGGGTATTCGTAAAACAATGCGTGATACACCAGACTTTGTCGAAGGTTTCTTACGTAAACTTCGTCAAACAAAGACAAATGAAGAATTTTTACAAAACATTGTTGCAGACTCAAAAAGATATGTAACAACTAAGTAAAGGGAAAAGATTGGGACTCGCTTATTTTGTGGTAAGCGAGTTTTTTATGTTTTTTAAGGGAATATTAGAGAGAGTAATATATGGGAAAAATTTTATTTTTTGAGATGAAAATTATATTTGGGCCGAGAGCTTGAAGTTTCCTGGATTCTGAACGAGCCGCTTGCGCTTTTAATTATATCCAGCTTCAGCAGCTAGAATGGTCGGTGGCTTCACTTCTTCCTATGAGGCAAAAAGCGCCTCTACGTCAGAAGCTCCATCCCCCTCCCATTCTGAACGAGACGGTTGCGCTTTTAAATTTTAAAAAGACAAAAACAGGTAGTTGCAAAATGGAGTTAGCCTTGTTATAATTTCATCATATGTGTTTCATCAATATAGTTGTGTAAGCAGCTGAAGATGAAAAACTCTGTTTCGAAAATGATTCAGGGCGGAAGGAGATGAAAAGAATGAAAGCAGGAATCCATCCAAATTACAATAAAGTTGTATTTATGGACACGAACACAGGCTTCAAATTCTTAAGCGGGTCTACTAAAGGCTCTAGCGAAACTGTTGAGTGGGAAGATGGTAACACTTATCCATTACTAAAAATTGAGATCAGTTCTGATTCTCACCCATTCTACACTGGACGTCAGAAGTTTGCTACTGCAGACGGACGTGTTGACCGCTTCAATAAGAAATACGGTATCAAGTAATAAAGAACATAAAACAGGCAAGTGTATGTATTCGCTTGTCTGTTTTTTTTGCAAAAATATTAAACCTTTACCCTACTTTGGATTAGGAAAGTAGATGAAAGGAGAGCTCAATGTACTTAATGAATCAAAATGGTTGGATTGAAGTGATTTGCGGGAGTATGTTTTCTGGAAAATCAGAAGAGCTCATCCGCCGTATACGCCGTACGCAATTTGCGAAACAACATGCGATTGTATTTAAACCATGTATTGATAATCGTTATAGTGAAGAAGATGTTGTATCACATAATGGATTAAAGGTTAAAGCAGTTCCTGTTTCAGCTTCAAAAGATATATTTAACCATGTAGCAGAAGAAATGGATGTTATTGCAATCGATGAGGTACAATTTTTTGATGAGGACATTGTGGAAGTGGTGCAAGTATTGGCAAATCGTGGCTATCGTGTCATTGTAGCTGGATTAGACCAAGATTTCCGTGGTCTACCATTTGGACAAGTTCCTCAGCTGATGGCGATTGCTGAACATGTAACTAAGTTGCAGGCAGTGTGTTCTGCATGCGGATCTCCTGCAAGTCGTACGCAACGTTTAATCGATGGAGAACCAGCGGCATTTGATGATCCAATTATTTTAGTTGGGGCTTCAGAATCGTATGAACCACGTTGTCGTCATTGTCATGCAGTACCTACAAAACAAAGATAAATGAAACTCGCTATGTAGAGCGGGTTTTTTTCGAAAATAGATGAAGATTGGTGGCCGGCTCTTCGTACAGCTAAGAACTTTAGGCAGTCAGAGCTGAGCAAGCCGCTTGCGCTTTTAAATATTATCTAGCTCCAGCGGCTAGAATCTCCGGCCATTTCACTCTCTCGCTCGAAGCAAAGAGCGCTTCAAGGTCGAGAGTTCCAATGTCCTGCGATTCTGAGCAAGCCGCTTACGCTTTTAAATATAATTTGCGTTTTTTTGATTAAGTACCATATACTATTTGTATTAGATACTAGGATGTAGAGGTGAATGGTGTGTTAGATCGTTTGCAGGCTGTAGAAGATCGTTATGAGAAGTTAAATGAATTGTTAAGTGATCCAGAGGTTATTAGCGATACGAATAAGCTTCGTGAGTATTCAAAGGAACAATCTGATATGCAGGAAACGGTAGAGGTGTACCGTGAGTATAAAGATGTTCGTGAGCAATTAAGAGATGCAAAAGCAATGTTAGAAGATAAGTTAGACGCTGATATGCGTGACATGGTAAAAGAAGAGGTTTCTGAATTAGAAGGGCAAGATAAAGAATTGTCAGAGCGTCTGAAAATTTTACTTGTTCCAAAAGACCCTAATGATGATAAAAACGTTATCGTTGAGGTTCGTGGTGCTGCTGGTGGTGACGAGGCCGCTTTATTTGCTGGTGATTTATATCGTATGTATAGCCGTTATGCTGAGGTACAAGGTTGGAAAACTGAAATTATCGAAGCGAGCTATACAGAGTTAGGTGGATATAAAGAGATTATCTTTATGATTAACGGTAAAGGTGCGTTCGCGAAGCTGAAATTCGAGAATGGTGCTCACCGTGTACAACGTGTTCCTGAAACGGAATCTGGTGGACGTATTCATACATCTACAGCAACTGTAGCTGTATTACCAGAGGCAGAAGAAGTAGAAATTAGTATTCATGAAAAAGATGTTCGTGTTGATACGTTTGCTTCTAGTGGTCCTGGTGGACAAAGTGTTAATACAACGATGTCAGCGGTACGTTTAACGCATTTACCGACTGGTGTAGTTGTATCGTGTCAGGATGAGAAATCACAAATCAAGAATAAAGAAAAAGCGATGAAAGTATTACGCGCACGTGTTTATGATAAGTTTAGACAAGAAGCGCAAGCTGAGTATGATCAAAACCGTAAACAAGCTGTTGGTACGGGTGATCGTTCAGAGCGTATTCGTACGTATAATTTCCCGCAAAACCGCGTTACAGACCATCGAATCGGTTTAACGATTCAAAAGCTAGATCAAATCTTACAAGGTAAGTTAGATGATTTCATCAATGCCTTAGTGATGGAAGATCAGGCTCAAAAGATGGAGGCAGCTGAGTAATGCGTGTCTATGAAGCCCTGAAATGGGCTTCTTCTTTTTTACAGGAAAATGGACGAGATGAAAATGCGGGAGAACTTGTCCTTTGTCATGTATTAAAGACGAACAGAACCGGAATGCTCATGAATATGCGTGAAGAAATAACTGTGGAACAAGAAACGAGTTTTACGGAGTTTATTCACAAGCATGTAGAAGGTATTCCTATTCAATATATGATTGGTTATGAAATGTTTTATGGACGGTCGTTCTTTGTGAATGAAGAAGTATTAATACCCAGACCGGAAACAGAAGAGCTTATAGTGGGAGTGTTAGAAAGAATCGAGCGTCATTTTGGCGATGAGAAACTACATGTGGCGGACATTGGTACAGGTAGTGGAGCGATTTCTATTACGCTTGCTTTAGAAAATAAAAATCTTCATGTGTATACGGTAGATATTGCACAAGAGTCGATTGAAGTTGCAAAAGAAAATGCAAAAACTTTGGGCGCAGAAGTAACGTTCTATCATGGTGATTTATTGTCACCATTTTATAAAACAGGTCAAAAGTTAGATGTTGTTGTTTCAAACCCTCCATATATACCGGAAGAGGATTGGCGTGGCCTTTCTCCTGTGGTGAAAGAGCATGAGCCAAAGAGAGCACTTGTTGGCGGTGAAGACGGATTAGATTTCTATCGCCGTTTTATGGAAGAGTTGCCGAATGTGTTGAAGAAGAAAGCAATTGTGGCATTTGAAATTGGAGTAGGGCAAGGTGAGGATGTAAAAGGGTTGTTACAACAAGCTTTTCCACATGCTCATGTTGAGGTTGTTTTTGATATTAATGGAAAAGATCGTATGGTATTTGCAGAGATGGAGTAAGGTTCACACCTTACTCTATTTTTTTGTGGAAAAATTTATATAGATTTTGAATTTAATAGTTTAGAAAGATGAAAGTCTGTCCACACTGTTTGTAGAAGGGACGGTGGAGGAAATGAAAAAACAAGTTATTGCTTATCTTCTTCTATTATTAATTGGTGCACAGTTGCTTGTGCAGTTTGGATATATGAAAGCTGATGCGAAAGGGCCTTCAGTTATTCCGAAAGAGGCCGTTCGATTACGGATTTTAGCAAATAGTGATTCAGATAAAGATCAGGCTTTAAAGCGCAAAGTGCGTGATGAAGTAAAAGCACAAATTGATGGATGGGTAGCAGATTTAACTTCATTTGAAGAGGCACGTAAAGTCATTCAAAGTCATATTCCAGAAATCGAAAAAACAGTGGCAAATACGTTGAAAAAAGAAGGAAGTAAAGATTCATTTCAAGTGAAATTTAGTAAGAATGTAAAGTTCCCTACAAAGGTATATGGTAATTTTATTTATCCAGCAGGGGAATATGAGGCGGTATTGATTACAATTGGGGAAGGGGAAGGGGCAAACTGGTGGTGTGTATTATTTCCACCGATGTGTTTCTTAGATTTTTCAAGTGGTACAGCTGTAAGGAAAGAAGAACATGTTGTGAAGGCTGAATCTCCTGAAGAGGAGCAAGTAAAACAAATAGATGATGAAGTAGTAAATACAGAAGAGAAAAAAGAGGATGAGGTGAAAGAAAAGAAAGCTGTAAAGCAGGAAGTCGCAAAAAAAGTAACAGCTTCTGAAAAGAAAGTAGTAAAAAATGAAACAAAAGTAGAAGAACAACCTGTAAGTAAAGAAGAAACAAAAACTGTGGAAAAAGTGGAGAAACCTGTGGAACAAAAGCAAGAAAAACAAAATGAGTATGTAAAAGTAGAGGAGGAAGAAGAAAAGCCAGAAGTTAAGTTATTTATTGTAGAAGCTTTTACATCTTTATTCTCTAAATAGTACTATTAGTAGGTCCCTTCTCATATATAACAAAGAGGAGGGATTTACTATGAAGAAAGTATATTTTGCTACGAAAGCAGATGTGGAAAGATTGCATTCTTTTTTCGGACAAGCTAATAAAAAAGATGATAAAATAAATGAGTTGTACGCGCAATTTATGATTTTGGAAGAGGCGGAAGAAATACGGGCTGTCATCGGATATGAACAAAGTGAAGAACACGCACTGATTCGTTCTTGTTTATTCACACCTAATGTGGATAAACAGACTTTCTTATATTTTTTTGAAATGTTTTTGCAGTATATGAACGAAAAAAATATTCGACAATTGTACTTACTAACAAATCATCCACAATCTATAACAATCTTTCAGTTTTTTGACTTTGTTACTATAGAGAAAGAAAACGTACCAGAGGGAATTCGACAGTTAGAACACTTTTGTAAAAATATAAAAGAGCCAAATGCAATAATACTAAATTGTCAGCTATTCACAAAGTTATCCACGGATTAATTAGGTTTATCCACATTTTGTGGATAAACCTTGTTTGTCTTTTGGATAAATCTCATAGTAAACTAAAAATAGACAAGTATTTCAGGGTAGAAAAGGACGTGGGAAAAAATGCATACAAATATGTGGGTTGTGGATAATGTTGTGGAAAGAAAAAAATATTATCCACAGTTACAAGAAGCGGCAAAATTATTAAGGGAAAACGAGGCGATTGCCTTCCCTACAGAAACGGTATATGGACTAGGTGCAAACGCGATGAATGATGAAGCAATCGCGAAAATTTTTGAAGCGAAAGGAAGACCGAGTGATAATCCACTTATTGTCCACATCGGTACAAAATCACAGTTAGATGGGATTGTGAAAGAAATCCCGCCAGTTGCAGAGAAGTTAATGGAGCATTTTTGGCCAGGCCCGTTAACGATTATTTTACCTAGAAAAGAAGGGATTTCAGAGAAGGTGACGGCAGGACTTAATACGGTTGGAGTAAGAATGCCTGATCATCCAGTAGCGCTTGCTCTTATTGAAGAGGCAAATGTGCCTGTTGCAGCACCGAGTGCGAATCGCTCTGGGCGCCCAAGTCCGACACTAGCTTCTCACGTATATGAAGATTTAAATGAGAAAATTGCAGGTATTGTAGATGGTGGTGCGACGGGAGTAGGTGTTGAATCGACTGTAATTGATTGTACGAGCGAGGTTCCAACGATATTACGCCCAGGTGGGATTACGAAAGAACAATTAGAAGCGGTAATCGGTACTGTTTCTTTAGATCCGGCTTTAAAGGATGAGAAGGAAAAACCGAAATCACCTGGAATGAAATATACACATTATGCACCGAAAGCGCCGCTTAGTATTGTTGAGGGCTCACGTGAATTTATTCAGCTTATTGTGGATAAGAAAAAGGAAGAAGGATTTAAAGTAGGTGTATTAACGACGGAAGAATATCAGCATGTATATAGCGCGGATGTTGTATTATCTTGTGGTGTTCGAAGCGATTTAGCTAGCGTTGCGACTAAATTATATGATGTACTTAGAACGTTTGATGCAAGTGAAGTGGATGTTATTTTTAGTGAATCATTCCCGAATGAAGGAATAGGGAATGCCATTATGAATCGCTTAACGAAAGCGGCAGGCCATCAGGTTATTACTGAATCGTAAGGTACGATTAGCAAACCGAATATTTCTCCTCGGATAAGCATATTTTGAAGTAGCACGTCCGAGGAGGGACATGAATGACGTTTGAACAGCTAATACCTTTAATAATTATGGCATTCGCTTTAGGGATGGATGCGTTCTCGGTGAGTCTTGGTATGGGGATGATGACCTTAAAGTTAAGACAAATCCTGTATATCGGTATGACTATAGGGATATTTCATATTATCATGCCATTTATAGGGATGGTATTAGGTCGTTTTTTATCAGAACAGTATGGAGACATTGCACATTTTGCAGGTGCTATTTTATTAATTGGACTAGGATTCTATATTGTGTATTCATCTATTTTGGAGAATGAAGAGACTAGAACGGCCCCTATTGGAATTAGTTTATTCGTATTTGCATTTGGCGTTAGTATAGATAGTTTTTCAGTAGGCCTTAGTCTTGGTATTTACGGGGCGCAGACAATTATTACGATATTACTTTTTGGATTTGTTAGTATGTTATTAGCGTGGATTGGTTTATTAATTGGTAGACATGCAAAAGATATGCTCGGCACATATGGCGAGATAGTAGGTGGTATCATTCTCGTTGGATTTGGATTATATCTCCTTTTTCCTATATAATTTTAAATAGGAGGGAGTTATGAATAAATTATTGGAATGGTATATTCGATTTTTAACTTTTTTCCCTAGGTGGTTAATACGGCTTGTTATTTGGGGTATTATTTTGCAAATTTCAATTTTAGGTTGGATGAAGTTAATTCGCGAATGGTAAGATAGCTCCTTTCTGTGCATAGTTTTATTTATACTATACTGATTGCGCTAAAAAATTATAGATATAGAAAGGATGAGATGAATGACGAGATTGAAGCAAGTTTTTGGTATTATTATTAGTTTTTTTGTTTTTTGGTTTAGTATGCTCGGTGTACAAATGTTTGCTGAGTTTTTAGATATTGAGTCATTGAAGTTTGTTGCGGGAAAAACGGAGGCAGCGCGTGCCTTTTATTCTCCGTATCCGTTTATAATCGTTTTTCTTATTACATTGCTTTCCCTATATTTCTTAGTAATTAAGCTTGGGAAACCGAAAAAAGAGAAAGTATCTACTTTAGAGGAAAAAAAGGAAGAATTACAATGATAAAATCCCTTGCTAAATAGCAGGGGATTTTATGTTTGAGTGATGGAAGTAATTGAGTTACATTCGCTCTCTCGCTCGAAGCAAAAAGCACTTCAAGGTCGAGAGCTCCAATGCCCTGCGATTCTGAACGAGCCGCCTCCGCTTTTAGATATATCCGGTTCCAGCGACTAGCTCTTCGCATCTAACAACCTCCCGCACGAAAGGTAAAAAGCACCTTTTGTGCGAGAGAACCTTAGCCGGTCAGAGCTAAGCGGGCCACTTCCACTTTTAGATAGGCCTTACCAATTCAAATTGTTCTCCTAGTTTTGCGTAGTTGTGTCCTGCTAGACGGCTTACTGGTTTTAGTCCTTCTGCATGAATGCGGCCGTTTTCGTATAGGTGTTCTGCGACGTGGAAACGAACGACGCGTCCGATTAGTAGATCGCAAGCTGGTGAGTCTTCTGTTCCGCCAAGAGGGATTGCGCGTTCTAGTACGCACTCCATTCGAATATTTGCTTCTTTTACACCTGGAACGGAGATAACATCACTTTCAATTGGTGTTAGTTTTGCTAGTTCAATTTCGCTTTCATTTGGCGGGAGGTTAGCCGCTGTTTCGTTAATTGCTTCTACGTAAGATTCATCAGAAATATGTACGACAAACTCACCCTTTTCGATTGCGTTTCGAGAAGTATCTTTCGGTGTTCCTGCTTTTCGTTGTACAGAAACTGAGATAAGTGGTGGATTAGCAGCGACAATATTGAAATAGCTATACGGTGCTCCGTTTAATACGCCGTCTTTTGTTACAGAAGTAACGAATGCGACAGGGCGTGGAATGATACTTCCCGTTAATAATTTGTAATTCTCTTTTTCCGTTTGTTCATTTGGATTAATGGATAACATGCGTAAAATCCCCTTTCTAAATATGACGACTTATTGTTTGTTTACAAGATGTTAGTGGAAAACTCCTGCTGAAAATAATATTTTTATTACATAAAAAGAACTTACTTCATTGTGATCGAAGTAAGTTCCGTCTAAATAATCTCGAATTCAAGATAAAAATTATAATAAAACGTATGCCCCAGGTCCGATTAAAGCTACTCCGACAGCAACAGCGATTAACATTAAATTGTATTCATATCCGTTTTGTGTTACCCAGTAACCATTTTTTCCGTGAACAGTGAAGATTGCCATTAACATTGTTCCAACGATAAATAATGAACCAATTGCAGTGAAAATACCTGATGCGAATAAGAAGCCACCTAATAATTCAGTTGCGCCAGCCATAAATGCCATGAATACACCAGGACGTAAACCGATTGACTCCATCCAGCCGCCTGTTCCTTTTAAACCGTAACCGCCGAACCAACCAAATAGTTTTTGAGCACCATGACCCATGAATGTAATACCTATAATAAGACGAATAATAAGAAGACCGATATCCATCATTTCAAAAACCCTCCTAAAAGTTATTAACTTATCTTATGTAAGTAATAATAAAATAGTTACTTACTTTAGTCAAGTAGGTTTCGAAAAAAGTTTGAAAATAATTTTACAAATTAGCGACAAAAAGCAAAATGTAGTAAAGACCTCTAGACAAGTCGGGTAAAAAAAGAGAAAATATAAGTAGAAGTTAACTTCTTATTGTTATTCAGACAATCAGAATTGACTGGAATTTTGCAAAGAGCTACAATAAGAGTCTATTAGTAATGACGTAATTTATTTCGAAAGCGTTTTTACAGTATAATATTCGAAGTATGAAGTCTTACATGTATCCCGAGTTTTACTAGGGATTGCCCTATAAACTTTTAGGTAAATTATGAGGAGGACTATCCTATGTTTAAAAAATTATTCGGTTTTGGTTCAAAAACAAATGAAGAAACAATCGTAGCTCCATTAACTGGAGCAGTGAAAAATATTGAAGAAGTACCAGATCCAGTATTCGCTGGTCGTATGATGGGTGAAGGTGTTGCAATCGATCCTACTGAAGGTCTAGTTGTATCTCCAGTTGATGGTGAAATCGTACAATTATTCCACACAAAACATGCTGTAGGAATTAAAGCGAAAAACGGTACAGAAATTTTAATCCACGTTGGATTAGAAACTGTAAAAATGGAAGGCGAAGGTTTCGAAGCTCACGTTTCTGAAGGCCAAGCTGTAAAAGCTGGAGATAAATTAATCTCATTCGACTTAGAATTAATCCGTGAAAAAGCGAAAAGTACAATTACTCCAATCGTTATTACAAACACAGATGCAGCTGAGTCTATTAAAACAACTGTAGGCGTAACAGCTACAAAAGGTTCAACAGAAGTAATGAAAGTTACAATGAAATAATTATTGTATAAGAGGAATCCGTTTCATATGAAATGGATTCCTTCTTTTGTTTTGTAGTACGCTTGCTATGTATGTTAAAATACTCTAGGCACTTGGAAATAGGGTTTCACATATATGTGGATAAGGCGCATTTTTCTTAGAAAAAATATAAGAGAAATGCGCCTTTCGTATATTCACATTTCTTTTGTTCTATTCTTATGTACGTTATGATGAAAGATAGGAAAAAGAAGAAAAGGGGTGGGTTTGGATGGAACGAGTGTTATTTGTTTGCACTGGAAATACATGCCGTAGCCCGATGGCTGAGGCGTTACTTCGTCATCATGGAGAAGGGAAGTTTGAAGTGCAATCTGCTGGTGTTTTCGCCTATCCTGGAAGTGATGCGTCGATATATGCAAAGGAAGCTTTAGCTGAAAAGGGAATTACAATCGATCATGCTTCGCAACAGATAAATGAAGCTTTGATTGATTGGGCAGATATTGTAGTAACAATGACGGAAAACCATAAGCAAATTGTACTTGGGCATTATCCGAGTGTTGAAAAGAAAGTGGATACATTATATGGAGTAACTGAGGGGATAAGTAAGGATATTTCAGATCCATTTGGCGGTTCACTTTCTATTTATAAAGAAACGTTAGAAGAGATGGAAAAACTTGTACAAACTTTACTGAAAAAACATTCAGAAGGTTGATGTTTCGTGTATAATACGATATTGGAGATTACTTCGTTCCGTTAAGGTAACGAGTGAGAAATGAAGATAATTGATTGAAACTTTGGAGGGGTAAAAATGAAAGTAGTAGTAGCATCTGATCACGGCGGTATGAATATCCGTAAAGAACTTGTAAGTTTATTAGAAGAGTTAAATATTGAATATATTGATTTAGGTTGTGAATGTGAAGCTGGTTCTGTTGATTACCCTGATTTTGCGTTTCCAGCAGCGGAAATGGTAGCGAATGGCGAGGTAGATCGTGGTATTTTAGTTTGTGGGACAGGCATCGGTATGTCAATTGCAGCAAACAAAGTAAATGGTATTCGTTGTGCATTAGTTCATGATACTTTCAGTGCGAAAGCAACGAGAGAGCATAATGATACGAACATGTTAGCAATGGGCGAGCGTGTAATTGGTGCAGGTCTAGCACGTGACATCGCAAAAATTTGGTTAACAACTGACTATGAAGGTGGTCGTCACGAAAACCGCGTAGGGAAAATTAAAACATACGAAACAAAGTAATAGATTCTAACTAGAAGTAGTATGAAATATAATTTGGTGAACCAACCTGTGAAAGGAAGAGGCGTAATGACAGAAATCGTAAAGGTAAGAGAACAGTTACAAATTTCGCTTGCTGATTTCCAAGAACAAGCTTCATTACAAAGTGGACAAATTTTTGTAGTGGGGTGTAGCACGAGCGAAGTGCTAGGAGAAAGAATTGGGACATCAGGAACGATGGAAGTAGCAGAGGCGATTTTTTCTGAGTTAAAACAATTTCAAGAACAAACAGGTATTGAGTTGGCGTTTCAATGTTGCGAGCATTTAAACCGTGCTTTAGTAGTTGAGAGAGAGTTGGCGATGAAATATCAATTTGAAATTGTAACAGTTACGCCTGTTAGATCAGCAGGTGGTGCATTAGCAACATATGCGTATCACAATTTGAAAGATCCGGTAGTAATTGAGTTTATTAAAGCAGATGCAGGAATGGATATTGGTGATACATTTATTGGTATGCATTTAAAGCATGTAGCTGTTCCGGTTCGTACAGGTGTGAAGGAAATTGGAAGTGCGCATGTAACGATGGCAACGACACGTGGAAAACTAATTGGTGGAGCACGTGCTGTTTATGCGGCGAAGGAAGAGACTATAACTTGCCGTTAGACATGAAAAATTATAAAGTCGCATAATAGCTTTATATCGAAAGATAAAAGGTATGTAGTCTGACTTTATAATAGAAGAAAGAAAAGACCGATTTTCGGTCTTTTTTTTCTTTTATGATATAGAAAGTCATGTTAGAATGTAGTTGAAAACATGAAGGTTCGAAAGAATTACAACCTGAATTTTCGTTTTTTCTGAATAAATGAGAAAAAACTATTGGGAATCGATGTAATTCGTTCAGAAAAGGGGGATTTTGGTGGATCATTTAAAACGTCAAGATGAAAAGGTATTTGCTGCAATTGAGGCAGAACTAGGAAGACAGCGTTCAAAGATTGAGTTAATTGCTTCGGAAAACTTCGTAAGTGAAGCAGTAATGGAGGCGCAAGGTTCTGTTTTAACGAATAAGTATGCTGAGGGATATCCTGGAAAACGTTACTATGGTGGCTGTGAGCACGTAGACGTAGTGGAAGATATCGCACGTGATCGCGCGAAAGAAATTTTTGGTGCAGAGCATGTAAATGTTCAACCACATTCTGGTGCACAAGCGAACATGGCAGTATACTTTACGATTTTAGAGCAAGGCGATACAGTACTTGGTATGAATTTATCTCATGGTGGTCACTTAACACACGGAAGCCCTGTTAACTTCAGTGGAGTACAATATAATTTCGTAGAATATGGCGTGGATGCTGAATCTCACCGTATTAATTACGATGATGTATTAGCAAAAGCGAAAGAACATAAACCAAAATTAATCGTTGCAGGTGCAAGTGCATATCCTCGTGTTATCGATTTCAAACGATTCCGTGAGATTGCAGATGAAGTGGGTGCATACTTTATGGTTGATATGGCACATATCGCTGGTTTAGTAGCTGCTGGTTTACATCCAAACCCAGTACCACACGCGCATTTCGTTACAACGACAACACATAAAACATTACGTGGTCCACGTGGTGGTATGATTTTATGTGAAGAGCAATTTGCAAAACAAATTGATAAATCAATCTTCCCTGGTATTCAAGGTGGTCCACTTATGCACGTAATCGCTGCAAAAGCTGTTGCATTTGGTGAGACACTACAAGATGATTTTAAAACATATGCACAAAATATCATTAATAATGCGAATCGCTTAGCTGAAGGTCTTCAAAAAGAAGGACTTACACTTGTTTCTGGTGGAACAGACAATCATTTAATCCTGATTGATGTTCGTAACTTAGAAATCACAGGTAAAGTAGCAGAGCACGTGTTAGATGAAGTTGGTATTACAGTGAACAAAAATACAATTCCATTTGAAACAGCAAGCCCATTTGTAACAAGCGGTGTACGTATCGGTACGGCAGCTGTAACATCTCGTGGTTTCGGTTTAGAAGAAATGGATGAAATTGCGTCACTTATTGCTTACACATTAAAAAATCATGAAAATGAAGCTGCATTAGAAGAAGCAAGTAAGCGTGTAGAAGCGTTAACGAGCAAATTCCCAATGTACACAGACCTATAATAGATTAAAGAAGACTGCTGAGACGTAATTGTTTTGGCAGTTTTTTTTTTGGACATATATTGTTCTTTAAGTATGTATACAAATGATGAATAAATTTTGGCGATATAATGAAGGATACAGCTCCCATAATTGGTAAAGATACTAGATAGATTCATCGTAAAATCATGATTTTGCCAAATTTGCCCTTGAATATTAGTAGCGTTTTCTTTACAATCGTAAATAGTGTAAAAAAGCGTGCAAACGCATGAATATCATCTAAAGGAGAGATTCACATGGGAAAACTGTATGTATTTGATCACCCGTTAATTCAACATAAGATTACATATATTCGCGATAAGAATACAGGTACGAAAGATTTTCGTGAATTAGTGGACGAAGTAGCAAGTTTAATGGCTTTCGAAATTACTCGCGATCTTCCACTTAAAGACATTGAAATTGAAACACCTGTAAGCAAAGCGACAACAAAAGTGATCGCTGGTAAAAAGCTTGGTTTAATTCCGATTTTACGTGCAGGTTTAGGAATGGTTGATGGAATTCTGAAATTAATTCCAGCAGCAAAAGTAGGACACGTTGGTTTATACCGTGACCCTAAAACATTACAACCGGTAGAATACTATGTGAAACTTCCAACGGATGTAGAAGAACGTGACTTTATCGTACTAGATCCGATGCTAGCAACAGGTGGTTCTGCAGCTGAAGCAATTAACTCTCTGAAAAAGCGCGGTGCAAAACAAATTAAATTAATGTGTATCGTTGCAGCTCCAGAAGGAGTAAAAGTAGTACAAGAAGAACATCCTGATGTTGATATTTATGTAGCAGCATTAGATGAGAAATTAAATGATCACGGATATGTAGTACCAGGTCTTGGTGATGCTGGTGACCGTTTATTCGGAACGAAGTAAGACAACTGACGAGAGGGGATTCCCCTCTCGTTTTTTTGTACTCTGATGAGGTAGGGGAGGGGGGATAAATATACATAGTATATACAACATAAGTTGAATACACACCACATATAATATAGAAGTCTTACGTCTAAAGAGCACTATATTATGGAAGGAAAGCGTTATATCGTAAAAATATAATAGTGACAAACTTGTGAACATTTCCTTCTATTATAATGAGAAAACTGCTAGAAATTGCATATCTCTAACCAGTATTTAGAAGGGGAACGTTTTCATTTTTGGGAGGAAATGACTAATACTCAAATTTTTTGATTTTTTACGATTTCTCGTTGACACTGTTAATACCCTATTGTATGCTAACAACGGGGATAGATGGTAGGGCTTTCAGTGACAAAAATACATCTATTCCGTGACGAAAATGTAAACTTTTTAATTTGTATAGGATTTATGCAAAAAAATGAGTTATTATTAACACATCGTGAATGAGGGTTACATATTGGAGGGATGAATCCTTGCAAAAAAACGATCGCAGCCATATAAAAGCTTATGCTTTAATGTCAGGTATTCTTGCTCAGTTAGTCGGTTCTATTCTTATTGGAATCTTTGGTGGGCAGTGGATTGATAGTAAGGTTGGAACGTTTCCATTGTTTCTTATTATAGGGTTATTACTCGGATTAGGAACAGGGATATACGCAATGATTCGACTCATTCGACATTACTATTCGGGAGAGCAATGATGATAGACGTACATGGACTTGTCCAAAGACAAAAGAAATATATGTACTACTTGCTTGCGCTTCTAGTGCTAGGATGGGGATTCACCTCTTACAAGGATGTATTTCTTGGGCTGATTATCGGAACGATTTTCAGTTTTCTTAGTTTGCGCATCATTGCACGTAGAACAGACAAGCTGTTGGATCGCGTAACAAATGGAGAAAACGTGAAGTTTAAGGCGACAGCGGTAAGTACATATTCGAGATTCGCCACGATTGGATTATTAATTTTATTTGCAGCCAAATATCAAGAGTTAATCGCGATGTGGGGCCTAGGTGTAGGATTGCTGACAGGATACCTTGTCATGATCATAGATTTTCTTTATTTAGAGTATAAGAGCAGGGAAGAGAGGTGAATTACTAGTGGAACACGGTAAATTAGTTAAATTTCTAGGTTTAACGTTCGATTTGTCATCAGTTATGATGGTTACTGTAGCAGCAGTTATAGTTTTCTTAATCGCTGTTATCGGAACTCGCAGTTTAGCCCTTCGCCCAACCGGGATGCAAAACTTCATGGAATGGGTGTTTGACTTCGTGAAAGGGATTATCAATAGTACGATGGACTGGAAAACAGGTGGACGTTTCTTAACGCTTGGCGTTACGCTTATCATGTTTATCATCGTATCGAACTTCCTTGGTTTACCATTCATGTATTCAACAGTTGAGGCTGGCGAACATATTGCATGGTGGAGATCACCAACGTCTGATCCAGCAGTTACATTAACATTAGCCGTGATGGTAGTTACCCTCACCCATTATTATGGAATTAAGATGAAGGGTACGAAAGAATACGTAAAAGGTTATTTCCAACCTATGAAATTCTTATTCCCATTAAAGGTTATTGAGGAGTTTGCTAACACATTAACGTTAGGTCTTCGTTTATTCGGTAACATTTATGCAGGTGAGATCTTATTAGGATTACTTGCTAAGTTAGGCGGGGCATCATTCCTTGGAGCATTAGGTGCGCTTGTACCAATGTTAGCATGGATGGGATTCAGTGTATTCGTTGGATCAATCCAGTCATTTATTTTCGTTATGTTAACGATGGTTTATATGGCTCATAAAGTAAGCCATGACCATTAATATAATTTAAGTAAGAAAAAATTTATTTTTTTATAATACAAAGGAGGACAAATTAAATGAGTTTAGGTGTAATCGCAGCTGCAATTGCAATTGGTTTATCAGCATTAGGTGCAGGTATTGGTAACGGTCTTATCGTATCACGTACAATCGAAGGTGTTGCTCGTCAACCAGAATTAAAAGGCGCGCTTCAAACAATTATGTTCATCGGGGTTGCTTTAGTTGAGGCACTTCCAATCATCGGTGTAGTTATTGCATTCATCGTAATGAACAAATAAGGGAGACTCCCCTTACATAGATGGCGAAGAGTGTTTTTCCGAACTTTCTTCGCCATTGCTTTATGAACGAAACGTATGTCTTTTTTTTTCATATGATCAATTTAGATATTTTGAAGGGAGTGAATCCTTGTGCCAACTTTATTATTAGGGGCTTCCATTCCATTTGGAACGATTGCTTATACATTGTTCATTTTCTTACTTCTATTAGTAATGCTACGCAAATTCGCGTGGGGCCCTTTAATGGGAATTATGAAAGAGCGTGAAGAGCATGTTACTAATGAAATCGACGCTGCAGAAAGAAGTAACGCTGAAGCGAAGAAATTAGTAGAAGAACAACGTGAAATGTTAAAACAATCGCGTGTTGAAGCACAAGAGTTAATCGAAAGAGCGAAAAAACAAGCTGTAGATCAAAAAGATGTTATTGTTGCTGCTGCGAAAGAAGAAGCAGAATCAATTAAAGCATCTGCTGTACAAGAAATTCAACGCGAAAAAGAGCAAGCGATTGCTGCTTTACAAGAACAAGTCGCTTCTTTATCTGTTCAAATTGCTTCTAAAGTAATTGAAAAAGAGTTAAAAGAAGAAGATCAAGTTAAGTTAATTCGCGATTATATTAAAGAAGTAGGAGAAGCGCGATGAGCAATGGGATTGTAGCAAAACGTTATGCTGTCGCTCTTTTTAAAATTGCAAAAGAAAAACACGTATTAGAAATGTTTGAAGAGGAATTACGCCTTGTACAAAACGTTTATGTAAAGAACGGAGAACTACATAGCTTTTTAACGCAACCGAACATTTCAAAAGAGCAGAAGAAAACGTTTCTTGCGAACGTATTCGGATCTGTTTCTGAATCTATTTTAAATACGTTATATATTTTAATTGATAACAAACGCATTGATATCTTACCTGAAATTGCAGATGAATATGTTGTTCTTGCTAATGAAGAACGTAACGTAGCCGACGCAACTGTATATTCTACTCGTCTTCTATCAGAAGAAGAGAAGCTTAACATTGCAGAAGCATTTGCAAAGAGAACGGGAAAAGATGCAATTCGCGTAAAAAATGTTGTAGATGAAGATTTACTAGGCGGCATTAAAGTACGTATTGGAAATCGCATTTACGACGGAAGCTTACAAGGAAAATTAGCACGTATTCAGCGTGAATTAATGAAGAATAGATAGGGGTGAAGCACATGAGCATCAGAGCTGAAGAAATTAGCGCACTGATAAAGCAACAAATCGAGAACTATCAGTCTGAAATCGAAGTTAGTGATGTTGGTACAGTTATCCAAGTTGGTGACGGTATTGCGCGTGCTCATGGTCTTGATAACGTTATGGCTGGTGAACTTGTAGAGTTCTCTAACGGCGTTATGGGACTAGCACAAAACTTAGAGGAAAACAACGTAGGTATCATTATTTTAGGACCTTACACAGAAATTCGTGAAGGTGACGAAGTTCGTCGTACTGGTCGCATCATGCAAGTACCAGTAGGAAAAGAACTAATCGGTCGTGTTGTAAACCCATTAGGTCAACCAGTTGATGGTTTAGGCCCAATCAATACAACAAACACTCGTCCAATCGAAAGTCCAGCACCAGGTGTAATGGATCGTAAATCTGTTCATGAGCCACTTCAAACAGGTATTAAAGCGATCGATGCTCTTGTACCAATTGGCCGTGGTCAACGTGAGTTAATCATTGGTGACCGTCAAACAGGTAAAACAGCAGTTGCACTTGATACAATCATTAACCAAAAAGATGAAGATATGATTTGTATCTATGTAGCTATCGGACAAAAAGAATCAACTGTACGTAACGTAGTAGAAACACTACGTAAGCACGGTGCATTAGATTACACAATCGTTGTAACTGCATCAGCTTCTCAACCAGCTCCATTATTATACTYAGCTGCTTATGCTGGTGTAACAATGGGTGAAGAGTTCATGTACAATGGTAAACACGTATTAGTAGTATATGATGACTTATCAAAACAAGCAGCGGCTTACCGTGAGCTTTCATTACTATTACGTCGTCCTCCAGGTCGTGAAGCATATCCAGGGGATGTATTCTACTTACATTCTCGCTTATTAGAGCGTGCAGCAAAATTAAGTGATGCAAGAGGCGGCGGTTCTTTAACTGCACTACCTTTCATCGAAACACAAGCAGGGGACGTATCAGCTTACATCCCAACAAACGTAATTTCTATTACGGATGGACAAATCTTCTTACAATCTGACCTATTCTTCTCTGGCGTACGTCCAGCAATCGATGCGGGTACTTCTGTATCTCGTGTAGGTGGATCTGCTCAGATTAAAGCAATGAGTAAAGTATCAGGTACACTTCGTCTTGACCTTGCATCTTACCGTGAGTTAGAAGCGTTCGCTCAGTTCGGTTCTGACCTTGATAAAGCAACTCAAGCGAAACTAAACCGTGGTGCTCGTACTGTTGAGGTATTAAAACAAGGATTACACAAACCATTACGTGTAGAGAAACAAGTTATCATTCTTTACGCTTTAACACGTGGATTCCTAGATGATATCCCAGTAGTAGATATCACTCGTTTCGAAGAAGAATTCCATGCTTGGTTAGATTCTAATGCGACTGACTTATTAGAAGAAATCCGCACAACTAAGAAACTTGCGGATGACGACAAATTTGCAGCAGCTATTAATGGATTTAAAAAAGTATTCGTAGCTTCTGAGTAATGAATAAAAGCTCCAGAGGCTCGTTCAAGCCACTGGAGCTAGATAATATATAAAAGGCATCTCAAGTTTTGAGATTGCTGACGGTTATGTAAAGGAAAAGAGTAGGTGCACCTATTCTTTTCCTTCAATCATGAGCAAGAATATCTTGCAACGTAGATTAGGAAGAGAATTCTTACTAATCGTGCCAACTTCCGGAAAAAAGGTGGTGAAAACCTGTGGCATCTTTACGCGATATAAAAGCGAAGATTAACTCGACAAAGAAAACGAGTCAAATTACGAAAGCGATGGAGATGGTATCTGCATCTAAGTTAAACCGTGCAGAGCAAAATGCTAAATCTTTCGTTCCGTATATGGAAAAGATTCAAGAAGTAGTAGCGAGCATTGCGCAAGGAAGTAAAGGAATTAATCATCCGATGCTAAATGCGCGTCCTGTAAAGCGTACAGGGTACATCGTTATTACATCTGATCGCGGACTAGCAGGTGGTTATAACAGTAACGTATTACGTACAGTAAGTAACGTAATTCGTGAACGTCATAATATGGATTCAAACCAATATTCAATTATTGTGCTTGGCCGACTAGGACGTGATTATTTAAAACGTCGCGGCTTTAATATCATTGATGAAGTAGTTGGACTATCTGACCACCCATCATTTACTGATATTAAAGATCTTGCTTCTCGAGCAATTGCGATGTTTGCAGATGGTGCTTATGATGAGCTGTATATTTACTACAACCATTACGTAAGTAAAATTTCACAAGAAGTAACGGAAAATAAAATTTTACCGCTTACTGATGTGGCGTCTGACAAACCGACGACAGCTTATGAATTCGAACCTTCTGAAGAAGAAATTTTAAAAGTACTATTGCCACAATACGCAGAAAGCTTAGTGTACGGTGCATTACTAGACGGTAAAGCAAGTGAACACGCAGCGCGTATGACAGCAATGAAGAGTGCTACAGACAACGCAATGGAAGTTATCGATTCACTTACACTTTCATTCAACCGTGCGCGTCAGGCAGCGATTACGCAAGAAATTACGGAAATCGTTGGTGGAGCAGCAGCGTTAGAGTAGTAATAAAAAGCGTAGGCGGTTCGTTCAGAATGAGAGGGGGATGGAGCTTTTGACGTAGAGGCGATTTGTGCCTCGCAGGAAAAAGCGAAGCCACCGAACATTCTAACCGCCGGAGCTAGATTCAGTAAAAAGTGGAAGCGGCTCGTCCAGAACAAGAGGGCATTGGAGCTCCTGAAGAAGAGGCGTAGTTTGCCTCGCAGGAAGGCGCGAAATGACCGACTGTTCTAGCCGCTGGAACTAGATTCAATAAAAAGCGTAGGCGGCTCTTTCAAAAGAGTCGCGTAAGCTATAAACCAATAAAAAATTAAAAGCTAACTGCTCGTAGCAAGTTGGCTAATTAAAAGAAAGCTAGGAGGGAACCCGATGAATAAAGGGCGCGTTACGCAAATCATGGGTCCGGTTGTAGACGTTAAGTTTGATGGCGGAAAGCTACCAGAAATCTACAACGCCCTTACGGTAAAACAAAGCAACGAAAACGGAACAAGCATTAACTTAACATTTGAAGTTGCACTTCATTTAGGTGATGATACAGTTCGTACAGTTGCAATGTCTTCCACAGACGGACTTGTTCGTGGTACAGAAGTAGAAGATACTGGTAAAGCAATCTCTGTACCAGTTGGTGATGCAACACTTGGTCGCGTATTTAACGTATTAGGTGATGCAATTGACTTAGATGGTGAGGTTCCTGCCGATGTACGTCGTGATCCAATTCACCGCCAAGCACCTGCATTCGAAGAATTATCTACTAAAGTAGAAATTCTTGAAACTGGTATTAAAGTAGTAGACTTACTTGCTCCTTACATTAAGGGTGGTAAGATCGGTCTATTCGGTGGTGCCGGTGTAGGTAAAACTGTATTAATTCAGGAATTAATTAACAACATCGCACAAGAACACGGTGGTATCTCTGTATTCGCTGGTGTAGGTGAGCGTACTCGTGAGGGTAACGATTTATACCACGAAATGAGCGATTCTGGCGTAATTAAGAAAACTGCGATGGTATTCGGACAAATGAATGAGCCACCTGGAGCACGTCAACGTGTTGCATTAACAGGTTTAACAATGGCTGAACATTTCCGTGATGAGCAAGGACAAGACGTACTATTGTTCATCGATAACATCTTCCGTTTCACGCAAGCAGGTTCTGAAGTATCTGCCCTTCTTGGTCGTATGCCATCTGCGGTAGGTTACCAACCGACACTTGCAACAGAAATGGGTCAATTACAAGAGCGTATTACATCTACAAATAAAGGGTCTATCACGTCTATCCAAGCGGTATATGTACCAGCCGATGACTATACGGATCCAGCACCAGCTACAACGTTCGCTCACTTAGATGCAACAACAAACTTAGAGCGTCGTTTAACACAAATGGGTATTTACCCAGCCGTAGATCCATTAGCATCTACATCTCGTGCACTTTCTCCAGAAATCGTAGGAGAAGAGCATTATGAAGTAGCTCGTCAAGTACAGCAAACTTTACAGCGTTATAAAGAGCTTCAAGATATCATTGCTATCTTAGGTATGGATGAGTTATCTGAAGAAGATAAGTTAGTTGTACATCGTGCTCGTCGTATTCAATTCTTCTTATCTCAAAACTTCCACGTAGCTGAGCAGTTTACAGGTCAAAAAGGTTCTTACGTACCTGTAAAAAATACAGTTAGCGGATTTAAAGAAATTCTAGAAGGAAAATATGATGACCTTCCAGAAGATGCATTCCGTCTTGTAGGTGGTATTGAAGAAGTTATTGAAAACGCGAAGAAAATGATGGCGTAAGGCCTTAGGAGGGACGAATTATGAAGACATTTCCAGTCAGTATTGTAACTCCTGATGGACCGGTTTACGAAAAAGAAGTAGAAATGGTAAGCGTAAAAGCAGAGAGTGGGGAAATGGGGATCTTACCAGGTCACATTCCAACTGTTGCACCATTAAAAATTAGTGCAGTTCGTCTGAAACATGGTGGACACACTGATTATGTAGCAGTAAGCGGTGGCTTTATCGAAGTTCGTCCAGATAAAGTAACTGTATTATCATCATCTGCTGAAGAAGCAAACCATATCGATATCCATCGTGCAAATGAAGCGAAGCGTCGCGCTGAGCAACGTATGCAAGATAAACAAGCACATGTTGACTTTAGACGTGCAGAAATGGCATTACAACGTGCTGTGAACCGTTTAAACGTTTCCGATATGAAATAAAAAATCCGTAAAGGCTTTGCCTTTACGGATTTTTTTGTGTAGTTCATGGATAATTTTACAAAAATGGTATAATTATATTGATGCTTGTATAAGTAGAGAATGTACAACAATTTATAAAGGGGATGAATAAATGATCGGTGAAATGAAACGAGAAGCGTTGCACTCTTTAAAGGGAAAATGGGGACTAGGTGTTGGATCAACGATTTTATATTTTATTTTAAGTTATGTTGTTTCAATGGCTGCAATGCTTATACTTTTAATTCCAGGAGTTATTATATTTTTACTATTTGCTGGTTTAACAGGTTCACTTGAAGAGGAAACAATATCAATTGGAGCAGGTATTACATTTGGTATTTTTTATTGCATCATAATAATTTTGAGTAACGCATCGTATGGAATTACATCATACGGTTATACAAATGTATTTTTACAGATGAGTAAACGAGAAGGTGTTAAAGTAGATCACTTATTCGAAGGGTTTCGTGGCTTTAAAAGAATGATGAAAACGATGTGGGCAATGCTTGCGATTTTGTTATATACAGGTACATGGATTCCAATGTTGCTAGTAGCCTTATTCGCATTTTTCGGTGAAGAAGGAAATACGTCGTTTACTATCGCTTTCTTTGTACTATTAGCTATTTCAATCGTTGTTATGATTGTGATGTATTTTTCTTATGCGATGACGTACTATGTAATGATTGAAAATGCAGAGTATAGTGTGTCACGAGCAATGAAAGAAAGTAAACATCTTATGAAGGGACATAAGTTAGATTTATTTCTTTTATGGCTCAGTTTTATAGGATGGGGTATTTTAGCGATTTTAACACTTGGAATAGGTTTTCTTTGGCTTAGCCCGTATATGAGTACAACGACAGCGCATTTTTATCGCTATCTTTCAAAAGATGAATTGTAGTAGGAACATGCTATACTAATAGAGTTATTACGTATAGGAGGAAGAATATGATTAGTGATTTAAAAGGAGAAGCGCTAGATTCATTAGAAGGGAAATGGGGATTAGCTGTCGGGGCAACATTACTGATTTCGATTCTTATTTCAGCTTTTAGTTTTAGTATTGATTTCATTTTCTTTCAATTTTGGGATTGGAAAGAAGTAAATAACTCACTTTCAGTAGACGTTATTACAATATTGATGGTAGGTCCATTAACGCTAGGTGGTTATCATTTAGCACTACATATCATTCGTGAAAAAGAAGCGAGTATTGGGCATATATTCAGATGGTTTACAGAAGGAAGTAAGTTTATAAAGTCATTTTTATTATATATAGTAGTGAACATTTATATTTTCTTATGGTTTTTATTATTTATTATTCCAGGCATTATTAAATCATTTTCTTATGCGATGACGTACTTTATAATAAATGATCATCCTGAGTATTCCATAAATCAAGCTATTACAGAAAGTCGTCGTATGATGAATGGACATAAGATGGAGTATTTCATTTTATGTTTAAGCTTTATTGGTTGGTTTATATTAAGTTGTATTACGTTAGGGATTGGATTCCTATGGCTAATTCCATATTTTTATACGACGTCAGCAGCTTTTTATGAAGAAATTGCAGAGGAGTATTACGAGAAAACAATTCCGACACTATAAAAACACCCAGTATGAGCTATTGGTTCATACTGGGTGTTTTTTGTAGAAATTTTATAAATTGATGACTAGTAAGTGGTTTACTGAAATAGTAACCTTGCATATATTTACAGTTGTTCTTTTGTAGAAACTTAAGTTGTTTTTCTGTTTCAATTCCTTCAGCAACGACAGAGAGGTTTAAAGTATTTGCAAGGGAAAGGATAGTGGAAACGATAGCTCTTTCCTCAGGTCGATGATCGGCTAGTTGTGTAAATTCTCTCGGTACTTTTAACGTATCAATAGGGAAAATTGATAAATAAGCGAGAGAAGAATAGCCGGTACCGAAGTCATCAATGGACGTTTGAATACCATATTCCTTTAATTGTTTTAGTCTTGATAATGTTTCTTTTTCATCAATCATTGCAATTCGTTCTGTTAGCTCAAGTGTTACATGCTTTGGATCGACTTTAATGTCTGTTAGTATTTGTGAAATGTTGTTGATTAAATTCTCTTGCTGAAACTCTTTTGCGGATAAGTTCACACTTATTTTTAAATCTGTGTAGCCGAAAGTATGCCATATTTTTAACTGGCGACAAGATTCTTTTAATACCCAATGACCGAGCGGAACGACTTGTGGCGTCTCTTCTACAATTGGAATGAACTCACATGGCGGAATGTCACCTAGGAGTGGGTGTTTCCAGCGTAGTAATGCTTCAGCACCAATAATCTTTTTCGTCGTAATATCAATTTGTGGTTGATAAACGAGATAAAACTCTTCGTTTACTAAAGCGAGTGGTAAATCTTTTTCAATTCGAGCTTTTCGTTCCATTTTTTTATACAATTCTTTCGTGTATAGGGAGCTACCATTTTTTCCTTTATTTTTTGCTTCGTACATGGCCATATCAGCATGCTGTAAAATGGATAATGGATCTTCACCTGCTTCAGGATATATTGCAATCCCGATGCTCGGTGAGATTTGTAAATGTTGACTTTCAATTTCGAATGGTTCGTTCATGGCTGCTACAATCGTATCAGCTATTTTTTTCACATCAGGTCTTTTTTTATAATTTTCGATAAGGATTGTGAACTCATCCCCGGCTAGCCGGGCGAGCTTCATATTTGGTGTCGATAGTCTTTCTAGTCTTTTTGCTACGGCAATTAATAGAAGGTCTCCTACCCTATGACCGAGGGTATCATTAATAACCTTAAAGCGGTCTAGGTCGAGAAACATAACAGCAAAAGGCCTTTTTGATATTTCGGATCGAGCAATTGCTTGTTCTACATATTGATGAAATGCACGGCGATTTGCAAGCTCTGTTAAAGTATCATGATATGCTAGAAAATTAATCTGTTCTTGTTGTTGTTTGCTTTCCGTAATATCTTTAATCATTAAATAAACACCAGAAATATGATCCTTTAAAAAGATAGGAACTGCTGTAACATGCAAGTAGTAAATATCCCTATTCTTATGATATGCCCGTACTTCTAAAGAAATAGATTTCCCTTTTTTTACTCGATGAAAGGCATTAATGATTTCTTCCAAATCTTCTTCATACGTAAGTGAATAGTATGGTTGCTTTAATAATTCATTCGTTTGATAACCGAGTAAAGTAGTACCAGCGTTGTTCACGTTGAGAAAATTACCGTACAAGTCTAATGTGAAAATTGGATCTGGATGGTGCTCGTATAAAGATTTAAACATCTGTTGGTTATGATATAGTTCATTTTTTTGTTCTACTAAATCTTCTGTACGTAGTTCAATTTGTTTTTCGAGTTCTGAGTTGAATTGCATTTGAGCTAGTAATAATATTTTATTTTGTTTTCGAACTAAACTATGGCGTATGAGAACGAAGGAGAAAGTTATTATAAGCCCGATTACTACAATAGGTGCAAAAACATATTCAACTAGTATAAAAACAATAAGCATTACTACAGAAATATAAGGTAATGACAATCTGATCGATTCCCCAAGTTTAGGTGTTAATAGTACTTGCTCTTGTCTTTCGGGTTCTTTTGTATGCAGAATACAGGCGATTGCTACTAGTACTAAAGTTATTTGATAGAGAGGAGTAACTGTAAACATAGAATACTCGGGTATGAAGTATTTGATATAAGCATAAATCGCATCTGTAGTAGCATATAAAATTAAAGCACTGCCAAGAAGCGCACCAACTTTTTTGGATAATAAGGATAATGGCTTGAATAACAGATTGATTCCTATGAGAAGAAAGAGCAAATCGGCCATTGGATAGGTAAGTTGAACAAATATGTCGATATAGGATGTTGAAGAAACGTGAATGGTGCGTTCAATAAGTAAGTAGTAACTTAAAGTGAATTGTGCTGTAACAATAATACAAATATCACATATCATAAAAAGCTTTTCTAATAAATCGCGGTTATAGATGATTTCATATAGAAACGCAAATGCAAAGGTAATTAAAAAAAGTAAGTAAAAAAAATCGGACGGATCAACGAATGTATAATAGTCCTTTAAAATTAAACGTTGATAGGCAACGACCATATCACCAATGAAATAAGAGAGAGTTCCAACAGATAAAATGGTCCAAAATAAACGAGGTAACCCTTCTTTCCTATTTGAAAAATAAAGTATATAACTACAAGCGATAATATCAATGAATAAGGTACTCATTCCAATTAATATTTGAAAAGGAAATGAGTATTCATATAGAAAAGGCATTGCCACGTAATGAATCGCTATAGATAACAATATAATGCTTATAAGAATACTTACATGTGTTTGTTTTTTCATTTATCTCACCCACGGTATATACATATAAATTCCTCTTTTTATTTTTTATTGTTTCTTGAAACATATATATAATTTCTATACTTATTTTACACAGGTATAGCGAGTTATAAAAATAGATTTTAATAATTCTCGTTTCGGTCCCCAATGTATCGACATAGGAATTTGAAGTTTGCTATAATGATTAAAATAGTTGCATTATTTAGAAAAATTTAAAAATAATAATTACTGCAGCTAGGACATATTGTTTACTAAGTGAACTTGTTCTTAATTCAGGGGGGAGGGTTTCACAATGGCAAGTGTATATGAAAATAGTTATATGATCGTTTTGATTTTCTTGCTATTAGGTATATTGCTGCCGGTAGTGGCTCTTACATTAGGAAAGATGCTGCGTCCAAACAAACCAAGTGCAGCGAAAGCGACGACGTATGAGAGTGGGATTGAGCCTTTTCATGATGCAAATATTCGGTTTCATGCTCGTTATTATATTTTTGCTTTATTGTTTGTCATCTTTGATGTAGAAACTTTATTTTTATATCCATGGGCTGTTGCATATGACAAGCTCGGTTTATTTGCACTGATTGAAATGCTTATCTTTGTTGTAATGTTGCTAGTTGGATTAGCGTATGCTTGGAAAAAGAAGGTGTTACAATGGTTATAAATTTTGAGGAATTACATCCAAATGAGCGGGCGGAATTAGAACGAAATATCTTTTTTTCTACATTGGAGCAGTTAAAAGGATGGGCACGAAGCAATTCTTTATGGCCGATGACATTCGGACTGGCATGCTGTGCAATTGAAATGATGGGAGTAGGTTCATCACATTACGATTTAGATCGATTTGGGTCATTTTTTCGGACATCGCCAAGGCAATCGGACGTTATGATTGTGTCGGGAACAGTAACGAAGAAGATGGCTCCTATTGTTCGGCGTTTATACGATCAAATGCCCGAACCAAAATGGGTTATTGCAATGGGATCTTGTGCGACAGCAGGTGGCCCATATGTAAATTCGTACGCTGTTGTGAAAGGTGTGGATCAAATTGTACCAGTGGATGTGTATATTCCTGGTTGTCCACCCAATCCTGCTGCTTTAATTTATGGAATTAATAAATTGAAAGAAAAAATTCGTTACGAGGCAAAGACGGGAAAGCAGGTGACGAATAAATGAGTGATCCAAATAAAGACCTAGAGGATTTGAAAAGAGAAGCGGCTAGGCATGCGAAAGAAGAGGCGAGAAAGCGTCTCGTTGCGAAACATGATGCGGAAATAAGTAAACTTGAGGAAGAAAATCGAGAAAAAGAGAAAGCGCTACCAAAAAATGATGGTATGACTGTGGAAGAAGTAAAACGACGTGCAGCTGCAGCCGCGAAAGCAAAAGCGGCAGCATTAGCAAAGCAAAAAAGAGAAGGAACAGAAGAAGTAACGGAAGAAGAAAAGGCCAAAGCGAAGGCGAAGGCAGCCGCCGCGGCAAAAGCAAAAGCGGCAGCATTAGCAAAGCAAAAAAGAGAAGGAACAGAAGAAGTAACGGAAGAGGAAAAGGCCAAAGCGAAGGCAGCCGCCGCGGCAAAAGCAAAAGCGGCAGCGTTAGCGAAGCAAAAAAGAGAAGGAACAGAAGAAGTAACGGAAGAGGACAAGGCTAAGGCGAAAGCCAAGGCCGTGGCGGCCGCAAAGGCAAAAGCAGCGGCGTTAGCGAAGCAGAAGGCCTCTCAAGGTAATGAGGATTCGGGAGATGAAAAGGCGAAGGCAAAAGCAGCAGCGAAAGCAAAAGCGGCTGCGGCTGCAAGAGCAAAGACAAAGGGCGCTGAAGGTAAGAAGGAAGAGGAGCTGAAGCCGGAAGAGCCATCCGTGAATCAGCCGTATTTAAATCAGTATGTTGAATTTATTAAGGGGGAAAAAGGAGAGGATGCATTAGTAGATTCCTACATTAATAAACTTTCAAAAGACGTGCCGACTCTTGTTGTGGATCCCGCAAAATATTATGAAGTGATGGAATTACTGCGATTCCATGAAGGACTTGCTTTTGATTATATGTCAGAGCTACATGCGACGGATTTTGTGACACATATGGAAGTATATGTTCATTTATTTTCATATGGAAAGAAACAGTCAGTAGCGGTGAAGGTGAAGTTGGATAGGGAAGCACCAGAAGTAGAGTCGGTTGCAGCGCTTTGGAAAGGAGCGGACTGGCCAGAGCGAGAAGCGTATGATTTGCTCGGCATTGTATTTAAGGGACATCCGAATTTATCACGTATTTTAATGCCTGATGATTGGATAGGGTATCCGCTTAGGAAAGATTATGAACCGTATGATGTGGAGGTGTAGCTTATGATCCGTACGGAAGAAATGCTTTTGAATGTAGGGCCTCAGCATCCGAGTACGCATGGTGTGTTCAGGCTTGTTATTAAGATTGACGGGGAAATTATTAAAGAAGCTACACCAGTTATTGGATATTTGCATCGCGGGACCGAAAAGATTGCCGAGAGCTTACAGTATACGCAAATTATCCCTTATACAGATCGAATGGACTATTTATCGGCCATGACGAATAACTACGTCATTTGCCATGCTGTCGAGACGATGATGGGGCTTGAAATCCCGGAGCGGGCCGAATACTTACGAGTACTTGCAATGGAGCTTGGAAGGATTGCGAGCCACCTCGTTTGGTGGGGGACAAATCTTCTTGATATAGGAGCGGTCAGCCCGTTTTTATACGCGTTTCGTGAACGAGAGATGATTATAAATTTATTAAACGAATTATGCGGTGCCCGTCTTACTTTTAACTATATGAGAGTCGGGGGTGTAAAGTGGGATGCGCCGGACGGTTGGATTGAAAAAGTGGAAGAGTTTGTTCCGTATATGCGAGAGCAATTGGCAGGTTATCATGATCTCGTTAGCGGTAATGAGATTTTCTTAAATCGCGTAAAAGGCGTTGGTATATATAGCGCGGAAGAAGCGATTTCGTATTCTTTAAGCGGAGCGAATTTGCGGTGTACCGGAGTAAACTGGGATCTTCGCAAGGATGAACCGTACTCCATTTATGATCGTTTTGATTTCGATATTCCTGTTGGGAGTGTGGGAGATGCTTGGGATCGTTACGTTTGCCGCATGCAAGAGATTGAGGAGTCATTAAAAATTGTTGAGCAAGCTGTCCAACAGTTCCCGAAAGACGGAGCTGTGCTAGCGAAAGTGCCGAAAATCATTAAGGCGCCTAAAGGGGAAGCGTTCGTCCGTATAGAATCGCCGCGAGGAGAGATTGGTTGCTATATTGCTAGTGATGGAAAGAAAGAGCCGTACCGCTTGAAGTTTCGCAGGCCGTCTTTTTACAATTTGCAAATTTTACCGAAGTTATTGAAAGGTGAAAACATCGCCAATTTAATTACGATTTTAGGTGGAGTTGATATTGTACTTGGGGAGGTTGATGGCTAATGATTGAAACGCTCTTACAATCACCTTCAAGCTGGACGAATTTCTTCATTTTTTTCGGATTAGCGGTGCTTCTATTATTTGCAGTCCTTGGCTTCGTTACATATGGTATTTTGGCAGAACGGAAAGTGATGGGTTTTATGCAAGGGCGGATTGGCCCAAACCAAGTTGGGGGCCGATTCGGCTTACTGCAAACGGTAGCTGATGTTTTAAAACTATTGCTGAAAGAAGATAGTATTCCGAAAGCGGCAGATAAACCGTTGTTTATATTAGCGCCTGTCATTGCATTCGCACCGGCATTTATGGTGCTTGCAGTCATCCCGTTTACTGATAAATTTCAGTTCGCGGATATTGGCGTAGGCTTACTGTATTACATTGCTGTTTCTGGCATTACGACGATTGGTGTCGTAACCGGAGGGTGGGCATCAAATAATAAATATTCCCTTTTAGGAGGGATGCGTGCGGCAGCGCAAATGATTTCTTATGAAATTCCGCTTGTAATGAGTGTAATTGGCGTCGTTTTGTTAGCTGGTAGCCTGAATTTAAATGAAATTGTAGCAGCGCAGGAGAATGTTTGGTACATTTTCGTGCAGCCAATCGGTTTCGTCGTTTTCTTAATCGCAGCGGTAGCAGAGTTAAATAGGACGCCGTTTGATTTACCAGAAGCAGAGTCGGAACTTGTTTCTGGATATCATACGGAATACTCAGGGTTTCGCTGGGCGTTTTTCATGCTTTCAGAGTACGTATATTTCTTCGGAATGGCATCTTTAATTACAGTGCTCTTTTTAGGCGGATGGAATCCAGTTATGTTCCTTGGGTTTATCCCAGGAGCTGTATGGTTTGCTTTGAAATTTAGCAGTGTAGTCTTTCTATTAATTTGGTTCCGCGTTACGTTTCCGCGTATAAGAGGTGACCAGTTAATGGAGTTTGGCTGGAAAGTATTATTGCCAATTGCACTTGCGAATATTTTCTTAACGGCATTGATTAAGGAGTTATTCTTCTAATCTATGAGGGGGGTGCCAGTAAGAGATGAAAGGACTATTTAAAGGATTAAAATATACATTAAGCAATTTGAGTAAGAAGAAGGTGACTTACGATTATCCGAATCAACCGTTGCCGTTGCCAGACCGCTTTCGAGGCATTCAAAAGTTTTATCCAGAAAAGTGTATTGTTTGTAACCAATGCTCCAACATTTGTCCGACAGACTGTATTCAGTTAACAGGAAAAAAACATCCGGATCCTACGAAAAAAGGAAAAATTATCGACACGTATGATATTAATTTTGAAATTTGTATTCTGTGTGATTTATGTACAGAAGTTTGTCCGACAGAGGCGATTGTTATGACAAATAACTTTGAGCTCGCGGAATATTCACGTGATGATTTATTTAAAAATTTGCAGTGGCTTGACGAAAACGACGAAAACGTCAGGAAGGAGAATAAAGCATGAATGGCGAGTTTGTAGCATTCTTCATACTATCCTTGTCTGCAATTATCGGCGGTGTTCTTATGTTGAACTTAACGAAAGTCATGCATATGATGCTAGCTCTCGTTCTGACATTTCTTAGTATCGCAGGTTTGTACTTTCTTTTATCGGCCGAATTTATCGGAGTTGCACAAATTTTACTTTACTCCGGTGCGATTACAATTATTATGATTTTTGGCATTATGTTAACGCAACATAACGCAGAAAATGAATCGCGTCTTACTCTTCGAAAATGGATTATCTTCTTTGCGGTTGTAGCATTTGGGGCAGTTATGTATTTCGCTGTTAACAATATTGATTTTGCAAATGAAAGCACACAAGGAAGTTTACCTCTCCATGAAAAAAACACACTTCAAATCGGTACACTTCTCTATTCGAAATATATTATTCCATTTGAGTTAACCTCAGTCATTTTACTTGTAGCACTTGTTGGCGCGATTATACTTGCGAAGAAGGATGAGAAAGAGGAGGATTCCAATGAGTAGCGTTCCCGCTTCTGCATATTTAACGCTTGCGATTATTTTGTTTTGCATCGGTTTGTTTGGAGCTTTAACGAAGCGAAATACAGTGATTGTATTAGTTTGTATTGAATTAATGCTTAACGCGGCCAATTTAAATTTAGTCGCGTTTAGTAAATTAGGTTTGTTCCCAAATTTAACAGGGCAAATTTTCTCTCTGTTTACGATGGCTGTAGCAGCAGCGGAGGCGGCGGTAGGACTCGCCATTTTAATTGCTTTGTATCGTAATCGTACGACGGTTCATGTAGATGAAATGGATACGCTCAAAGGATAACATTGTGACCGAAAAGGGGGAAGGAAACAATGATCGATTATGCATGGCTCATACCGCTTTTCCCGCTTGTTTCGTTTTTTTTATTACTTATATTCGGGAAGAAAATTAGAGAAGGAAGCAGTGTACTTAGTATTTTCCTCGTCTTTCTCTCCTTTATATTTGCGGTACTTGTATTAGTAGAACGGTTTTCGAAAGTAGGATTGAAGCATAAGTGGGTATGGCTTAGAACGGGAGATATTGATATATCATTTGGCTTTGAAGTGACTGCATTAGGGGCTTTAATGCTGTTTATCGTTACACTTGTGAGTTTACTTGTACATGTGTATTCGAAAGGTTATATGAAAGGTGATGAAAGATTACCAACCTTCTATGCCTATTTAGGGCTCTTCACATTTGCGATGCTCGGGCTCGTTATATCACCGAATTTATTACAGCTTTATATATTTTGGGAGTTAGTCGGCCTTGGTTCATTTTTACTCATCGGTTTTTATTTCTTTAAAGAAGAAGCGAAGGTTGCTGCGAAAAAGGCTTTTATTATGACTCGTATTGGAGATGTCGGTTTATTTATTGGGATGATCTTAATTTTCTGGCATGCAGGTAGTTTTGAATATGACGCAATATTTAGGGCGATTCATACGGGGGATCTTACCCCTACGATGATTACAATAACAGCGATATTAATTTTTATCGGGGCGATGGGGAAGTCAGGTCAGTTCCCGCTTCATACGTGGTTACCAGATGCAATGGAGGGGCCGACGCCTGTTTCGGCACTTATTCATGCAGCGACGATGGTCGCAGCTGGCGTATATTTAGTGGCGACGATGTTTCCACTATTTTCAGCAAGTGCGGTGGCGATGCAGACGGTGGCAATCGTTGGAGCTTTCACTGCGATCTTTGCGGCTTCTATCGGTCTTGTACAAACGGACATAAAGAGAGTGCTTGCTTATTCTACAGTTAGTCAGCTCGGGTATATGATGCTTGCGTTAGGGTCTGCTGGTTATGTAGCTGGTGTTTTCCATTTAACGACACACGCTTTTTTTAAAGCGCTACTATTTTTGGCGGCAGGAAGTGTCATTCATGCAGTGCATACGCAAGACATTAATAAAATGGGCGGTTTACAGAAGAAGATGAAAGTAACGGGTGCACTATTTTTAATCGGTACACTTGCAATTAGCGGGGTTCCGCTCCTTTCAGGTTTCTTTAGTAAAGATGAAATTTTAGCGGCGACTTGGATGAATGGCAATTACGTTTTATTCATATTAGCAGTAATTGCAGCGTTCTTAACAGCATTCTACATGTTCCGGCTCTACTTCCTTGTCTTTACTGGGGAAGTAAAGACAAAGGAAGATGTGCATGAATCGCCCCGCGTTATGACGTATCCGATGATCGTCCTTGGCGTTCTCGCCGTAGTGGCGGGTTATATGAATACACCATGGTTTGGGACATTCCTCGGGGACTGGCTTACGAAAGATGTAGCATTTAAAGTGCGAGAGGCACACGGACCAGTTTGGATTATGATCGTAGCGACTATCGTTTCATTTGCAGGAATCGCTCTCGCATATTTTATATATGGTAAGAAATCTATTTCTAGAGATTGGGCTGGTGGCGATGGAACACCTCTTTATAACCTTTTGAAAGAAAAATATTATGTGGATGAACTATACAATATGACGGTGCTCCCTATTACGAAGGGAATCGCCCATGTGCTTCGCTTATTTGAGGTGTATGTAGTCGAAGGAATTGCCGTTTTAATAGGGAGTCTAATTAAAGGGCTAAGCGGACTCGGTTCTAGACTCCAAAACGGAAATGTACAAGTGTACGGCACTGTAACAGCTGTTTCGCTTGCAGTACTCGTCATTATTTTGCTCTATACGGGAGGGGATTTACGATGAATGATTTGTTATTAACGTTCTTCATTTTTTCCCCGCTTTTAGGAATTCTCTTACTTGTATTAACGCCAAAAAAAGAATCGCGTACTGTCCGAGCGCTTGGTTTATTTGGGACGGCGCTTCCATTTGGAATCGCTATCGTCCTCGCTTGTACATATGCTTCTGGAAAGAGTTTGTCGCTATTCGATGAAAAAGTGAAATGGATTAAATTTGGGGATTTTGCAGCGGTGGATAAAAGATGGTTTTCCATTTATTACGAGCTCGGCATTGATGGTTTATCGCTCGTTATGATGGTGCTGACAGCTCTTCTAGCGATGCTTGCAGCAATTGCGGCATTTACTATTAAAAGAAACTTGAAAGCCTTTTATATGCTGCTACTCATGTTAGAAATAGGGATGCTCGGCGTCTTCGCTGCTCAAAATTTAATGTTGTTCTTTATCTTCTTTGAAATTACGTTGCCTCCAATGTTTTTATTAATTGGAAAGTGGGGGAAATTGTCGAGTGAAAAGGCTGCTTATAGTTATTTAATATATAACGGTATTGGCTCCGCTATTTTACTCATCGTTTTCTCAGTTTTATTTGCAAAAACAGGTACAACAAATATTACAGAGCTTAAAGAAATATTAACGAGTGTAGGTGCTGGGGGAGGAATGGCTGTCTCAAGCAGCTTACAGTTCGGTTTGTTTCTTGCCATAATGATTGCCTTTGCGATTAAACTACCCGTTTTCCCGCTACATCGCTGGATGGTCAATGTGCATGTTGAAGCGCATCCGGCTGTAGTTATGCTTCATGCGGGCGTTTTACTGAAGATTGGGGCATACGGTATGATTCGTTTCGGAAAGGGGCTATTCCCGGAATACTTTCGCGAGTTTGCAATGCTTATTGCGATTTTAGGAGTCATGAATTTATTGTACGGAGCCTTCTTAGCGCTCATCCAAACGGACTTCCGGAAGGTACTTGCTTACTCTAGTATTTCGCATATGGGCATCGTATTAATGGGCCTCGCGGCGTTAAATGCACCAGGTACACAAGGGGCACTATTCCAAGTTGTGTCTCACGGTTTAATTGCAGCCTTACTCTTTTTCTTACTTGGCGTTATAGAACAGCGCTTTGGAACTTCGGACATTACAGCGCTTGGCGGACTCGCAAAAAGTGTCCCGGTACTTAGCGGCTTCTTCTTAGCGGGAGGAATGGCATCGCTTGGATTGCCAGGAATGTCTGGATTTGTTAGCGAGTTTCTTGCTTTTCTCGGTTTATTCCAAGGGGAGCCAGTCATTGCTGCAGTCGGTGTACTTGGCATCATTTTAACCGCTGTATACGTATTGAGAGCGACACTTCAAGTAACATTTGGTAAGAAAGAGTGGGAGGCGAAAGCTGATATACACGGTTGGGAGTATGTGCCTATATTGCTACTTATTTTCTGCATTATTGCAATTGGAGTAATGCCAGAAATACTAGGGGATCCGCTTCAAAATACATTGAAAACATTGGGGGTGAAGTAGGATGGATATGAATACGTTACTTAGCTTATCATGGCATCTCATGGTGCCAGAATTCATTATTCTCGGAGCTGCCATCCTTCTTTCCATATGTGATTTGTTTTTTAAGTTGAATCATAGATATGTAGCGCTTAGTGCAATCGCAGCCGTCATATTAGCAATCGTGTCGTTAATCACGCTATACGATGAACCGACAGGAGATATTCTAAATGGATCGTTTGTGTTAGATGGGTTTTCAAAAGGGTTTAAAACGTTGTTATTAGGCGGAGCGGCCCTCATCTTATGCACCGCCATGAGCGATGATAAGAAGAATCCAATTGAAGATAAGGGAGAATATTATTACTTATTTTTAATGGCACTTCTTGGGGCTATGTTTATGGCTTCTAGTATCGACCTCATTACACTTTTCGTCGGTTTAGAATTGCTTTCACTTTCTTCATATATTTTAGTAGGAATACGAAAAAGGAACCGTGCGTCAAACGAGGCGGCCATGAAATATGTCATTAATGGAGGTATTGGCACGGCAATTACGCTCTTTGGAATGAGTTATTTATACGGTATTACAGGATCAACTAATATCGTGGACATGCAAAAAGTATTCGCAGGGGAGCTTGCTGGTGGTATTCAGTTATTGTTAGCTCTCGCATTGCTACTATTACTCGTTGGACTCTCGTTTAAAATTGCGACAGTGCCGTTTCATATGTGGGCACCAGATGTGTATGAGGGAGCGGCTACGCCTGTTACTGCTTTTCTCGGGACGATTTCTAAAATTGCTGGATTCTTACTCATTATTCGTCTGTTTCTCATGGTTTTTGCAAGTGTATCGGTGCAAGGAGACATGCAATCTTTATACGGACGTATGAGCATATACATTGCAGTACTAGCGAGTATTACGATGATTATTGGAAACGTAGTAGCGTTAAAGCAATATAACGTAAAACGCCTATTTGCCTATTCGGGAATCGCACATGCGGGGTATTTACTTGTTCCGCTTGTCGCATTATCGCCATTTACGATGGATAGCATGTGGTTTTACATGCTTGCGTATATGCTGATGAATATAGGCGCATTTGCGATTATCCACGGCTTAATCTTACAAAGCGACAAAGAAAATATCACCATTTTCACTGGATTATATAAAAGGTCGCCATTTACAGCGATAGTAATGACGATTTTTATTTTATCGTTGGCCGGGATACCAGGAACGGCTGGTTTCATCGGGAAAATTAACATCTTTTTAGGTGCACTGCATGTAGAGCCAGCTCATTACGTACTAGCTTCTATTATGATGGGGACTACAGTCATCTCATTCGTATATTATTTCCGTATTCTACAGCAAATGTTTTTCCGGACGGGAGAAGTGGAAGAGAAAATTCGTTTGCCATTGAATATAAAGGTTGTTATGAGCCTTTGTGCAATCTCGATTGTAATACTAGGGATTATGCCGATGATTGGATACAATTTCTTTTATGAATATTTTCCATTAATGAAGGATTTCTTCTTCTTAGGGAACGTGGTACAATAGTGAAAATAAAAGGTGTGGAGTTGTTACTCTGCGCTTTTTATTTTGTGTGAATTACAATTGAAAATGCATGTAGGTATATGTTTTTTGAGAGCAAATTACGATGTGAAATGTAAGATGTTTATTTGTATTTGAAAAAGTGTGGCTCCTACTTATCATGGTATCGTTTTTATAGTATTTCGTAAGTAGTAGCTGGGTAAAAAGGGGTCGATTTTTTGGCACATCTTTTAGGGCAACAAGCACTGATTGCCATTGTTTCGCATTTATTGTTTATTACCATTACGTGGTGGGCCTTACAAGGTGTTCACATTGAGCGTTTAATGAAGTCTGGAAAGGTGATGCAGACGCGAGTGTTACTCATCCTAATTACAATTGCAATTGGGACATCTGTAAGTAACTTTTTCCTTGATTATTTAGGCTATTCAAAGAGTTTAACGTATTTAGTAAAGTAAGTGTATAGAACCTCATATCTCCGTTAACAATGGGGATAGGAGGGGATGAAATTGAAGCTTAAAGCCATTCTTATTGTTATGATAAGTGTTGTTTTATTTTTGGTTGGATATAGAGAGATGAAACCGATCAGCGATGAACAGAAAATGGAGAGCATGATTGCAACTTTAGAGAAAAATGATGCTAAAGTAGAGAAGTGGTCATGGTTAGCGCGAGAAACAAAAACAATTTCTAATATACATACGTTTCAAAAGTTGTTAAACGATGTGAAGGACAAGGCGAATATTCAAAAGTGGGAATTAGAGCAATCTCCAGATGGATATAAAGCTACATCCTATAAAAAGTTTTCTTCTTATGAAGAACGAGTAGTAGTAACATGGAGTAAGGAAAATACTAAAGAAAACACTTTCATTATTTTTGAAGTAAGCGGGGCGAAATGGGACCCGAAGTACATTCAGAAAACAAATAAAATTTTTAGTGAAAAACCTATAATTTACACTTGTGTTCAAGGTGTACTGAATGATAAGATTGAAGGTGTTTTGCAAAATAAAACCAATCAGTTTTTGAAAGATCTTTCAGCAAGAGCGATCGAACAGATAGAAGAAAGAGCATTTGTGTCAGTCTCCGCATACAATAAAAAGTGGGATGACGCTCTTTCAACAAATAGAGAGAAAATAAATGTGCAAATAGCAATACGTTCTACAGACAACAAAGATACAATTGTGGTTGGCACACCGATCATAACTTCTGAGTATTGAGTGAATAGATACTGAAAAAAGGACACGGAGGGGAATAATTTGGAAAAGATCATCGTCCGTGGCGGAAAGCGGTTAAACGGCACAGTGCGTGTTGAGGGCGCAAAAAATGCTGTATTACCTATAATCGCTGCAGCCCTATTAGCGAGTGATGGAAAGAATGTACTATCTGAAGTACCAGTTTTGTCTGATGTATACACAATTAATGAGGTATTACGTCATTTAAATGCTGAAGTCGTATTTGAAAATAACCAAGTAACAATCGATGCTTCTAAAGAACTAAACATTGAAGCACCATTTGAATATGTACGTAAAATGCGTGCATCTGTTCAAGTAATGGGACCATTACTTGCACGTAACGGCCGTGCTCGTATTGCACTTCCTGGTGGATGTGCAATTGGTTCACGTCCAATTGACCAACATTTAAAAGGCTTCGAAGCAATGGGAGCAAAAGTACAGGTTGGTAATGGTTTTGTTGAGGCATACGTTGAGGGAGAACTAAAAGGAGCTAAAATTTATTTAGACTTCCCAAGCGTGGGCGCGACAGAAAACATTATGTCTGCAGCTACATTAGCAAAAGGGACAACAATCCTTGAAAACGCAGCGAAAGAACCAGAAATCGTTGACTTAGCTAACTTCTTAAATGCGATGGGAGCGAAAGTACGCGGAGCTGGAACTGGAACGATTCGTATCGAAGGCGTTGATAAATTATATGGTGGAAACCACTCTATTATTCCTGACCGTATTGAAGCGGGAACATTCATGGTTGCAGCGGCAATTACTGGTGGAGACATCTTAATTGAGAATGCTGTACCTGAACATTTACGCTCAATTACAGCGAAAATGGAAGAAATGGGTGTTAAAGTTATTGAGGAAAATGAAGGTGTACGTGTTATCGGCCCAGATAAGTTAAAAGCGGTTGATATTAAAACTATGCCTCACCCAGGTTTCCCAACAGACATGCAATCACAAATGATGGCATTATTACTACAAGCTGATGGAACAAGTATGATTACAGAAACGGTATTCGAAAACCGCTTTATGCACGTTGAAGAATTCCGTCGTATGAATGCTGATATTAAAATCGAAGGTCGTTCTGTTATTATGAACGGTCCAAACAGCTTACAAGGTGCTGAAGTAGGCGCAACTGACTTACGTGCTGCTGCTGCATTAATCTTAGCTGGTTTAGTATCTGAAGGTTACACTCGTGTAACTGAGTTAAAGCATCTTGACCGTGGTTATGTAGATTTCCATAAGAAATTAGCTGCATTAGGTGCAACTATTGAACGTGTAAACGAAAAAGTAGAAGAAGTGAAAGAACAAGAAGTTTCTGATCTTCACGCTTAATTGAAATAGTCTCTACGTCTTTTGACGTAGGGACTATTTTTTTGGGTTATTACTGTTATAGTCAATAAATTCTATACTTATGCACGTACCAGTAAAAATATTTAGAAAATTTTCGTTTTAGCTGCTTCCCCCTTAAGTATGTTCTAAAAGGAAGAGTTGTTCCATAAGAATGAATGGAGTAAAGCTTTTGGATATTGGGGGAAATAAGATGAAATTTTCAAAGCCACTTTTTATCACAGTAGCGCTTCTCATAGCGCTCGTTATCATTGTACCTGCTGCTCTTGTTATTCCGTTTGCGAAAGCAAAAGTAGGGGAAGAAGCAGCTTCTAAAACTCCTCCAGCGATAGAAAGTATACCAGCTCCAGGGAAAGTGGATACAGCGGTTCAAGTTGCTGTATATCGTGAGAAACAGAAAAAGGTAGATACATTACCTATGGAGGAGTATGTGACCGGTGTAGTAGCTTCTGAGATGAATGCCAGTTTTGAAATAGAGGCGCTAAAGGCGCAGGCATTAGCAGCGAGAACATTTGTGGTACAGCGTATGCTAAGCGGAGGAAAGAAAAACAATGCGGACGTGACAGATACGGTGAAAGATCAAGTGTACAAAAGTAAAGAAGAATTGAAGAAACAATGGGGTAATAACTACGAAAATAATTTGAAGAAAATCGAAGAAGCTGTTTCGAAAACCGCAGGACAAGTTTTAACGTATGATGGAAAACCAATCTCAGCATCCTTCTTCTCAACGAGTAATGGCCGGACAGAAAATGCAGCTGATTATTGGGGAAATGATTATCCGTACTTAAAGAGCGTAGATAGTCCGTGGGATCAAGCCTCTCCAAAATTTACGAGCGAGCAAACCTTTACAGTAGCTGACTTTCAAAAGCGTCTCGGTGTGAAGGTGTTGGCAGACGGGAAGGTTGGAAATATTAAAGATCTTACGGAAGGAAAGCGAGTAAAAGATGTAGCATTTCAAGGGAAAACATTAACAGGAAAGCAAGTTCGTGAAAAGTTAGATTTACGCTCCTCTGACTTCACATGGAAACAAGAAGGGGATAAAATCGTCGTTACAACGAAGGGATTCGGTCACGGCGTTGGCATGAGCCAATACGGAGCAAATGGTATGGCGGCGGAAGGTAAGAAATATACAGATATCGTTGCTCATTATTATAAGGGTGTCGAAATAAAGTCGATGAATGATTATGAAGGAAAGTTAATGGTGAAGAAGTAGGGGGAAAAGAGACCGTTCCAAGAGCTATGTTGGGACGGTTTTCTTTTGTTAGTAGATAGGTTCCTTGTCGAATCGTTGATATATTAAAAAATCGTCAATGTTCATCGATGACAGAACTCTGTTTAAGGGGCCCATGGATCGCTGGAAGCTATTATAAGGATGAACGTACAGAAGAATCAATGAAAGACGGTTGGCTCTATACAGGAGACATTGTCACGGTTGATTCGGAAGGATGTATTAAGATTGCTGATCGTACGAAAGATTTAATTAAAAGTGGAGGCGAATGGATTTCTTCCGTAGATTTAGAAAATGCTTTAATGTCACATGATAAAGTGTTAGAAGCATCTGTTGTGGCGGTGCTGCATGAAAAACGTCCCGTTTACTTGCGTTTTACTAAAAGAGGGACAAGCAGTAGAAAGAGAAGATCTGTATGCTTTACTAAAAGCAGAATTTCCGAAAACATCTGTAGGGAAATTCTTAAAGAGAGCGCTGCGTGATCAGCTCAAGACGTATGTAGAGCAAAACTAGAGAAGAAGGCTATCCTTTCATTTGGATAGCCTTCTTTTTATGATACTTCATAAAATATCTAAATCTTCCATTAATTGTTTGGTATAATAGGATAAAAAGTATTTGGGGGAGACAGAATGGCGTTATTGGAGTTGAGACAATTAGGGAAGACGAACCAGTTACCGGCAGTTGAACTGAAGGTTGAGAAGGGACAATGCGTTGTTTTGCAATGTAATAACCATACAGCTAAAGTATTGCACCGCATCATTATTGGTGAGGAAGAAGCTTCAACTGGCAACGTGCTATTTGAGGGAGAATCGATTGGAAAGAAAAATTATTCCCGCATCGGTTTTTGTTTTTTGAAAGATGAAGCATATGATCGTTTAAAGGTGAAGGAATACTTTAAGTTTTTAATAGGTCTTTATGAATCGAATATGAGTACGGAAGAAGTTGTACAATATGTCGGCCTTTTAGATAAGTTAAACGTTAAAATAGAAAAACTATCATTTTCAGAGAAACGCCGTCTTCATATCGGGCGAGTTATGGTTCATAATCCGGATTTAGTTATTCTAGAAGAGCCAGAGCAAAATGTAGATACAGAGAGTACGATTATTATTCGAAAAGCGATTATGGCAATGAAGGAGAAAGGAAAGGCGATTTTTATAACGTCATCCTTTCTATCGGACGCCCTTTCGTTAACAGAAGATGTATACATATTAAACAATGATGGTGTGAAGAAAATAGAAATCGAACAAGAAGAAATTGAAGAGGTGGATGAAGAAAAGGTTGTTCAAATGATTCCGCAAATGAAACTTGAAAGAATTCCAGCGAAAGTGAACGATAAAATCATTTTACTTGATCCGATGGAAATTCATTTTATTGAAACGCAAAACGGAGTGACACATATCCATGTGCGCGAAGGTGATTTCGTATGTGCATTAACATTAAGTGAACTAGAAGCGAGATTAACAGGGTTCGGGTTCTTTAGATGTCATCGCTCGTACCTTGTGAATTTACAAAGAGTACGAGAAGTCATTACGTGGACTCGTAACAGTTTCAGCTTAATTTTGGATGATGAAAGAAAAAGTTCAATCCCGCTTTCAAAAGGACGAATGGATGAATTAAAAGGTGTGATTGGGCTATAAAAATTGCTCCAATAAGCTTAAAATACGATTCATTCACCGGTAAAAATACTCCTTTTACCGGTATTTTACTGCGTAACCCTTTTGTTTTTCATATGATTGAGTCAAGAAAAGCGAAACAAACAAACGAAAAGCGCTAAAGCGACTTTCATCTATAAAAGAAAAAACAAAGGGGATGACGAGATGACATTGGCAATTGAAATGAAAGATGTAATGAAAAGTTTCAACGAAAAAACGGCACTTCGAAATGTAAATATTGAAGTGAAGCAAGGAGAAATTTTTGGATTCCTCGGGCCGAGTGGATCTGGAAAAACAACAACAGTAAAGATTTTAACTTCTCAATTGCTGCATAGCGTTGGAACAGTGAGGGTACTAGGTAAAGATATTACCGGACCAAGCAGCATCGACTATAAACGAATTGGTATTTTAACAGACAATAGCGGCTTATACGAAAGACTTAGCATTTATGATAACTTACTATTATTTTGTGACTTATACGATTGCAAAAAAGAGCGGATTGATGAAGTGTTAGCGCAAGTGAACTTATTAGATGATAAGAAAACATTAGTAAAGAAACTATCAAAAGGAATGAAGCAGCGCGTTACACTAGCTAGAGCAATCCTTCATAAACCAGATATTCTCTTCTTAGATGAACCAACATCTGCACTCGATCCAGTTAACGTACAAAACATTCATAAAATCTTAAAAGACTTAAATAAAGAAGGAACGACGATTTTCTTAACGACGCACAACATGGATGAAGCAGAAACGCTTTGTAACCGCATTGCCTTTCTGTGTGGCGGAGAAATTGTAGCGCTTGATACACCGGAGAACCTTCGCTTACAATACGCGAAAGATCAAATACAAGTCGTGTTAAAGGATAAGAAGAAAGAAACGGTACAAAAAGATGAATTAGGTGCAAAACGTATTTCAGAGTGGATGAAAAAAGGAGAACTATTATCCATTCATTCTTATGAGCCAACGTTAGGCGATATCTTTATTGAAGTTACTGGGAGGGGATTATAATGACATTTTCAATGAGACGATTTTCAGCTATTTTTCGGAAAGAGTTACAAGATTTTAAAACGAATTCACAAACTTTAATTATGTTGTTAATGCCACTTGTCTTTTCGGTATTATTTAGTCGCTCAGATAATATGAGAGAAATTGGAGCGAATTCATTAACTGCGATGACGTTAGTTATGGTCGGAGGTTTTGTACAGGCAATGCTCATTGCCGAAGAAAAGGAAAAAAATACGCTTCGTGTTCTTATGCTATCACCAGCATCATCAATTGAAGTATTAATTGGTAAAAGTTCATTAACAGGTCTGATTACAGTTGCAATCTGTTTTATTAATCTACTTATTTTAGGTAAATTAGAAGGTAATTTTGCATTATTATTACTTATCTTTGTTCTCGGAATGCTAATATTTAACCTTATTGGTACTTGTATTGGATTATTAGCTCAAAATGTACCACAAACATCAACAATTGGATTGCCAATATTAATGATATTTCTTTTCGGTGATTTAATTGGAATGTTTGTGAAGAATGAAGTCGTTACAAAAATAATCGATTATTTACCAACTCGTCATATCGGTGTGGCAGTTAGCAGTGTTATAAAAGGGGAGGGTTTTAGTGCAATTACTAGTAATTTATTGAACATAATAATTTGGTTAGTTGCGGTACTTGTTATTACACTCTTCGTGTATAGAAAGAAACAAATGGACTGAAAACTGAGCTGAAATGCTCAGTTTTTTCTTTTTTCTATCATTTCCTCGGAAATTTTACAATTCTTATACATATTTTTACAGATTTTGTCGAAAAGTAATTAGTTATAGGTTGTATAGGATACGTGAATATTGTTCAAAATGATTGCTGAGGTGATGATGGAATGCGAGGAAGAAATAATAAAAAGTCGCAAAAGGTAGTACATTTATTTCAAAAAAGATGGGTGTTTCCAGCACTGTACATTGCTTGTGCAGCGGTAATTTTAATGGTTGCGCTATGGTTCCAGGGGGCTAATCCAAAGAAGACTCCGAACCAAGATCAAGCAACACCGTATACACAATCGGAAGATCCAGCAGTACCAGTAACGAAATCTTCAGAAGTAGTGAAAATGCCAGCTGCCGCTAATGCGGAAGTAGTCGTACAGAAGAAATTCTATGAAGATGCAGCAACTGAGGCGGAACAAGAAAAAGCACTTGTCTTTTATAACAACACATATTCCCCAAATAAAGGAATCGACATTGCTGCGAAGAATGGAAAAGAATTCGATGTAGCTGCTGCTTTAAGTGGTACAGTAACGAAAGCTGAAAAAGATTCACTTCTTGGTTATGTTGTAACAGTTGATAGCGGAAATGGTGTAGCAGTTTCTTATCAAAGCTTAGGCAGTGTGAAAGTAGAAAAAGGTGCACGAGTTGCACAAGGTGAAGTATTAGGAAAATCCGGTCTAAGTGCAATGAATAAAGAAGCAGGTTCTCACGTTCACTTTGAAGTACGTAAAGACAATGTGGCTGTGAACCCTGAGCGCTACTTAAATAAGTCAGTAGCAGAAATTAAAGCTGATGCGGGTGCTGCAAAAGCAACGAATGCTTCTGGTAAAAAGGCTGATGAAAAATCTCAAAAAGAAGAGAAGTCAACAAGCACGAAACCAGAAAGTAAAACAGAAGATAAGTCTCAAAAAGAAGAAAAATCAACAAGCGGTTCGACTAGTGACAAAAAAGAAGAACCGAAGAAAGAAGAAAAATCAACAAATGGTTCTACAGAATCATCTAACAGTTCTTCTTCACAAGAATAAGAAAGTGAAAAAATCAGTTCTCACTAGAGAGCTGATTTTTTTACTTTTACCCCGCATTAACGGGCAGTAAGACCCCTACTTCAAAATTCAGTGAAAGCTAAGAAGTTAGGCCTGGGGTCAACTGCCCGTAAAAGCCCGATTGGTGAAGGCTAAGAATCAGTGGGAAATGGCGCCCACTGATTAAAGTTTCACTTTATATAAAAATACTCAATTTCGAGAAAAAAGTTGCAATAACAAGGAAATATGACGAGATTCTCGAATATATATTACAAACAGGAGGGGATACTGTGTCATTTTTATTTGTTCTGTCGACTGCTATTATTTTATTGTTTGTTTTATTCACTTTATATTATTATATTGCCAGTAAGAAAGAAGTTCCCCACCATCAATTGTTAGAAGAAGAGTTGGAACGAGAAGAATGACACTCCAAGAAAGAGTGTCTTTTTCTTTTGGTACACCTATTGGAATTTTTAGAGCTAGGCCGTATAATAATAATTGTGATTTTTTTACATAGGAAAACGATATTTGAATGCAGTAGGACTCTAAAATACTGTGTTTTTTTGTTGTGGTTGAGGGGGAAGTTTAATGAAAGCTAGAGAAAACAAAAGTTCGAAAAAATTATTTATTTTAATAGCGGTTGTAGTAGCATTAATCGCTGGGATTGGATTTTTTATTTTTAATAAAATGAATGCTGCAGGTAAGCAAGAAAAGGTGCCGGTTTTGCAATATTATTATTTAACAAAAGATAATGATAAAAATCAAAATCCAGTATTAAAAGATAAAACAACTGCGGTATCAGTAGGAATGTTTGAAAAACAAATGAAGTATTTAGCAGATAATCAGTATCATACTCTTACTTTGGAAGAATTTAATCAGTTTATAAAAAATAAAAAGAAACTTCCTAAGAAAAGTGTCTTAATCACATTCGATAACACTTCTAAATCAAATTATGTATATGCGTATCCAATTTTAAAAAAATATAAAATGCATGCTACTTCATTTGCAGTTACATCTAGAATAAGTAATAAGGAAGAAAAATTTAATCCTAAAACCTTTCAAATGTTAAGTATGAATGAAATGGATAAAATGAAAGATGTATTTGAATTTGGAAGTCATACACATACTTTACATAAATTTAAGAATGGATCAGCGGCTATACTTGTTGAGGGAAATCAAATAGTTAAAAATGATATATTAAAAAGTAAAGATGTTTTAAAGTCAAATTATATGTCATATCCATTTGGAAAGTACAATAAAGATACGCTCCAAATATTAAAAGATTTAAAAATGGAGTTAGCATTCACTAGTCTACAAGGATATGCGACACCAGAAAATAATCCCCTAGAAATAAAACGTTGGTTTATTTCAGCGGATACTAAAATGGATAACTTTGAGAAAATAGTCTCAGGTGAATATGAGGTTCCAAATAAGTAAATTTCAAGCCTATTAGAATTATATTTAAATTCTAATAGGCTTTTTTGTTTAAAGAATAGATTTTTTCTTGAAATAAAATTTTTTGTACTTAGTCCTTAAAAATAGTGAACATGTAGCATATATCAGTAGTGCGGGCAATACAATGGTATAAACCAAAGCAAAGAGAGTGTTTGAGGTGAGAAATCGTGAATCATTTCATTATAAATCCAAGAATGTTTAACGCTTACAAACAGCACTCACACTTACTTCTTAGTCGTATGCAGCGAGGCTCATTTCACACTTCTCACATCCAATTTAGGGAGGCGAGTGGTGTGCACGATTACATCAAAGAGAGAACTATCAAGATTGGTAAGTATATCGTGGAGACAAGAAAGACAGTGCGTGTCATTGCAAAGGAATTTGGGGTATCAAAGAGTACAGTCCATAAAGATTTAACGGAACGTCTACCAGAAATTAATCCAGAGCTCGCAAATGAAGTGAAAGAAATTCTTGATTATCATAAGTCTATTCGTCATTTAAGAGGCGGAGAAGCAACAAAACAAAAGTATAGAAAAGAAGATGTAGAAAAGCCGGTCCGTCAATAAATATGCGATCGCAAACATTCCGTTTCAATTCGGTAATATTTTTCAGAAGAATTCTTTTTGCGAATATTACGTTTCTGTTAAATTTATGATAAAATCAGAAATTAGGTGTAAAAGAATTCGGGTGTAACCTGATTTTGAATATCGAGGAGGAAATGACGGGAATGTTTGCGCGAGATATCGGAATTGACCTAGGTACGGCTAATGTATTAATTCATGTTAAAGGCAAAGGTATTGTATTAAATGAGCCATCTGTTGTGGCAATTGATCGTAATAGTGGGAAAGTATTAGCAGTAGGTGAAGAAGCAAGAAGTATGGTGGGACGTACACCTGGTAATATTGTAGCAATTCGTCCGCTTAAAGATGGTGTAATCGCAGATTTCGAAATTACAGAAGCAATGTTAAAGTATTTCATTAACAAATTGGACGTGAAGAGCTTCTTTTCAAAACCTCGCATTTTAATTTGCTGTCCAACAAATATCACATCTGTAGAACAAAAAGCAATTCGTGAGGCTGCTGAACGTTCAGGTGGTAAAACAGTATTTTTAGAAGAAGAACCAAAAGTAGCCGCAGTTGGTGCTGGTATGGAAATCTTCCAACCAAGCGGTAACATGGTTGTTGATATTGGTGGAGGTACAACAGATATCGCTGTACTATCTATGGGTGATATTGTTACCTCTTCCTCTATCAAAATGGCTGGCGATAAGTTTGATATGGAGATCTTAAACTACGTTAAACGTAAGTATAAGCTATTAATTGGAGAACGTACTTCAGAAAATATTAAAATTAAAGTTGGTACAGTATTCCCAGGTGCACGTAGCGAAGAGCTTGAAATTCGCGGACGTGACATGGTAACGGGCTTACCACGTACAATTACAGTATGCTCTGAAGAAATTACAGAAGCACTAAAAGAAGACGCGGCTATCATTGTACAAGCTGCAAAAGGCGTACTAGAGCGCACGCCACCAGAACTATCTGCGGACATTATCGACCGCGGTGTTATTCTAACAGGCGGTGGGGCTTTACTACACGGTATCGACATGCTTCTAGCAGAAGAACTAAAAGTACCAGTATTAATTGCTGAAAACCCAATGCAATGTGTTGCGGTTGGTACAGGTATTATGTTAGAGAATATCGATAAATTACCAAAGCGTGCTTTGAGATAAAAAAATTCAATTGTAAATAAAAAACCAGAAAGAAGCAATTCTTTTCTGGTTTTTTTATATAATAAGATATACTGGAAAGACACTTACAAATAAGCATTGTTAGCGCTTTCTTTATGCATATATTACATAAAATGCATATTAATTGTAATAGTTGGTCAATAAAAAGTATGTTATAATCTCTAGTGTGAATTTCGTGTGAACTTAATGTAAATAATTTGTAAATCTTATTGGTTTACATAGGGCTTTTGTTATTTGAATAATGATGCGGGGAAGGTCCTATTGTTTTTTTATTCTTAGAAAAATTCGCAGGAGGACAATTAAATTATGAAAAAAGTAATTACATATGGAACATTTGACTTATTACACTGGGGACATATCAATCTGCTAAAGAGAGCAAAAGACTTAGGGGATTATCTAATTGTGGCTATATCCTCAGATGAATTTAATAAACTAAAGGGAAAAAAAGCTTATCATAGTTATGAAAATCGCAAAATGATTTTAGAAGCGGTTCGTTACGTAGATGAAGTAATTCCTGAACATGAATGGGAACAAAAAGAAAAAGATGTTCAAGAGCATGACGTTGATTTATTTGTTATGGGCGATGATTGGGAAGGTGAATTTGATTTCTTAAAGCCTCATTGCGAAGTTAAGTATTTACCACGTACAGCAGGTATTTCAACGACAAAGATTAAACAGGAATTATTATTAGTGGCTAGATAATTTTTATGATTAGAGAGATACAAATTGCTATATACCTTACAATATTTAGACTACTATTTAATCTTTTCAGAGTGTTTCCAATTCAAAAAAAAGCGACTTTTATTATGTCATATGGGGAGAATGCACTCTCTATATACGAAGAAATGAGAGAGAAAAAAATTGATTTAGATGTCGTGTTCTTATATAAACCTACTTGTAAATATAAATTAAAAGATTATCCTGAAGTGAAGTCTTATCAATTTGAAACACTAAGTATAGTGAATATGATTGAAGCTGTTTATCATTTGACAACATCTAAATATGTTATTATTGACAATTATTTTGGTTTTTTATCTGCTATTAAGTTTAAAGAAGGAACGGAATGCATTCAACTTTGGCATGCAGCAGGATCTATAAAGAAATTCGGGTTATTAGATCCAAATTTTAATAAAAGAAGTAAACGTGCTCAAAAACGATTTAAAAGGGTTTATAATAACTTTCATAAAATTGTTGTGGGATCTGAATTATTAGCGGATATATATATGAGTGCGTTCTCAGTAGACCATCATCAAATGGTACGGACAGGTATACCGAGAACGGATTTGTTTTTTAATCGAATTCGGCAAGAAGAAATTAAAAAAAAGTTGTTTTTGGAAAATCCAAATTTGATAAATAAAAAAGTAATATTATACGCTCCAACTTTTAGAGATAACGAAATAAATTCTTTTAAATTACAATTGGAAATAGAAGAAATGTATAGAGAATTTCATGAAGAATACGTATTGTTTATTAGATTACATCCAGCAATAAAGGAAGAATTATACTATGAAATTGAGCACTCGCAATTTATATATGATTATTCAATGTATCCAAATATTAATGATTTGTTCTTGGTAACTGATATTCTAATTACTGATTATTCTTCAATCCCATATGAGTTTTGTTTGTTAAAGAAGCCCATGGTTTTCTATCCTTATGATTTAGAGGAATATAAAAAACAAAGAGGAATTATAGGTGAATATGATTCTTTAGTCCCGGGACCAGTTGTATATTCTACAAAGGAGTTAGTTTCAATAATAAATAATAATGAGTTTGATTTATCAAAAGTAGAAGAATTCTCTTTGAAATGGAACCAATATTCAAAAGGGAATTCTAGTGAGAGTTTTATAAGAGAAATATTCAAAATATAATATAAATCTAATTTAGATATAAGAGGTGCGGAATGAATTTTTTAAGGTTTTTATGGCTACCTAAAGAACAAGGCCATTGTGTTTTGCAAGAGATTAAGTATTCTCAACAAAAATTGAACATTGTATTGAGAATAGAAGGAATTACTAGAAATCTAGGGTTGGATAAATATTATTTCATTTTAGTTAATCGAAAATCGAAAGAAGAAATTAAAGTATGTGCCAATATACAAAATAATACAGAGTTATTGGATGCTCAAGTTGAACTGAATGAGTATATTGAAAGTCTTGCAAAAGGAATATGGGATGCCTATCTTCAAATTGAAGTGGGTGGGAAAATAAACAAATTCCGTATTAAGAACGACGTAACTGATGCTATTGAATTTTCCCCTTTTTATATTAAAGAATTAAATAAAATTTTTATAGGTTATTCCACAGTGAAGGGGAATTTATCATTTAAATCTCAAGAGAGTAGTGCATATCTCGATGTTGAGGTAATTAATTTGAAAGAAAATGGGGTTCTGGAACTAAGTGGGTATTTCTTGATGCTACCATGGAACACTAGGGAAGAAACTGAAATAACAAAAAAATTAGTTATGCGTTCAGAAAATAATACTTGGAAGATACCCGTTAATAATGTTAAAAGAACAGATGTAACAGCTTTTTATGGTCAATCAGGTGGAAGCTATGATTGGACGGGATTTAGTGTGCAATTAGACTTCAGAAAAAATACATACGGGTTAGAAAACAATAAATCCACTCAAATTTTTATCGAAATGGAGCATAAAGGAGAGGTTGTTTTACTGCCAGTAATTATTTCACCTAATATGGTGTTTAATAACTGTGCCATTATAAATACATTAGAAGGTATTAAAAAAGTATTATTTAGTACAGATCAAGAAAGTAATCAAGGTTATATATTATTAACTAGAGAAGATTTACAAGCTGAAGTTAATTGTATTTACTCCGAAGATAATCAAATTACAATTGTAGGAGAAGTTATACAGCAACAAATGGTTGAGAAATCTTCTGAAGAACCTACGAGTTTAATTATAAAAAAACGTAATACGGAAGAAAAATATGAATTTGAAATTGAGTTAGATGGGTTTAATTATGCACACACGTTTAATTTAGAGGATCTTGTATCTAAAGGATTATTTGGCAAGGGAATATGGGATATATATTTAAAAATTAATAATCATTTTTATCGCTTAGTGACACGTCTAGATGGAATTGCAAATAAGCAAAAGGTCATTAACATACCACAGCAGCTTTTATCAGATTTAGAGGGACGAGCTATTGTCATAAAGCCCTACTATACTTTACACGATGAAGTTTCCATTTTAGTTCGTGAATATCTTAATGTGAAATCAATTCAGGAAGTGAAAATAGAGAACGACGCATGGATTGTATCAGGGAAATTAAATATTCAGACTCCAAATAAAATGATCCCAGTTCAAACGAATGGAAGTATGACCATTAAAGGGAGTTATGGAAAAAGAAATAAGATTCCGGTTATATGGAATTTGGAGAAAAATGAAAAGACAAAGCAAGAGTTTAAATTTAGGGCCATTTTAGATTTGTCTACTATTCAACAGGGAGAAGAAAGAGATAAGTTATTAACGGATATAAATTTTGATTTAATTGAATGTGAATTTAAGCTTAATGGAGGCATAGCTTTATTTACTATGAACATAGATCCCTCGAAAATTATTTTAACGTTAGAAGATAGATTAAAACAAATCATAAGAATCCGCAAATTTATTAATAAATGGGACAAATCTTTATATCGAATTTTTAATAGAATCTTACCTATTAATCAAAAATATATTATTTTTCAAAGTTTTCATGGGAAAAGTTACTCATGTAATCCGCGAGCAATTTATGAACAAATGTTAATAGAAAAGCGTGATATGAAGGCTATATGGATAGTTAATAATATTATGCAGGAAATACCAGGTAAACCAATTGTGGTTAAACCAGGTTCGGTTAAATATTACTATTATATGGCAAAATCTAAGTATTTTGTTAATAATGGAAATTTCCCAGACTTTTATGAGAAAAGAAAAGGGACTGTTCATTTGCAAACCTGGCATGGAACACCTTTAAAGAAGCTTGGTTTTGATATTGATCCAAATTCACCTTCATATGCCGAGAATACTTCTCCAGCTTTGTTAAGGCGCAATGAGAGGTGGGATTATTTAATAGGGCCTAATAGTTATACATCAAAAATTTTAAAGAGAGCTTTTAATTTCGAAAAGATTATGTTAGATGTTGGTTATCCAAGAAATGATATTTTTTACAATAAAGACATTGATAAAAAATCCGATGAAATTAAAAAGAGATTAAATATTGATCCTAAAAAGAAAATTATTTTATACGCACCAACATGGCGAGATTATGATTTTCATAATGGTAATCAGCATAAGCCTTACGAATTTAAATTTGATCTTAATAAATTTAAGGAAAAATTTGGGGAAGAATACGTATTGTTATTAAGATTACACTATAGAGATGCTACTCGCATTCAAATTAACGGTTTGGAAGAATTCGTTTATAATGTATCCAGTTATAACGATATCCAAGAATTATATCTAATTTCAGATATATTAATTACTGACTATTCTTCAGTAATGTTTGATTTTGCAAATTTAAATAGACCAATTATTTTCTTTACTTATGATTTATTTAGATATGGTTCTCAAATTCGAGGCTTTTATTTTAATTTTCAAGAAGAAGCTCCAGGACCGATTATTTTAAATCAGGAGCGTCTATTTAAGACAATAGAAGATATCAGTAAGGTAGAAGCAAAATATGCGGAACGGTATAAAAAGTTCCAAGATAAATTCTGTCATCTTGAAGATGGGCGCGCTTCTAAAAGAACTATAGAAGCTATGATTGGAAAATAATTTAGACAGGAGATAAGGTTGTGAAGATACGTTTTTTAGTATTTGATATTTATGGAATGGGTGGCACAGTACGTACTGTATTAAATGTAACAAATTATTTGGCACAAAATGGTTATGACGTTGAAATTATTAGTGTTTTTCGTCATCGCAAAATAGCATTTTTTGAAATAGATCCAAGAATTAAAATTATCGTTTTACATGATGTTGCAAATCGAAATAAAAGTGATAAACAATTTCAAACGAGAATAGCGAATAGAATGTTAAAGATGAAAAGTAAGTTAATTCATCCAGATGATGAAGGATATCATTTCTTTTCATTGTTGACGGATATTAAAATGTATAATTATTTAAAAGGTATTGATTCGGGGATTTTAGTGACAACAAGGCCAAGTTTTAATATATTTGCAAGTAAGCATGCAAATAAAGGCATATATCTTATCGGACAAGAACATTTGAATTTCTCAATCTATCCTAAAAGGTTAAAGAAATCTATATTAAAGCACTATATTAATTTAGATTGTTTAGCTACTTTAACAGATGAAGATACAGTTGATTATCAAAAACTTCTTCTAAACGGAAAAGTAGAAGTAAAGAAAATTACAAATTCAATTCCAAAGCTTAGAGGGGGGGTATCTTCTCTAACATCTAAAACAATTGCTGCTGCTGGGCGATTAGTTCCGCAAAAAGGCTTTGATTTATTAATTGAGGCCTTCAAAATTGTAAATAAGCAATATCCTGATTGGAAACTTAAAATCTATGGAACTGGTAGAGAGCGAGCAAATTTAGAAGAATTAATCGAAAAAAATAAATTGTACAATCATGTTATTCTAATGGGAGCTACCCAGCATATAGATGTAGAACTTTCTAAAGCATCATTATATGCCTTGAGTTCAAGGTTTGAGGGATTTGGAATGGTAATTATAGAAGCAATGCAATGTGGAGTACCAGTAGTTAGTTTTGATTGTCCAAAAGGACCAAGTGAAATTATTGATCATGATAAGGATGGTTTTTTGGTAGAAGAAGGAAATGTGGAGCTTCTTGCAAAGGCATTAATGGAGTTAATGAATGACCCTGTGAAGAGGGGCGAATTTGCTAAAAGGGCTATAAAGAATGTGAAAAGGTTTGAAATAGATGAGATAGGTAAAATATGGATGAGAACTATTGATGAAGCTACTCATCAAATTAATCATTAATAAAAGATTTGTTTTGTTATTAGTATAGGAGATGTTAGTGTGAATGTAGTTGTAACGAATATAAATTTTAATAATGGTTGTATATACATTGATGGAAAAGCGGATTTTATTTTGGAGGAGGAAAGTTGCTTTTTCTCTATTAGAAGACGTGAAAGTGAGCATGGTATAGAGTATACGGAAAATCATTTTTTTTCAATAAAAGCTAGCGGAAAGACTTTTAGCTTTAAAAAAAATATCGATCTACTTTTTAAGGAAGCTTCCGTAGAAAATAATTTAATTTGGGACCTATTTTTAATTTGCAATGGGACATATATAAAACTAAAAACAGATAGTTTATTGGATTTTAAAGCTAAATCATATTATTTATTAGATAATAACCTTTTTAAAGCTAAACCGTATATTACGGGATATAAGGGTGTTTCAATCTATGTGATACGGAATGATATTAAGGCACTTATGCAAGATGCCGAATTTAATCAAGGGACTTTAAACGTAAGTTTCTATTTAGAGCAGTTACAGGAAGTAAATTTAGAAGAGAAAATCGTTAGTTTAATATTAAAAAAGAGAGAACAAGAATCCTTATTTGAATACTCTGAAACTAAGGTGCTAGAAACAAACGTAAATCAAGGTATTTTTAAATTTTCAATGAACATTGATCAAATGTTTAAAGATTATAAACTAAGTTCAAATATGATATGGGATGCATTCGTAAAAATTCAAGACTCTAATGGTGTAGAAATGGAGATCCCCTTACTTGATACCATAAGTAATAAGTCGAAATTTAGATATCATACGTTCAAACATAATGATTTGTTTAGAGTTAAGCCATATATTACTGGATTAGATAATTTAGCGCTTTTTATTAGAGAAAAAGAATTTATTATTGAATCATCAGATTTTAAATTTGAAAATAATACGCTTTATGTTGAAGGAGAAATTTCTTCAAAAGAGTATAATGTACTAGATTTTGATGAAAATGGTACATATGTCGTATTTAAAAAGCGTTATACAGCTAATGGAGAGCCACTCTATTTTGATGAAATAGCAAAGGGTTTAAATATTCTTAATGGTAAATTTAAAATGGACGTAAATGTTTCAGAGCTTTTAAAAAAACAAAAAATACGTCAGAAAGATGTTTGGGATATTTTTATTCGCCTAACGACTTTGGATGGTAGGATAATAGATATAGAATTAAAGCCGGAAAAACGATTAGAAAAAAATCTTTATATGTACGAAGTGATGGCAGAAAATAACGAATGGAAATTCAAACCCTATATAAATGCTAAAAAGTCATTTTCTATTTATTTTTTAGATTCGGGGAAAGTGGTAGAAGAGTCATTGAAAATCGCTGTTCTTGGTTCTTGTTTTAGCCGTAACGCATTTAATTCAGGGGAATATTTTAATCCTGGGTATAAAAAAAATTACAATTGTAACTTAACACAATTTCACTCCTCTATTGTAAGTATCATGTCAAACCCTATTCATATTGATATGGAAAGATTAGAAGGTGTCACGGATAAAAATAAAGAATTTATTCGTTGTGATTTTGAGAAAGATTTTTTTGATAAACTAAAAGAAGCTAAACCAGATTACTTAATTGTTGATTTGTATGCAGATGCAGCTAGGGATTTAATTAAATTAAATGATGAGAGTTATATTAGTGCGAGCTTGGTCCTTAGGGAAAGTCCATATTTTAAAGAATTAGGCGAATATGAGCGTATTGGTCATAGCAATAATCAATTATATTTTGAAATATGGAAGGAACATATGGAGAAGTTTGCTCGAAAAGTTAAAGAGATATTACCTGAAGAGCGTATCATTTTGAATACGGGAGGGTTCACGTATAAATATATTGATAGAGATAACAAAGTGAAAAAATTCTCTTGCCCAGAAATAATAAAAAGAAATAATTATTTTTGGGATATACTTAACGGGTGGTTCGTAAATTGTATCCCAAATTGCAAGGTTCTTGATTTAAAGGATACTAATTATATAGGGCATTATAACCATCCATTTGGAAATACCTTTTCGCATTACCAATCAGGTTATTACAAGGAATTTATGAATAGGTTGAATAAATCTATTATGCAAGATTTACAAAACAAAATTCATAATTCATTGGAAAGAGATTAAGCCAAATATATCCCTCTAAGAGTTAATTTTTAGGGGGATATATTTTTATTGCGAATTTAGCCTTTTATATAAAATATAGTGAATAATTAGTAGAGGACGGGAAAAATGGAGGAAATTACAGTTATAGGAGCCGGAAGTTGGGGAACTGCTCTATCTATGGTTCTCACAGATAACGGACATGAAGTACGGATTTTTGGGAATAATAAGAAACAGATTCAAGAGATTAATGAGAAACATACAAATGAAACTTACTTACCAGGAATTCAATTATCCAAAGGAATAAAAGGATATGAGTCTTTAGAAGAGGCGATGGATGGAGTCAATACAGTGTTACTGGTTGTACCAACAAAAGCAATTCGTGATGTTATAGGGAACTTGAAATCTATTGTAAAACAGCCAATAACAGTTATCCATGCGAGTAAGGGAATTGAGCCTGGATCATTTAAACGTATTTCGGAAATGATTGAAGAAGAGATGCCAAAAGAGTTAGTTGAGAGCATCGTTGTTCTTTCTGGGCCAAGTCATGCAGAAGAAGTAAGCCTTCGCCATCCTACGACGGTAACTGCAGCTTCTTACCATCTACAAGCTGCAGAGGAAATACAAAGATTATTTATGAATAATAATTTTCGAGTATATACAAATCGAGATGTGATTGGTGTTGAATTAGGGGGGGCATTGAAAAATATTATCGCTCTGGGAGCTGGTATTTCAGATGGACTTGGCTACGGAGATAATGCAAAGGCAGCCTTAATTTCACGTGGTTTAACGGAGATTACACGTTTGGGATGTGAAATGGGGGCAAACCCGCTTACTTTTGCAGGTTTAACAGGTGTTGGTGATTTGATTGTGACTTGTACGAGTATTCATAGCCGAAATTGGAGAGCAGGAAATTTACTTGGAAAAGGTCATAATTTAGATGAAGTGTTAGAAAATATGGGGATGGTTGTTGAAGGCGTACGTACAGCGGAGGCAGCATATCATTTAGCTAAAAAAGTTAATGTTGAAATGCCAATTACTAATGCGATATATAATGTTCTTTTTAATGGGAAGAACGCAAAAGAAGAAGTAGATATGCTTATGGGGAGAAACGGAAAAGGTGAGATTTTACAATAATATAATTACAGTTATGTGAGATAAATGAATTAGAAGGTGTGCAAAACAGATGGGTTTTATAAGGAAAATAAAAAATCATCGGATAGTTAAAAAGATATGTAAAGCAATCTTTTTATTTTGTAGTTATTTACCGCCAAGAAAAAAAATGATCTTGTTTGAAAGTTATTCTGGAAAACAATATAGTTGTAATCCAAGGGCCATATATGAACATATATTAAAAAATAATATGGATTTTGAAATGGTATGGAGTGTGAATAAAACATATAAGGATAGATTTGAAAAATATGGGATTCCATATGTGAAAAGGTTCTCCATTCGTTGGTTTATCGTGTTGGCACGCTCAAAGTATTGGGTGACAAATAGTAGAATGCCTTTATGGTTACCTAAACCAAAACATACGGTATATATCCAAACTTGGCATGGTACGCCATTAAAGAAATTAGCTGGTGATATGAAAGAGGTACATATGCCAGGTACAACAACTGAAAAATATAAGCATAATTTTCATCAGGAAGCGCAAAATTGGGATTACCTACTTTCGCCCAATAACTATTCTACGGACATCTTTAGAAGAGCATTCCAATTTGAAAAGGAAGTTGTAGAAGTTGGTTATCCACGTAATGATTTTTTATATCAGAGTAATAATTCTTCAGGAGTAGAGCTCTTAAAGAAAAAGAATAACTTACCGATAGATAAAAAAATTATTTTATATGCACCAACATGGAGAGATGATCAATTTTATAGTAAGGGAAAATATAAATTGGATTTACAATTAGATTTGGATCTCTTACAAAGTAAATTAGGAACCGAGTATATTATTTTATTACGTATGCATTATTTAATAGCGGAAAAATTTGATTTAGTTAAATATAAAGGGTTTGTTTATGATTTTTCTAAGCATGTCGATATTAATGAACTATATGTAATATCTGATATGTTAATTACAGATTATTCTTCAGTCTTTTTTGATTATGCAAATTTAAAACGCCCAATTATTTTCTATACGTATGATATTGATTCTTATCGAGATAAATTAAGAGGATTTTACTTTAATTTGGAGGAAGAAGCTCCTGGCCCAATTGTAAAGAATACAAGAGAAGTATTAAGAGAAATAGTAAAGTATGAATCGAATGGATTAGGAGAATTTGCAGAGAAATACGATAGTTTCTATAATAAGTATTGTTATTTAGAAGATGGTGGTGCTTCTAAACGAACTGTAAGGAAAATATTTTTCGGAGAGGCATAGTAAAGATGAAATCAATGGTCATGGTATTGAAAGAACAGATAAGCAGTTTATATTTAATTAAACGCTTATCTATTTATCAAGTGAAAACTACAAATAATAATAATTATTTAGGGCTCTTTTGGGAATTTTTGAATCCAATAATACAGATGAGTATTTATTGGTTTGTTTTCGGCTTTGGTATTAGAGGGGGACAAGGTGTTGATGGGGTCTCCTTCGTTTATTGGTTATCTGCAGGGTTAGTTGTATGGTTTTTTATAAATCCGGCAATGATGCAAGCTTCTAAATCGATTTATACGAGGCTGAACATGGTTTCAAAAATGAATTTCCCCATGAGTGTTATTCCAAGCTTTGTAATCATGTCTAATTTCTATTCGCATGTAATCCTTGTAGGAGTTATAACAATTTTATTTTTAGTAACAGGACAAGGGATTTCTATTCACTATATTCAGCTTATTTATTATATGTTTGCGACGCTGATGCTAGTATTCTCATTGTCTCTAATTACATCCACTTTAGCGACAATAGTAAGGGATACTCAAATGATTGTGCAATCAATTATGAGAATGTTATTATATTTGACTCCTATATTATGGACTCCTGAAAGATTACCAACTATTTTCCAAAAGATTATGAAATTAAATCCTTTTTGTTATATTGTTGATGGATACCGAGCGTCTTTATTAGGGACAAATTGGTTCTTTCAAGATATAAATTATACATTGTATTTTTGGGGATTTGTTTTTATTACTTTTTTAATTGGCTCAACATTACATGTGAAATTTAGAAAGCATTTTGCAGATTATCTATAATGAGGGTTGTAAAAAATGAATGAATCAGTCAGGTTTCATAATGTAACAAAAAAATACAAAATGCACAGTAAAAATTCAGATAAACTTAAGGATATCGTATATCCTGGAGGATTTGGCGAAGATTTCTATGCACTAAGAAATTTAGAGTTTGTAGCTCAAAAAGGTGATGTAATTGGTATTGTCGGGGTGAATGGATCAGGAAAATCGACGATGTCAAATTTAATTGCTGGAATTACACCTCCTACAAAAGGGAAAATTGATATTAAAGGAAAAGTTGCACTTATTGCTATTGCAGCTGGGCTGAACAATCAACTTTCCGGTAGGGAAAATATTGAATTAAAATGTTTGATGATGGGATTAAGTAAAGAAAAAATTGAGAAGTTGACACCGGAAATCATTGAATTTGCCGATATTGGAAAATTTATTGATATGCCAGTCAAGAAGTACTCAAGTGGAATGAAATCTCGTTTAGGTTTTGCTATTTCAGTAAGTATTAATCCAGACGTCCTTGTAATTGATGAGGCACTTTCAGTAGGTGATCAAACATTTGCTGATAAATGTTTGACACGTATGAATGAGTTTAAAGAACAAGGGAAAACTATCTTTTTTGTAAGTCACTCTTTGGGACAAGTAAAAAAGTTCTGTACAAAGGCTTTATGGTTAGAATATGGAGAAATTAAAGATTATGGTCCAATTCAAGAAATTATGCCGAAATATGAGAACTTCTTAAAAGAGTACAAGGCTATGAGTAAAGAAGAACAGCAGAAGTTTAAAAAGGAATCAATGGAGAAACAGGCAGGTAAAACTTTAATAAAAAATGAAGCTGCGAAAAGTGAGAATGAAGCTCAAGCTGTAGATTATGTATCATTATTAAGAAAACAAAGCTCGCATCATATAAAAAAGAAAAAGAGTCGAAAGTTCTTAAGCGTTTTTATATTATTGATGATGCTTGGTGGGATAATTTACTGGCAAAAGGATAATATTTTACATTCCCTACAGGCGAAAGAACAGAAAAAAGAGCCAATAGATAAGGAGGAGGTTCCTAAAAAGGAAAAGAACCCGCTTGCAACTTTAGACGTCCGTTATGTAAATTCTGCAAAAGGTCGTGTTAGAAGTAAGCCGAATTTAGATGGACAGGTAGTAGGGACGATATTATTTGGAACGCCGTTTATTGTAAAAGAACAACAAAAAGAGATAGAATCAGATATTAATTGGTTAAAACTCACATTAGAAAACGGGGAAGAGGGATGGATTAGTGAATCCATAGTTAAATCAATCCCGTATAATCAAGCGATATCTTATAACAAGTTTTTAGGGGAATTAAAACAAATAGAGGGAATTACCCCAAATTTAGAAGAGTACCTTGCTTTTTTAGGAAAGACTAAAGAAGAAATAATCAATACACTAGGTAATTCACAAAATGAGGAACAGTTAGCAGCTGGAACATTAGTTCAATATAAAGATGTTGATATAGTATATAACAAACAATTGATTGTTCAGAAGATAAATATTAAAAATATGAAAATATCAAAAGAAAATTTATTTGAAACATTAGGTGAAGCGCAATTAAAAGCTGAAGACGATTCACTATTGATTTATCGATCAAATAAATTTGATTTTAACTTTTCTTTAATGGGTTCTACAATTAATACAATATCAATCTTAGATATTTCAAAGTATTAAATTTTATTACTATAATTAAATGTGTAATATTTAGATGTTTTTAGGAGGATTATCATTGAAAACAGTAAAAAAAGCTATTATCCCAGCAGCTGGACTAGGAACTCGTTTTCTACCAGCAACTAAAGCAATGCCAAAGGAAATGTTACCAATTGTTGATAAGCCAACAATTCAATACATTGTAGAAGAAGCGATTCAATCTGGAATTGAAGATATTATTATCGTAACTGGAAAAGGGAAGCGTGCTATTGAGGATCACTTTGATCATTCTTTTGAGTTGGAACAGAGCTTACTAGAAAAGGGTAAGCATGAAATCCTTAAGAAGGTGCAAGAGTCTTCCAAAATTAATATCCACTATATTCGTCAAAAAGAACCGAAAGGCTTAGGTCATGCTGTATGGTGTGCTCGTAAGTTTATTGGTAATGAGCCATTCGCTGTTTTACTGGGGGATGATATTGTACAAGCTGAAACGCCATGTTTACGCCAATTAATGGATCAATATGAGGCAACACAATCATCGGTAATCGGCGTTCAAACTGTTCCGGAAACGGAAACACATCGCTATGGTATTATTGATCCGCTAGTACAAAATGGTCGTAGTTATCAAGTTAGTAAGTTTGTAGAAAAGCCAGCTAAAGGAACAGCGCCATCTAATTTAGCGATTATGGGACGCTATGTACTAACACCTGAGATCTTCATGTTCCTAGAGAACCAACAAACAGGAGCAGGTGGAGAGATTCAGTTGACGGATGCTATTCAGCGTTTAAATGAGATACAAAGAGTATTTGCTTATGATTTCGAAGGAAAGCGATACGACGTTGGAGAGAAGCTTGGATTTATTCAGACAACAATTGAAATGGCATTACAGCATGATGAGTTAAAGAATGAATTATTAAGCTATATGGAGAAATTATTTAAAACAGAAATGGTTAATAATTAACTTTTACAAAAAAAACATCCCGGAAATTTATTGTAAAATAAATTTCTGAGATGGTTTTTTATAACTGTTTCATTAATTTATCTGCCACTTTTTTAGAAAGGTGCTTTGTCATTTTAGGGACAAATGGTTTTATTGCGCCGTTAAAAACAAAGGCCCCCTTACCAGTTGTTCGCAATTCTAACTGACTTGTTACTTTTGTAGTAGAAGGAGAGGTTGATTCAGCAAGAAAAAAGCCGCTACCAACTAATTTTTTTGTTGGAGAAGTCATCGTAAAGCTAATTTTATCAGGCATTTGCCATTCAATAATTTCAACATTGAGACTAACGTCGCGTTTAATAAATCCTAAATCACCGTGCAAACGCCAAGTTGAATGTTTGTCATCAATAATTTTATGTTTAACATAGCCTGCGACTAGTGGAGCCCAATTGTTTATATCACTAATAAATTTCCAAATTTGATTTGGTGAAGCATTTAACTCTATAGTATGTATACCTTTTGCCATTTTTGCATTCCTTTCTAAAAGGTATTTGAATAATTAGGGTAAAATCCTATATTCATTCTATTATAATATTAGTGTGTAAATTCTATTACAAGAGTTTTTGTTTTTATTTTAATAATTTTTCATTAAAATTTATATTTCTAAATATCACATTTAAGAGAATGTAAGGAAAATAGAGAAATCCTGAGTAATATTAGGGAATTAATACGAAAAAGGTCGAAAATTAGGTTTTAATTTCTTATTTTTGTCATATATAATAAATCTTGAATACGACATTAAGGCTTAATATATTTGATATAATTTGCCTTTCCCTAACTTGGGTATACACTCTTTTCAACCTCCGTGTCAGTGATAATACATATTGAAAAGAGTGTATACATTTTTTTATTTAAAAGAGAAATCTTGAAATCCTTTTTTATAATGACAAATGAGATTTAAAATGGGATAATGATAGTATAACTTCTGGTGGTATGACCAATCTTGTTTAAGGAGAGAAGTGTATGCTAGATATTCAACAAATTAAAGAAATAATTCCTCATCGCTATCCATTTCTACTAGTGGATAAAGTTTTAGAAGTAGAAGAAGGAAAGCGTGCTATTGGGATAAAGAATGTTACAGCTAATGAAGAATTTTTTAATGGACATTTTCCAGATTATCCTGTAATGCCAGGTGTTTTAATTGTAGAGGCTTTAGCACAAGTTGGCGCTGTTGCTATGTTGAAGAAAGAAGAGAACCGTGGTCGCTTAGCATTCTTCGCAGGCATCGATAATTGCCGTTTTAAACGACAAGTCCGTCCAGGTGACCAACTTCGTTTAGAAGTTGAAATGACACGTGTACGTGGAGCGATTGGAAAAGGAAAAGCAATTGCTACTGTAGATGGTGAAATTGCTTGTGAGACAGAAATCACGTTTGCGCTTGGTGACAAGAAAGAATAAATATATTAAGATATGTGATAGACAAATAACAATATATAATTGTTGTTTGTCTATTTTTTGTGGATTGCTATATTATTTGGTTGTATTAAGTTTTTTTTTTGTATAATAGGATTTATATGTATTGTAAGTTAGGCTTAGGAAAGAAGGTTACAATAATGAAAAAGAAAATTTTATTTTGGGTACTCGGTATTCTTGGAGTACTAATCATAGGTGGAGGAATTTATGCCTATAATGTATATTCTTCTGTATCTAATACATTAAAGGAAGTTCATCAACCTTTAAAACGTGATCAGAACAACAGTAACGTTGGAGAAAAAGTTAGCAAGAGTGAACCAGTGTCAATTTTACTACTAGGGGCAGACGAGCGCGGTAATGATAAAGGGCGTTCAGACTCTTTAATGGTAATTACATTAAATCCTAAAAATAACTCTATGAAAACAGTAAGTATTCCTCGTGATACTTATACAGAAATTGTTGGAAAAGGTAAAAGCGATAAAATCAATCATGCTTATGCATTCGGCGGAGTAGATATGTCTGTAGCGACCGTAGAAAACTTCTTGAATGTTCCTATTAATTATTATATTGAAGTGAACATGGAAGGCTTTAAAGATATCGTTGATGCAGTCGGTGGGGTAGATGTAAATAATGATTTGGAATTCTCTCTAGAAGGGAAGCACTTCCAAAAAGGGAATATTCATTTAACAGGTGACCAAGCTCTAGCATACACACGTATGCGTAAAGAAGACCCACGCGGCGACTTTGGACGTCAAATGCGTCAGCGTCAAGTAATGCAGGCTGTTATTAAGAAGGGTGCAAGCTTCTCTTCTTTAACAGGTTATGGAGATGTATTAGCAGCAATTCAAAAGAATGTGAAGACAAACTTAACGCAAGATCAAATGTTTGATATGCAAAAGAACTATAAAGATTGCTTGAAAAATAGTGAGGATATCCAAATCCCGGGTGACGGTCACAAGGCTGCTAATGGTATTTGGTACTACTATGTTCCAGATGCAGCAAAACAAGATTTATCGAATAAATTAAGAACGCATCTTGAAGTGACTAAGTAATAAGCAATGGCCCAACTTCTTTAGACAGAATTCGGTTTCCCAAGTGCTAAAGGACATGAAGTCTGGGCACAATATGTAACGGATTATTTCGTTGCTAAGTAATAAAGGTACACAAAAGGTATACGAGCAATCGTATACCTTTTATAATAAGTAAGTGAATAAGAAATCCTAATATATGTAGGAGGAAGACGATGAATTCAATTCTAATCTGCGGCGGAGCTGGTTATATCGGTTCTCACGCTGTGAAAAAATTAGTAGACGAAGGTTTATCTGTAGTAGTAGTAGATAACTTACAAACTGGTCATGAGGATGCAATTACGGAAGGTGCGAAATTTTATAATGGCGACCTTCGTGATAAAGCATTTTTAAGAGATGTTTTTAAACAAGAGAATATTGAGGCGGTTATGCATTTCGCAGCTGATTCTTTAGTTGGAGTTAGTATGGAGAAGCCTCTTCAATATTATAATAACAATGTGTATGGTGCACTTTGCTTATTAGAGGTAATGGATGAGTTTAAGGTAGATAAGTTTATTTTCTCTTCTACTGCGGCGACGTATGGTGAGGTAGATGTAGACCTTATTACTGAGGAAACGATGACAAATCCAACGAATACGTATGGAGAAACGAAGTTAGCAATCGAGAAGATGCTTCATTGGTATAGCCAAGCTTCTAATTTACGTTATAAGATTTTCAGATACTTTAACGTGGCTGGTGCAACTCCAAATGGTATTATTGGGGAAGATCACCGCCCAGAGACGCATTTAATTCCTCTTGTGCTGCAAGTGGCGTTAGGTCAACGTGAGAAGATTATGATGTTTGGTGATGATTATAATACACCAGATGGTACTTGTATCCGTGATTATATTCATGTTGAAGATTTAGTGGCAGCTCACTTCTTAGGACTTAAAGACCTACAGAACGGCGGAGAGAGTGATTTCTATAACTTAGGAAATGGTAATGGTTTCAGTGTAAAAGAAATCGTTGATGCAGTTCGTGAAGTTACAAATCATGAAATTCCAGCTGAAGTAGCGCCACGTCGTGCGGGAGATCCAGCACGTTTAGTTGCTTCTTCTCAGAAAGCGAAAGAGAAGCTAGGATGGGATCCTCAGTATGTAAATGTGAAGACAATCATTGAGCATGCTTGGAATTGGCATCAGAAGCAACCTAATGGGTATTCTAAATAAAATATAATAAGTGAAAGAGAGGGTATTGTCGTTCAACATATGTTCGACAATACCCTCTCTTTTTTTATAGGATTTTTGCTATACTAAACTGCACTATAAGACAGGATGGAAGGAGGAGAATAATGAAAATACTTGTAGTTGATGATGAATCGAGTATTCGTAATTTGATTCGGATGCAGTTGGAGATGGAAGGATATGAAGTGCTCACGGCGGCTGATGGAAGAGAAGCTTTAGAGAAATGGAATGAAGGACCGGATGTATTAATTTTGGATGTTATGCTACCAGATACAGATGGGTATGAGTTGCTTCGCTTGTTCCGTGAGAAGAATAGGGATATTCCAGTGCTCATGTTAACTGCAAAGAGTCAGATGAATGATAAATTGCTTGGTCTGCAGCTTGGTGCGGATGATTATGTGACGAAGCCATTTAATTATGCGGAGCTTATTCTTCGGGTCAAGAATATGACGCGGCGTGTGAAGAAGGCAGAGGTAACGGTAAGTCATGAAGTAATTGGGGCAGGAGAGATAACGATTTGTCCTAAGGAAAGAAAAGTGCATGTTAGTGGACAAGAAATTCAGTTAACGTACCGAGAGTTTAATTTATGTCAGTTGTTTGTTTCCAATCCGCAGCGTGTATTTATGAGAGATGAGTTACTTGAGAAAGTATGGGGGTTTGAGTATATCGGAAATACGAGAGCGGTTGATATTATGGTGCAAAGACTGCGGAAGAAGTTAGGGAATAGCGGGGAATATATTAAGACAATTTATGGCGTTGGCTATAAACTAGATTGTTAAGTGGTGATGGTATGTCTTTAAAAAGGAATATGGTGTTTGGAATAGTGGGACTGTTAATCCCGATTTTTGTTCTTTTGTACGCAGTTGTTTATATTACGTTAGAAAAGAATATGTATCATAACGCGGCAAATTCTTTAGAGAAGTTAAGTGTAGAAGCACAAATTTATACGATGAATTATTTAGAGAAGGAAGCAGAGGTCGAGACGCTCGGCCCAAATTCACTTTTAATTGCTTCGTATTTAGCAAAGCGCATGGATGTACGTGTACAGATGATTGGGAAGAATGGAGATGTTGTTGCGGATACGCAAAAGGGAGCACTTCTTCACCGGAATATTGATATTGAGAGCTCTTTGAAGGGGAAGAAATCGTATGTTTTTGAAGAGGGAGACCCAGCTCCAATTCTTTTGTTTTCAAGCCCAGTTTATTATGGAAACGATGTCATCGGAAGTGTTCGTTTTATAAATGAGTTAACGGGTGAGAAGGAAGTTTTAACAAATGTTGGCTGGACGTTCTTAATGACGTCTCTTTGTCTAGTAGCTGCAGGTATTTTCTTTGCAATTCGTTTGGCGAAGTCTCTTCATAAGCCGATTGATCAGTTAAGACAAATGGCAAAGCGGCTTGCGAATGGTGATTATAAAAGTAAGATTGAGCTAAATGAATATGTGGAAATTGCTCAGCTTTCAGCATCTTTTAATGCGATGGCCGATGGAATTGAGCTGCATATTAAGCAATTGAAAGAGGAGAAAGAGAAGCAGAAAGATTTCTTAGACCGCATTACGCATGAGCTAAAAACACCGTTAACGGCGATTATTGGCTATGTGGATTTAATTCCGAAGTTAAAGGCGAAGGAAGATGTAAAGGAAAGCCTGCGATATGTGGCTGTAGAGAGTGAGCGTTTATTATCACTTGTAGAGGAATTGCTTAAGTCTTCAAAGTACGGGAAGAGTACGTTTGAAGTGTCACCTACAGTTGTGAATGTAAAGGAATTAGCAGAAGAAGCAGTTTCAATTGTGAAACCTCGTCTGCAGAAATTTGAGATTGAAGTGATAAATGAGTTAACAGATGTACATGTTGTTGCGGATTTCGATAAGACGAAACAGATTTTCTTAAACGTGCTGGATAATGCGATAAAATATAGCGATGCTACGCAAATTCGTATGAATGTAATTGTAAATGAACGTGAGGCAAAGATTTTTGTTCATGATGATGGCATTGGTATAGATGAAGGTGTGCTTGCAGAGTGGAATGAAGTACCAGAAGGGAAGGTACTGCCTTCTAGTTACGGGAATGGTTACGGTTTGTATATTTGTCAGGAGATTATGAATAAGCAGGGCGGAAGTATGCGAATTGAGAGTAGTGAAGAGATTGGTACTACAATATTTATTACATTTTTGCTTCCGAGACGGATGGAAGACATAAAAAACTTGAAAGCGGTTAAATGATACATTTATGAAACAATTATGCGGTATTTTCGAAACAACGTTTTTTTATCTTGGAGGTAGGCAGAAATGAAAAGGCTATCATTTCAAATTCTTATGTTTGTTCTTTGTATAATTGTTTCTCTTATTTTGTTTTATGTGATGGAGAAGCAAATATATAATCGAATCACAATAGTGAATGACAAACAAACTGTTTTACAAAGAGTGAATGAATCCCTGCCTACCGAAATGAAGGTTAGGCATGAAAAGTGGGGAGAAATTGTTATAACGGATGAAGTTCGTTTGCATACGATTGTTTCATTCTTTGACCGAATTCAAATAGAACCGAGAGAAGCTAAGAATCAAGAACAAGTATTTACTGGAGAAGTAACGTACTTGAATGGACATAAACGTACTTTTGCAGTAGGTGACTTGTTCCAGTACGGGGCTGATATGTACGGAAAGAATGGTACGGACCCAATGATTTCAGCATTTCAAACGTATTTGTTAAGCCTGTATTACACACCAGAACGTATTAGTGATTTTTTTGCGTCAGCGCAGGATGTCATAGTACGCCAAGGTGATGTAGAACGTGCGATGAATCTTACGCACATACTTGATTCGATTCGGTACGCAAAGCAAATTACAGATTACGGAGAAATACAGAAATTATTACAATCACAGAATGAACCGATTGCTTATATTACCGCTTATAAAACAGGGAAGCGTATAAAGAATGAGCGGGAAGACATTCTTACTATTTCTGTATATCCATCTTACTTTGTTGTGCAATATCTCGGCGATAATAACGGGAATGTTATGTATATGAAAAGCTCCCTCGCAAATGTATTTGTAAAGGAGAATGTGTCATGAGAAAGATAGCCTTTTTCTTCTTTTTGCTAGTAATTGGAGGAGCGATGTCTAGTTGCTCTCGAGATACAACCTCTATTAAATATAATAAAAATGGTCTCCCTATTTTGGATGATCGTCATCTTGTTGCGTATGTAGCAGCTCGTGAGGAAGTTGGTGAAGCTTTGCTGTCATCATTTTGTAAACCACGCGGCTGTACGTATGAATTTATTCGTCTTTCGACAGAAGAGCTTCTTCGGAGGGTAGAAGAGGAAGCTGGAAATCCGAAAGCGGATATTATTATTGGCGGTACGGTAGACGCGCATCAAATGATGAAGCAAAAAAATCTATCTATTCCTGTTACGAATCAGCATGCGAACCGTATTTCAAAAACTGTTAAAGATAAAGACGGTTATTGGTACGGTTATGAAGTGGAGAAGCTGGCAATTGCAATCAATAAAGAGCGGTGGAATGAAGAAATAGCATCGCTCGGACTTCCTTATCCATCAAGGTGGCAAGATTTATTAAATCCAGTATATAAGGGAAAGATTGTAATGCCAGATCCAAATGTCTCAGGAACAGCATATACGTTTTTTCAATCACTTATTGATACTTTAGGTGAAGTGGAAGCGAAGGAATATGTGAAGAACCTTGCAGGACAAGTTGGTGAAGTAACGGTGAATGGTTACATACCAGTGGAACTTGTTGCGAGCGGTGAGTATATGATAGGCATCAATTTCATGGGAGATCAGAGAATGCTTCAAAAACGAGGCTTTCCAATTGTAAGTATTGTACCTGAGCAAACAGGGTTATCTGTTAATGCGATTTCGAAACTAAAACGTGCACCGAATGGTATTATTGCGGATTTATTTATTGATTATTGTTTATCAGAAGAAGCGGGTCACATTTTAGAAAAGGTTTCGTTTGGCGTACCAACGATGTTTGCGAAGAACGAGAAAGAAATAGAAGGACAGCCGGTTAGAAGAACAAACCAAAATATATCAAATAGCGGAATAATCGAGATATGGAATAGACAGCGTCTCTCTCAGAAGTGAGAAAAGGAGACGGAAATATATGTTTAAATGGCTCAAGCCAGCACCTGCAATTGAAAGATTGCCAGCGGATATGATTGATCGAGTATACAAATTATTACGTATTCGTGTATTGATGGGAATTTCAGTTGGGTATGCTGCTTATTATTTAGTTCGTAGTAACTTTACGTTATCAAGTACGTATTTAGTACAAGAATATGGATTTAGTACAGCTGAAATTGGACTACTAGGTTCAATCATGGCAATTGTTTATGGATTTAGTAAGTTCTTTATGGGGAATTTGTCAGATAAAGCTTTCGCCCAGCGCTTTATCGCAGTCGGTTTATTCTTATCAGGGCTTGTAAATATTTGTTTCGGTTTTGCATCGTCATTTGGAATGATTGTTACATTACTTGTTCTAAACGGCATTGTACAAGGTATGGGAGCACCACCTTGTAGTATCGTTATGACGAAATGGTTCTCGAAGAAAGAACGTGGTACGAAAACAGGTATTTGGAATATTTCACATAACGTTGGCGGAATGCTTGTGCCACCACTTGTCGGAATTGGTGTAGCTATTTTTGGTGAAAACCATTGGCAAGGCGGCGTGTTTATTTTCCCAGCGATTATCGCAATGGTAATCTCAGTTCTTGTTTGGATTAATGCGAAGGATACACCAGAATCAGAAGGTCTTCCTCCAATTGATGAGTATCGTAATGACTATGAAAATCTTGAAAAAGCAGATAATGCTAACAAGATGTCACCAAAAGAAATTTTAATGAAATATGTAGTGAAAAATAAATTTGTATGGTTCTTATGTATTGCAAATGCATTTGTTTATTTAATTCGTTTCGGTGTTATTAACTGGGTTCCACTTTATTTAACGACAGTTAAAGGCTTCTCAAAAAATGAAGCACACGCGGCGTACGCAATCTTTGAAGGTATGGCAATTCCAAGTTCATTAATCGTTGGTCTTTTAAGTGATAAATTATTTAAAGGAAAACGTATGCCATTATGCATCATTAGTATGGTCGGAGTTGTTATTGGTACGTTTGTATATTGGCAAGCAACTAGCATACTTGTTGTAAGTATTGCAGTTTCTATCATCGGTTGTTTAATTTATGTACCACAGTTCTTAATCGGTTTAAGTGCGATGGAATTAGTACCGAAATTTGCAGTAGGTACGACAGTTGGTATGTGTGGTCTGTTCGGTTATGTAGGCGGAAGTCTTGTAGCAAACGCAGCAATCGGTGTTATTGTTGATCGTTCTGGCTGGGACGGTTGCTTCATCTTACTATTAACAGGTGCAATTTTATCAACAATCTTCTTGTTCATCGTTCAACATGGACATGAGGGGAAAAAAACTAAAGTAGCGTAATATTTTGTTTGAAAAGCTATCCAATTGTTATATTGGATAGCTTTTATATTAGCAAAAACAAAAAGTATGTAAAATTGCAGTTTTATGTGTAAGTGATTTTTGTTAATTAGTATAATTTTTTTAGGTTTAATAAACCAATCATGTACATAGTTACACCGAAAAATATACCGCCGCAACTCCAAAGCCCAACATCAAATAAAGAAATAGAGATTTCTTCTGAACCTACATAGGGAAGGATATAATTCATAAAAACAAACATTTGAAAGCCCCAAAGTACACCTGCTTTTAAGCCCGCTTTTCTTAATTTTTTCTTATGTTGCAAATACTCTTCTTTTGTTGCACATTCAGTCTCATTTAAACCTTTTTTCTTAAGCTTAAATGTTAAATAATTAGCATAAATCATATTAGATAGAAAAACTAATATAGTTCCTATAGATATTGTGTGGTTCATAGTATCAACAAGTAACATAATAAGCATTACCAACATATTTAACCACCATAAACCAATTCCAGCTACAGATAATTCTTTATTGATTTCTTGTTTTTGATATTCATCTCTTTCACTCATTGTTCCAACAAAATTATTATAAACTCTTTCTTTCCATTCAATTTTCATCATTTAATCTCCCTCCCAAAATAGACTGTTTAAATCTGTTTGTAGTGCTTTTGCTAATTCGATACATAAGGCTAAAGAGGGGTTATATTTATTATTTTCAATTAAGTTTATTGTCTGTCTCGCTACATTAACTTTTTTAGCTAATTCTAGCTGCGATAGACCTTCAGATTTTCGATATTGTTTAACGTTATTCAAATATAAACCTCCTATTAATAATTGTAGACCTCGTGCATCAGAAATGTCATATATATGTGACATTTTATAATTTGATAAATGAAATGTCAAATATATATGACAAAAATGATAATGGTGCAATTAGGAAAATAATTTTAATAATTTATCTTGGTAAGGAGTTGATTAATAAAGGATGGCTTTTCTTATATTAATATAATCTTTCCTTAAATCTATCTTAAAAGACAAGATGTCATATTTCTAATCATTGGAATTTTTGTTACAATATAAATGGATGTGTAAAACTTTGTAAAAAGAATGTAATAATATGTAATCTGTTTTCAGAAAGTTTTATACAATTATTATATTAAACTATTAAGTTATAAAAGGAGAGAGAATATGGTACCAAATACGGTTCGTACTCCAAACAAGAAGAAGAAATGGATTATCATCGGGGTTATTGCACTAATTGTTATTGTAGCAGCAGTTAATATTTTTATTATGCAAGGTAAGAAGAAGGGGGCATCAACATCTGCTGATGCTGTGAGCTTTGAGAAGGTAACGGAGCGAAAGCTTAATAATACGAAGTTAATTTCTGGTCAGGTGAAACCAGGGAATATTGAAAGTTTCTATGCGGATCCGACTAAAGGAAAAGTGAAAGATATTGCAGTGAAAGAAGGACAAGAGGTAGAGAAAGGTACGAAGTTATTCTCTTATGATAATGAAGAGATTAACTTGCAAATGAAGCAAGCTGAGCTTGATCAGAAGATGGCAGATATGCGTTATGATCAAGGAAAGAAGAAAATTGATTCGTTGAAGAAAGAAATTAAGAAGGCAAAGGATAGCGGAGCTGGGAAAGAAGTAACAGATCCGATGGATGAGCAAGTAAGTGAGTTAGAGATGGCGCAAAAGACAACTGATCTAGAGAAAGAAAAAGGGAAGTTGCAAAAAGAAGAGTTAAGTAAAAAGCAGAAAGAGCTTACGATTTATAGTAATTTTACTGGTGTCGTTCAAAAGTTAGATAAAGATGCGGCGCAAAGTTCATCTCAAGCGTTAGGTGGTCAAGGGAAAGCATTTTTACAAGTGGCGTCTAAAGATCCATTCCAAGTTCAAGGGACGTTAACTGAGCTTCAGAAGTCACAAATTCAACCAGATCAAACATTTACTGTCACTGCGAAAGCAAATAGTAAGAAGAAGTGGACAGGTAAAATTACAGAGGTAAGTGAATTCCCAACGAGTGCAGAGATGGCTCAAGCTGGTGGTATGGGTGAAGCGACTCAAAATATGTCCCAATATACATATAAAGCAAGTCTTGATAGTCAAGATGGTTTATCTCCAGGTTATCACGTTTCTCTGCAAGTAAGTTTAGAGAATAAGACGATGATTGCTGTTCCAACTAAGAGCATTGTAGAAAAAGGCGATGATGCATTTGTTTATGTTGAGGAGAAAGGGAAGCTTCGTAAACAAAATGTGAAAAAAGGTTCTACTGATGGAGATTGGACAGAGATTGTTGAAGGCGCAAAAGTGGGGCAAAAGGTGGTTAAAAATCCTTCCGACGACGTGTATGACGGAATGGAAGTGAAAGAGAAATGATTACGTTAAATAATATTGCTAAAACGTATTATCAAGGAAAATTGGCAGTGCCGATTTTGCACGGTATTAGTTTAACGATTCAAAGCGGTGAGTTCGTTTCGATTATGGGACCGTCTGGTTCTGGTAAATCAACGCTTATGAATATTATCGGTTGTTTAGATCGTCCAACAGAAGGCGAATATATGCTGAATGATGTGAATATCTTAACAGCAGACGAGTCAAAGCTTGCTTTAATTCGTAATGAATATATTGGATTTGTGTTTCAGCACTTTAATTTGCTTCCGCGTCTTTCGGCAGTCGAAAATGTTGAACTTCCGCTCGTATACGGTGGTGTGAAGAAAGCAGAGCGTCGTCAAAGGGCTCTGGAAGCGCTTGGTAAAGTCGGTTTGTCAGATAGGGTTCATCATTTGCCGAATGAATTATCAGGTGGACAGAAGCAGCGTGTAGCGATTGCAAGGTCGATTGCGAATAATCCAACGTTCATTATGGCTGATGAGCCTACTGGTGCGCTTGATACGAAGTCTGGTGAGCAAGTTATGGATATTTTCACAAAGCTTAATGCAGAAGGTACAACGATTGTTATGGTTACGCATGAAGAGGAAGTAGCAGCGTATTCTTCCCGCCGCATTGTACTGCGAGACGGGAAAATTACAGAAGATAGAAGGTGTGCGGTATGAGTTTACTAGATAGTATAAAAATTGCCCTATCTTCTATTTTAGCTCATAAACTGCGTTCAGCTCTTACGATGCTCGGTATTATTATCGGTGTTGGTTCTATTATTACTGTCGTTGCAATTGGGCAAGGCGGGGAAGCGATGCTGAAGTCGAAATTCGCAGGTTCTGGTGGTAATAACCTTATGCCAATTCAATTTAAACCAGATATGAATGATGAGTTTGCTATAGGCGGATTTGAAATACCAAAGTTAACAGAAGAGGATATTATGGAAGTAAAACAAGTGAAAGATGTTTCACATGTTATTACGACAAATTCGACAACAGAGATATTGGATGTAAATGATAAAAAAGCGAATCTGAATGTTATTGGTCTTGATAATGAATATTTTGCGGTTAATAAAGTAAAGGTCGTAAAGGGACGTACTTTAGGTGAATCAGATATTTCTCATGCAAATAACGTTGTGATGATTAGTACAAAAACAGAAGAGACGTTATTTAAGGACGTAAACCCAGTTGGACAAATTATTGAGATGAAGGGGCAGCCAATGCAAATTATTGGTGTGTATACATCTGATAATGAGTTTATGGGATTTGAAATGGAAGAAGCGTTAATCCCCCTTACATTATGGCCTGTTTTATTCGGAACAGATGATATTCAAAATATCGCAATTCAAGCTAAAAATGTAGACGATTTAGAAGCAGCTGGGAAACAAGCTGTTGATGTGTTAAATAGTCGTAAGCCAAGTGAAATTCCAGGTAAATATGAACTGGTGAATTTAAAAGAATTACAAGAAAATGTTTCTAAAGTCACTAGCATCATGACGATGATCATTGGCGGTATTGCGGGTATTTCATTAGTCGTTGGTGGTATTGGTGTTATGAATATTATGCTCGTATCTGTAACGGAGCGTACGCGCGAAATTGGGATACGTAAAGCGCTTGGGGCAACGCGTAGTAAAATTTTATTACAATTTTTAATTGAAGCAGTCATGTTAACGCTTCTAGGTGGTTTGATTGGAATTGGCCTTGGATATGGCGGAGCATATATCGTTTCCACATTTGCGAAATGGCCACCACTCGTTTCATGGGAAGTTGTCGTTGGAGGCGTACTATTCTCTATGACACTTGGTATTATTTTCGGATTAATTCCAGCGAATAAAGCTGCGAAGTTAGATCCAATTGAAGCATTACGTTATGAATAAGTTAGTAGTGTAGTAGAGAGGGGCTCTCTACTACACATTACCGTTCTAGTGGGCGGTTCGTAGCCTCTATGTTGAGGAAGTGAACCGCCCGTTAGAACGGGTTATATAAATAGAAGGAGGCGTTATAATGGAAGCGAATTTGAATACGCAAAAAGCTGGCGGAGAGAAGCCATCATTGTTTGGAATGATGACTTCTCCTGGCTTACAGTTTGAGAGAATGAAGACGACTGAGAAAGTTTGGGGCATGTTCTTCATAGTGGCACTATTACAAGGACTTGTAGGTGGTTTAAATTCGTATATTACGTATACATCACCTGAGATGATTGAAATGCAAAAGAAATTAGGTGGTGCACTTGCAGAACAGGGCTCGCTTGTATCAAATGTAGTTTCTAGTACGATATGGGGAACAGTAGGTGTTATGATCGCAACATTCGTTGTTGCAGCTATTTATAAAGTGTTTATGATGTTTTACGGGAATGATACTTCTTATAAAAAAATAGTAATGATTATTGTATACGCGGATATTATTGTTATTATTGGTGGTCTCATTAATGGTATTATAGCTTTAATTTTAGGTGCTGCACCAACTGCGTATACAAGTTTAGGTCCGTTATTTGAGAAAGGCTCACTTGTATACGGAATCGGTAATTCAATCGAAGTGTTCTCTTTATGGAATTTAGTTTTAATTTGGTTAGGATTACAAGTTACAGCAGGATTAAGTAAAGTGAAAGCAGCTATTCCAATTATCATTTTATTCATTATTAAGGCAGTATTCTTAGCTGCGATTGTTGTATTGATGGCAAAGTTTTTACCTGGTTTACCGGTATAATATGATTGGACTAAAAGGTGACTCTCCCAAGAGTCACCTTTTTTATTTTTACCCTTATTTCAAATACGACCAGCAGAATTTCAAATTCTACTTCGTGTAATTTCAAATTTCGGCGGTAGTATTTGAAATTACTCACAGTGAAATCGCTTCTTTATTTTTATATTGTGGAGGTACCGGCGGAATAACAAAGAGGTATACCTTTTAGAAACAGGTACTGTGTGAAGCCAGCGACTTTTACAGAGACAGTTGTTTTGTATGAAGGAATGATTGTAAATCAAATAAAGAAGCTAGGTATTTATCAAGATCATGAAGAGTATTATCAATGTGGTTTAATTGGTCTTTGGCATGCTTATGAAAGATTTGATGCAGAGAAAGGAAGTTTTCCTGCATATGCAGTTGTAACGGTGCGTGGTTATATATTGGAAAGGTTGAAGAAAGAGTCTGCCTTGCAAGAAAGGAATGTTTACGTAGGTGAATATGAGGAGATTTTTACGTTTGAAGATGCTGAAATAAGAGCAAAGGATTTTATGAGTGTATTAGATGAGAAGGAGAAGTATATTATTTTCGAACGTTTTTTTGTAGGGAAGACGATGGGGGAAATCGCTAGCGAGATGGAAATGACTTATTATCAAGTGAGGTGGGTGTATCGGCAAGCACTTGAGAAAATGCGAAATAGCTTAAGAGGATAAATAGGATTATAAGAATGGAAGGCAATGGATATTGCTTTCCATTCTACTTATTCTGTTAAGGTAGTAAATGTAATAAGAGGTTTTTAAATTGTAGTGAATCTTGCATGTTCATACGTGATAATACGTATCCAGCTTTTAATAATTGTTGTTTTAACTTATGGGGACTGATATGTATTGTTGTAGTAGTGCCATTTGAAAAATGAATGTTAGCTTTTTTACTCTTTTTGAAAAATTCTATGTCATCTATATGGTTATAAAATAGCCATATACAGTTTGGAGAAGAGGGAGATTCTGTCGGGAAAGCACAAATATATTCTCGATGATTAATTGGAATTGGGACATTTTGTTTAAATTTAAAGTTTGTTTGGACTGCATTACGTCTGCCTTGATAAGTAGAGTGAACATTGGTTAGACAAGATTGCTTGATGAGTTGGAGAGCAGTTTGACAGGAGTAAAGATGGTTCCCGCTACTGTCGATAATTTTGGTGCGATAATAAGGGTGCTTGTAAGGTTCCAGCATCATTGTAGAATTAGAAATAATAATATCATTTTCTTCATTCATAAATTTGATTCCTCCCTTATAAATAATAGTAATACCAAATATAATTATATACGAATTAAGTAAATTAATTATTAATATTCTGTTTCATATTGTAAATTTTGACTATTCGTTTACAATCAATAGATGTTAGTCTTTCTAATTTGCATCGCTTGTACATATATATGAAAATAGAAAAGAGTAGGCGGTGAGATAGTATGAAGAAAAAGTATATTATTATGGCTCTAGTTGTTGTTCTTCTAGTATATTTAGCAAATAGTAATCCGAGTAAAGGTGAATATACGGATTGGGCAGCGAAGCAGTTTATGAAACGTAATGATGTAAGTAAGAAGCTAGACGAAGTTCAAAAGGAAAATGAAGAAGGTCTCCTTGGCGATTTAGCATCGGCTGGTAAGAAGTTGGCGAAAAAATATGTTGAGCCACAAGTTGGATTATTAATCGAGAATTATACAAAGCGAAATGATTATATTTTCTTCTCAACATATACGACCGAGTTTGATATAGGCGGAGAACATTATAAATATGTATGCGTCGGTTTTTCAAAAATCTTTATTCCGATTGAAATGCCGAAGAAAAAAGACGAATCTGCAAAATGATGCAGATTCGTCTTTTTGTTTATAAGTTAATTGGAACTTCAGATACATTCTTTTCTACGAGACGGGCTCCTTTTTTTCGGGTATTTTCATTAATTGATGAAAATACAGATGAGGCAAGGATGGTATCCATTACTTGATTTACGACTTGTGCATCGACGGGTGTGATAGGTTTCTCGATAGAAAAAACAACTGTTTTTCCATCTTCTTTCGCAAAAATTAATTCTAGTACTTGCATATGTTATTTCCTCCTTTTTATTTATCCCGCTATATTGCGGGCAGGGTGATTGGTGTTGGTTCATACTTAGCGGGGGATGAACACCCCCCACTAAGTAAATTTTAACCTTATAGGGTAGAAAGATCTGATGTGCTAACAAGCTGTATAGCGTGAAGCGGCGATACTTGTAAAGAAGCAAGAGCACGTGCTACGTTTTGTACTTGCTCTAAGTTTGCGTTTGTTTTAACACGCTTAAATTGTTTTTGCTTAAAAGCTGTTTTTCCGTTCTTATCTAATCCACTGTTTAAGACAAGACGTAAAGTTAAGTCCGTTACGATTGTTCCGACTGCCATGTTTATCACCCCCTTTCACTTTATAAATAGGGTGCAAATGTCATGTTTTGGCGTGAAATTTATTCTTTTTTTTGGTACGCTTAAAAGACTAAGAGAGGGGCTTCGGAAGAGTGAAACGTAAATGGTTATTTTGGATTCCTGTTTTACTATGGATGGGGTTGATTTTCTATTCCTCGGCACAACCATATAAAAAGCAGGATATGCGCTCGGATATTGAACAATATGTAAATGTTGAGTTTGTGAAAGAGCATTTCTCGTGGGTATCTATCGATTATGGCGGTGGTACACCTGTTAGCATTGCAAATAAAGGTGTAGGCGGATTTATTGAGTTTTTCCTTCGTAAAGGTGCGCATTTTATGGTGTTCTTTATGCTCGGTTCATTGACGTATTACGCTTTTCATCGATTAGGTTATTCGAGAAAAAGGTGTTTTATATACGCTCTTCTTTTCGTTGCGGGATATGCAACATTTGATGAAATTCATCAATGGACTACGGGAGATCGTACACCGATGTGGCAAGATTCATTACTGGATACATGCGGCGGATTAACAGGAATTATAATAAGCAATTGGTTTTGGAATAGAAAAAGGAGCTAATCTTTTGAGATTAGCTCCTTTTGTTTATACACCAAGTAATTCTTTTAGTTCATCTGTAGATAGTTCGGTCATCCAACTATCGGTTGTAATGACAGCGTTGTTTAATGATTGTTTTCTTTCTAACATTTCATCAATTTTCTCTTCGAGTGTCCCCGTTGTAATCAGTTTATGAACGTGAACGAAGCGTTTTTGACCAATACGATATGCGCGGTCTGTTGCTTGGTTTTCTACAGCTGGATTCCACCAACGGTCGTAGTGAATGACATGGTTGGCAGCGGTTAAGTTTAAGCCAGTTCCACCTGCTTTTAACGATAAGATGAAAATGTCATACGTTCCGTTTTGGAACTGCTCGATCATTTTGTCACGTTCTTTCTTTGGTACACTACCGTTTAAGAAGAGGACGCGCTGACCGAAATGTTCTTCTAACACATTTTTTAGCATGTTCCCCATACCGATGTATTGTGTGAAGATTAAACAACTTTCATTTTGATCTTTTATATTTTCAATTAGCTCCATTAGCGTGCTCGTTTTCATGGAACGTTCGATGATGTCTTTTGGTTCTGTTTCTTTTAAATAAAGAGCAGGGTGATTACAAATTTGTTTAAGTTTGTTCAGCATGAGTAATATAAATCCGCGTCTTTCAATCCCACTTAATCCTTCTACATTTTGCAATGTATCTTGAACAAGTTGCTCATATAAGGAAGCTTGTTCACCAGTAAGTGGACAGTACGCTTTCTGTTCTTGTTTATCTGGTAAGTTTAATGCGACTGTTTGATCTTTTTTCGTACGACGCAGTAAAAATGGTGAGATAAATCGTTGAACTTGTTGGATTTTTCCTTCGTCACGATCTTTTTCAATCGGTGAGACGAAGCGGCGCTGGAATTGTCCTAAGCTGCCAAGATATCCATGATTAATGAAGTCAAAAATAGACCAAAGCTCGGAAAGTCGGTTTTCCATCGGTGTACCGGTTAAAGCGATTTTGTGAGTTGCTTGCAAGTTTCGTACCGCTTTCGACTGCTTCGTATGTGGGTTTTTAATATTTTGTGCTTCATCCAAAATAACAGCATCCCAGCATAACGTACTAAGTTCTTCTTCATCAAGCTGAGCTAATGCATAAGATGTTAATACAACATCTGCTGATTGAAGGAAGTCTTTAAATGATTCACCTTTCGCTCGGTTACTTCCATAATGTAACTGAACACGTAAATTTGGTGCGAAACGCTCAAATTCTTTTTGCCAATTTCCAAGAACAGATGTCGGTGCTACGATTAAAGCAGGGCCTGTTTGGAGATTGTTCTCTTTTATATATAGTAAGTAAGTGATCGTTTGAATACTTTTTCCAAGTCCCATGTCGTCAGCTAATAATGCTCCGAATCCAAGCGTTCTTAAATATAATAACCACTCAATGCCATGTTGTTGATACGGACGGAGTGTTGCGTTTAGTGCAGAAGGGACATCTACTTTTGGAATATCTCCAATGTGCAGTAGTTTTTGGAATAGTTCTTCATAATATCCATCTAGCTCGATTTCAATATCGGTAAATGGACTATCTTCTTCTACAATTTCTGTTTCAGCAGTGTTTGATAAATGTTGCTGAAGGACATCTTTCATTTCGAGTCCATATTTATCGGCACGGTTCATAAGCTTTCGTACTTCTTCAATAAAGGCTGGGTCCAGTCTCATCCATTGACCATTTATATTGAATAATCGTTTGTTTTGTTCAACGAGTTCGAAAAATTCGTTTTCTGATAAATCAATGCCGTTCGTTGAAATTCGCCAGTCAAAATTAACGAGTGTATTCATGCCAAAGAAAGATTGCGTTTGCGTGGCATTTTGCTTCAACTGCACACGTAATTTTGGTTTTGTCGCTTTTAAATTTTGCCACCAGGATGGCAGTAAAATCGTAATACCTGCAGCGAGTAATTCGTTACTTGCTTCTGTTAAGAAGTTCCACGCTTCTGTTTCAAAGAGCTCACTTCGGAATGCATCGCCTTCTTTTAACCACGGCACGAGCTTACTGAATCCTTCTTGTGTTTCAAGAATACGTTCTTCATAATCGTGCCATCGTTTTGGTAAAGAATCGATACTTTCATATACATATATTCGATGTGCCCCGCGCTTTGGTGTAACAATTGTCTCAAGCTTCCACATTTCAAATTCTTCTTGCGGCTCTTGTAGCCGTAGTCCAATTGTAAAGGGAAGGTCATCTTCAATGTAACCAATTTTTCGAAGCCAATCTTCTTCATGTAGTGCTGCATCCAATTGTCTTTTCGTAAAGTCGTAATGTTCATAAAGTCTCTTGGCATCTTCCCATCCGTCGTTTGAACGGTTATCTTGTAATATGCCTTCATTTACCGCCGCCGAGAAAAGAGATGCCAATGTGTCATCTTCAATTGGGGTATTTTGCACTTTCCAAGATGGTTGTTTGGGCCAACGCTCCATATCAGGTACGAAGCTACCGCTTGTGAAGGCATCCCATAATTCGTTCGCATCTTTCGTAAGTGCTGTAATAGGGCCATTCATTTGAATATGGGCAAAGGAGTTCATCGGTTTATTAGCGATGTATTCAAATGCTTGTGCGTTTGTTAGCATAACACCTTGTTTTCCTTCAAAGGTCGCTTCCTTTAGAAACGTGCCGTAGAAGGAAGTGGAGTGCCATGTAAATGCATTTCGTTTCCAACTTGTTACGGATAATGGAGTACCGCTGTCATTTTCTCCCCAAAGGAACCAACCTTGACTAACGTGCTGGAGCCTAATTGTTACTTCAGTTTGATTGATCATCGATTAATTTTCCTTTCCGTAATTCCTCTTGTAGTGCACGCAGACGTGAATGTAAGTTTGCGATGTGAATAATGAAAGCATCCCATTCATCAGTACGCTTTAATCGTTTATATAATGTACGTAATTTCTTTAAGTAACGAACTGCACGTCTATATGATTTGCGGTTTCGCTCTTCAATGGCCTCGGTAGCAGCAAGGTGATAAAGAGGAAGGGCTGCTTCTGGTGCTTCCTTTTCAATATCTTTCAGTGGCTCTTTCAAAAGTTCAATTGCTTCAAACCCATGTAAGAGCTGAAGTTCTGCCCATGTACGATATTGCTTTTTCGCGAGTACGTATTGCTCATAGTTTGCGAAACTATATGGTAATAGCTCTTGCAAAATCATTTCGAGTCCGGCTTGTTCATTTGTATGGGTTGCATACGTTTCATACATGATGACAAATAAGCGAACGATATCTTTTATGAAAATCGTATTTTCGTGCTCATGTATCGTTTTCTTCACTTGTTTATACGTAAAGGAAAGCCAGTTTTTCGCACGATCCCACTGCATTGTATTTAATAGCTCTTCTAACCAATAGAAGTACAGACTTACAACAGAAGCAGGCTGTTTCTTTAGTAAGTCCATAGCTAATAGGTCTTCGTCATTTAAAAAGAGTAGATGAGAAGATGCTAATGCTTTGGAAAGTGGATTGATTTTCGTATCGATTCGCTTTTCTTCTTCTTTCAGTTTCTCTTTATTGTGTAAGAGTTCACTCCATATGTGACGATAAATAAAAAATCTTTCTTGCGTATAGGCGTCGGTGGAGAAGAATACTTCGTGAACGAGACGAGCTGTTTCTTGCAAAATTGCTTCAGACTCTGAAGGAATCGCTTCTGATTGTAAGTCCCGAACGATGGATTCCACTTTGTCTACAAATAAGCGAACGACGTTAACAGGCTGGTGATAAGAATACGTTTTATTTGCTTCGAAGTCCTGAATTTCTTCTAATAATTTTTGAAAGCAATAAAGCGCTGCATGTAGCCTGAACAACTCATGTATCGCAACGATACGCGGAGCTTTCCGCTCGAGTTTCGTATAGAAGTCTGTAAAAATACTCATAAGAAAATACATTTGTTTATAAGTAAGCCGAGCTTGTTCTTTTTTAAATGATTCATATTCGTTGTCAAAATACGATTGCCAACTTTTATAATCCGTTTCTTCAAACGCTGATGATTGCAATACTTGTCTTGCAGTTCGAATAGGAGGAAGGGAAGGTTTCGTATTATTTTTAAATAAAGTTAATACATCTCCTACTTGCCCGAAACTAGATGCTGCAGATAGTAAAACAGCGAGCATATGCTCACATTGCGTTGGTGCAAAGCAATCGCAATAGCTTTCAGCGACGTTACGAATCGGGATATGGACGCTATATACGCTGCCTGCAGCATCTACAGTTCCTGATAGCGTATAACCATCAAAGTCAACGTTGTAGACAACACCACTACGATATAGGTGCCGAGCTGTAGCGACATGTTCCTGATCAGCTGTTTGCTGTGGATCTAGTCCTTGAACGAACTCATTCGCAATCATCATAATTTCATCTTTCGTAATTGAGTGTTGCAGCATAATATTCCTCCGTACACATATTTCTTTCCTTTACCATTATAAACAAAAAATGCTCAAAACAGAAAAAATGAAATTTGGATTACATAAATTGAAAATCATGGTAATATATATAGTGTTAATTTTGTATATTACTATATATGTATAGGAGGAGAAATGGTTTGTCAGATTTACAGACGAAGTTAGGCAGTGGAATGAATAAGTTACAAGAAGGAATTGAGCAAGGGAAGATGAAGTTACAAGTTGCGCAAGAAATCGCTCAACTGAAAAAAGAAATGCAAGTGCAAATGCAGAAAAAGGCAGAGGTTCTATTAGAGATTGGACAACGAGTCTACGTTCAATTAAGAGGAAACGGAGTAGATGAAGCTAGCCTACAAGAAATGATTGCTCCAGTTCAAGAATTTGATGTAGCTATTTATCAAGCAAGAAAACGCATTGTTGAACTGCAAAAGCAACAAGGCGAGAAAGCTACATGTGAATGTGGTGGACCTTTATCAATAAATGATAAGTTTTGTGGTTCGTGTGGAAAGCCTAATCCAATGTTAGCGATAGAACATGAAGGTGAAACGACAAATTGTATTTCATGTAATGAACATATCGATCAAAACTCTACTTACTGTCCAGTTTGTGGGATTAAGCAAAGTGGGGAGTGAATTAGATGTATTGTCGCACATGTGGAAATCAACATGGTGAAGAGGTAAACTATTGCCCTAACGAAGGAAGTATGGAGATTGCAGGAGCTATAGAGGCAGTAACGTTAGAACAAGATACTGCAAAATACTGCAAAGGTTGTGGCAGTGAAAATGCTCAGCAAAATTTATATTGCCAAAAGTGTGGGCATTCTTTATTTATTGTGAAGAAAAAGGAACAATCTATCAAATTGCCTACAATGGACGGTACGCCTGAAGTTAAATTTACAGCAGATAAAGCTGTTTTAAAAACAGGTTTTATTGGTGGGGCTGTTGCAAGTATTCTCATGTTAATTGCTGGTTGGATTGGTAGTGTATTATTTGCTTCTATATTAAGTGAGATGTTTAGTAAATTTGCGAAAGAATTAGAAATGTTGCCAAGCTTTTATTCGAGTGCAACTTCTACGATGTTAAGTTATCATTTACTTGGTTTTACAGCTAGCGACGATAGCGGATTGATATTTTCTTTATCATGGCATACTCCATTTACATTACTATTAATCATTCCATTTATGATTTTCGCTGGTACAGGAATTTGGTTAGGAAAGCAGCGTGTTGCAAAAACGATTAAGGATCAAATCTTTATAGCAGCAACAGTTGGTATTATTTATGGTGTCTTTTTATTCATTATAAGTTTTATAGCATCACAATCTTTCGCAATTCCATTTTCAGAAGCAGGTAAGATTACGGTTGGCTATTCAGCGATTAAGAGTTTACTGAGTGGTTTTGTGTGTGGGACATTATTTACCTTAATAGGATTTATTGCTCATACAAGCAAAAATAATATGGCAGCAGCATTTCAAGAGTTAATGCCATATGGAGCGTCTGTTTATTACGGTATTTCAGCCATGATAAAAGGACTTTTAGTAACAGCAGTAGTAGTTTGTATTATGGCGTTAGTAAATAAGGAAGACAGTATTGAACCATTAAAAGAAATAACAACTTTAAAATCTGAAAGTACATTATTAGCATTAGAGTTAACACCTCAATTATGGAGTATGGCTCATTTTGCTCCGTTAGAAGTATCAAGTCCAGCACTTAGTAAGGAGTTTACTGGAATTGGTAAGAAATCAAAATCATCTGAGAGCACATTATCGTTTTCATTTATATCAGGCATCTCTGTAAATGGCGTAGTGGTTAGAGATATAATGATTTCAAAAGGAGCAAGTCAGGAAAGCCTTGCTGAATTTGATGAAGTGAATAACGTATTCCATTACGGTTTATTACTGCTTATTATTCCATTGTTCCTTATGTTTAGAGCGGGAAGAAAGTTAGCTGAATTATCGACTGCCAATATGTATATTGCATTAGCAGTATGCAGTGGTTCTTACACAATTATGATGATTGTAATGAATATGATTTCTAAGTTCCAAATTGATGTTTCAGGGACTGTAACAAGTTTGTTTGGAACAAGTGGAACGGTATTATCTATGCAAAATTCATTTGTATATTTAACTTTGTGTAGTTTTATTGTGACATATGTAGCAGCATTTGTTGGAATGAAGTTAGCTAAAAAATAGGAGGAGAGCACGTTGAAGTTTTGTGGAACATGTAAAAAGAACGTTGCAGACCATTTGAACTTTTGTCCTGAGTGTGGGAGTAAAGTAGAAGTAATCGTCGATAACACTGCCGCTACATATACAGAAGTACAAAGCGAGACACAACCAGTGAAAAGTAAGAAAAATTTATTTTTAATTATTGGTTTCGCCATTATTATTATTATTTTATTATTTGGGGCATATAAATTTGGAGCATATAAGTTTTCAAAAGAAAAGCAAATAAATGTAATGATTGAAGCATTCCAAAAGAAAGATATTAATGCAATTGATGAGTTTGTGAAAGCAAATGATTCAAGCTTAAAGATTAAGACAGAGGATATTAAAGCGTACATGCGTTACTTAAAAGAGAACCCTTCTTACAATAAACAATTATTGTCTTATTTACAGAAAGAGACAGTAGATCAAAAGTTAACAAAGGATAAAAATTCGTTTAAAGATGGGGAAATTGTAGCAGAGGGAAAAGAGTGGTTCTTATATCCAAAGTATAAGTTTAGCATGAAATCTTATTATATGAGTGTTAGTACAACTGCAAAGAATGCAGAAATATATGTGAATGATAAAAAAGAAACAGAACTTTCTAGTGATAAAACTTCGAAAGAGTTAGGTCCATACTTCCCAGGTACGTATGTTGTCAAGGCAACAGCGAAGACAGAACTTACTGAATTAGAAACAGAGAAAGAAGTAGATTTAGCAGATGAACAGAGCGAGAAAGTGAATGTAGATTTATCGCTTGAAGGAAAGTATGTAAGCATTTCTTCTGATGAAAATGATGCAACCGTATTTGTAAATGGTAAAAAACGTGGGAAATTAAGTTATGGTAATTATAAACTGGGTCCTGTATCCACAGATGAAACAGTAGAAGTACATTTAGAGAAAACTACTGATTTTGGTGTAATAAAATCTGAAAGTGTTAAAATTGGAGACCAAAGCACGTATTACTTAAAATTCCCGAAAGAAACTTCAAGCTCAGCAGTTGGTGATTTTGTACGAAATCACATTTATAATAACGTACGTGCGATTTCATTAAATGATTTTAGTCTAATTGAAAATAATTATGATAAGAGCGGGAAATCGTATAAGGAAGACCGTGATTATATACAATATCTACACAAAAAGGGAATTACTGAAGATTTATTAACAATGGAAATTCGTAATGTAGAGCATCAAAGTGATACGAAATATAAAGTAACGACATATGAAGAGTACCATATTCGTTATGGTGATGGATCTGTGAAGTTCAAAAGTTTTAATAATGAACATATCGTTACTGTTAATGGAAATGGAAAGATATTGTACCATTCTCTTGGAGCGAATAATACGCTTAAGTCAGAGGAAGTATCTGGTCCGAACCGTTAATAAAAAAGACTATCTCATATAATTGAGATAGTCTTTTTTCGATTAGGAGCGCGTTTCCTTTAATATCGCTTGCACATATGGATCATGTAATATTTGTTCTATAATTGGTAACATGTTTTGTTCGAATGGAATATCGATAGGAAATGGTTTTTGTGAGCCGGGTTTGATTCCATATTGGACAATTTTGTAGTGTGTATTTTCTTCAAAGCTGAGCACAATTAATTTATATCGATTGTCATCGCCAGCGAGTGAAAAGTCAATGGAAGTAGCGTCGTATGTTACTTCATCTTTATATATATACGGTTTTGGTGTACCGATCCAGTCTACTTTTGCTTGTACATTCATGAACATAACCTCCTTATAGTTATTATAAAAAAATAAAAGCCAGCTCTCAACAAAGAGAACCGGCTTTAGCAGTCATTGGTTATTTTAAAATTTTCACTTTAACAGTTTTGCGTCCCCATTTTTGAGCAGCGCTATCTGATCCAAGTAGAATGTCGATACGGTTACCTTTAATTGCACCGCCAGTATCTCCAGCGATAGCTTCTCCGTAACCTTCAACCCATACTTTAGATCCTAATGGAATTACTTTCGGGTCAACAGCGATCATTTTCATGTTTGGGTTCGCTGTTAAGTCATGACCCATTGCAGTTAATACACGGCCACCGTATGTGCCACCGTTTTCGCTCGGATGAGCTGTATATGCTGTAGCTACAACTGTTAACTCACGACCACCAGAAGGTGTGCTAGTTTCAGCAGCTTTCACAGCAGGCTTAGCAGCTGGTTTTGCTTGTGCTGCAGGTGCTTGCGCTTTAGCTGGTGCTACAGTTTTAGCAGGAGCAGGTTGTTCTTGTTTTTCAATAACAGGTGCTGTACCTGTTAAGAAAGGAACGTGAACATAAGCTGTTTTCCCGTTATATTCAAATTGTAACCACTCATTTTGTACTTGGTTCGTTGTTTCGATCATATCGTCTTTCTTCAACGTTCCAAGAATTTCTGAGTTTGTGTTCGCTTCAGCACGTACGTTTAATACGTTAGCTGTTACGTAGTAGATGCTTTTTGTAAACTCTGTACTTACGAATGCGTCTTTACCATCTAAAGTGATTTTTGACCATCCGTTCTCTGTATTTTGAACATCTATTTTATTCCCGTTTAGTAATTTACCGACAACTTTTGATTCCGTAGTAGGGTTTTCGCGTACATTTAGTACGTCTGTTGTTACAACAGTTTCTGCATTAGCAGATGATGTGAAAATCCCAAGACCAAAAACTGCTGCTGTTGCTATTCCAATTAATTTTTTCATGATAGCCTCCATTGCGTTTGTTTTCGTGTCCTCATTATAGCAACAGATTTTTTCGGATTTCAGGAAAACACACAATTACAAACCATTCGTAATCAGTCGTTAACATCCTGTAATATAGCAAAAAATATAAGAAAGCGTTTTTCATTCTATATGATTAGTAGGTTTCTACTTATATTCAAAATATTTAATACAACATATTGTTTTCGGCGTAAATAAAAATGTTACAGGAGTATTACATAATGTTTACTAAACGATTACATTCCTTGAGTATTTTACCGTTTTATGGGTAATATAGTTATATAAACATAAACATTTCGTTTGTGAAACTATAAACACGTGCTATATACTAGCAAAAAAACCGCATAATTGTTACAAACAGAAAGGGTTGCAAGGAAGAAAAATGCCCTTTTTTACATCTGTAACACATCCTTTTTTGGGAAAACACATTCCCATCCGCATTTTTCTCACACAATTTGACAGCAGTATTTCGATCTTATAGCTCTCGCAGAGTAAAAAGATTATACGGAAGGTAAGGCTGTCCATAAGAATTCGAATTGGTGAAGGTGAAAGTAAGAAAATCACCGTGAAATTATAGTTTTCTATCCGATTTTACATATCGGAATTTATGTTATTTACAAAAGTGAAACCTACGAAGGGGGATTTGATGAGGAAACTGACAAAAACATTCATCGTATCATTAACATTATGTATTGCATTTACAATTTGGGGGATTATTCCCGAATCTATTATTGGAAAAGGTAGCCTAGGAAATGTAACGACTGCGATTCAAACGGTATTGGTTAGTAAGTTTGGATGGTTCTATATTATTTCTGTTTCTATTATTTTAGGTGTGTCTATCTTTTTAATTGTTTCGAAATACGGTTCTATTCGTTTAGGTAAAGATGATGATGAACCTGATTATAGTTATATGACATGGTTTGCTATGCTATTTAGCGCTGGTATGGGTATCGGTTTAGTTTTCTGGGGCGTTGCTGAACCATTAAACCATTTGTACGCACCTCCGTTTGGAGAAGGTACAACTGAGGAAAGTGCGCGCCTTGCATTACGTTTTTCATTTTTCCATTGGGGATTACATCCGTGGGGACTATATGCATTTGTAGCGCTGTGTATTGCTTACTTTACTTTTAGAAAAGGAAAAGCAAGTACAATTAGTGCGACAGTAGGTCCGTTATTCAAAGACGGGGAACATGGACGTATTGCTCATTCATTTGATGTGTTAGCTGTTTTCGCAACTGTGTTTGGTGTCGCAACATCATTAGGTCTTGGTGCGAAACAAATTGCTGGTGGTGTTAGTTATTTAACATCTATCCCGAATTCATTGCCGACACAGTTAGTTATTATTGCAATCGTAACCGTGTTATTTATGTTATCTGCGCAAACAGGTCTTGATAAAGGAATTAAATATTTAAGTAATGCGAATATTATTTTGGCGTTTGCACTTATGATTATTGTATTATTTGCAGGTCCAACAAACTTTATTATGAATTACTTCACTTCAACAATCGGTTCTTATATTCAGGAATTGCCAAGCATGAGCTTCCGCTTAAGTCCATTAGATGAAGGCGGAAACCAATGGATTCAGTCGTGGACAATTTTCTATTGGGCATGGTGGATTGCATGGTCACCATTCGTAGGTACATTTATTGCTCGTGTTTCACGAGGACGTACGATTCGTGAGTTCGTTATCGGTGTGTTACTCGTACCGACTGTAATCGGTGCGCTTTGGTTCTCTGTTTTCGGCGGGACTGGTATTCATATGGAACTGTTTGGTGATGCACATATCTTTGAAAAAATTAAAGAGATGGGAACAGAAGTAGGGTTATTCGCTATGTTTGATCAGATGGGAAGCTTTGGATCGGCTTTATCTGTTCTAGCTATTCTTCTTATTTCTACATTCTTTATTACATCTGCAGATTCTGCGACATTCGTTTTAGGAATGTTAACGACACATGGTAGTTTAAATCCACCAAACCGCATTAAAATGATCTGGGGTATCGTTCTAGCAGCGTTAGCTTCTATCTTATTATATGTAGGGGGATTAGAAGCCTTACAAACGGCAGCTATCATTGCAGCATTCCCATTCGTCTTCGTTATTTTCTTTATGATGGCAGCATTGTTTAAAGAGTTACAAAAAGAAGGGCGTATGAAGCGTCATAAATAATAGAAGGAAAAAGAGCTGATTTTGTATCAGCTCTTTTTTATATAGAAGGAATTCTAATTGCAAGTCAGGGAAATAAAATACTTTACTATGTGAGTAGTATGCCTTTTATACGAAGAAAAATCGATACATTTCGACAATGTTCGATATCTTGCGGATTCTATTTGTATTTTTGACAAAAAATTGTCGGAAATGTGTTGTCACGTTTATGTATATGTGCTATATTATTTCCTGTAAGCGATTTCAAATAGTTTTAAAGCGCATTCAAGGGGGACATCTAGAATAATGAAACGTTACGAAAGAAAGTGGAAGCATATTTGTTTGAAACGTGTGGCACATCGTAGTGTCCAAGAAAGCACGGAACCTAAGACTGAAACGCGCAAAGAACAGCAAGAGAAGCAATTGGTTCTACAAAAATAGCAATCACTTTTTCGTATATAAATGAAGGTCAATCGTTCGTTGGGGGATGGACGTGAAATTACTTTCAGCTAAGGGGTATTGTCTGATATATATAATTTATACGGCAATAAATCAGCACAGAGCATACGGCGCTCTGTGCTGATTTTTATTTACAAAATAAAAATCAGTGGGAGTTCTCCCACTGATTAAAGTTTTACTTTTCTTTTTTGAATCGAACTGTTTTATCCCAGCCAATGACTTGTTTCTTGCTCTTTGCACGTAAGTATAAAATTAAGCTGCGAATGAATAAGTACGTAAAGAGCTGTGCGTACGTAAAGTACATGATAACACTAATAAAAATATTAGTTGGTGTAAAGGTTCGTTCCACACTCTGGGCACTAAATAATTGAGAAATATATGTAATATATGCGACATACCACATAAATAGTAGCGGAATGCTATATTGAATTTGGAATATCCCGAGTAAGCCAATTACAAACCAAACGTTCGAGATGATTAAGAATAGCCAAAATACAACATACACTAAAACTTGTTGTAAGGAATGGACGAGAAGTTTTCCTTTAAAGAAACTTAAGGAAGAAAACATTTTTTCTAAAATGTACAAGTTCCCTTGGAGCCAACGTGTACGCTGCTTAATAAGGATTTTTAAATGCTCAGGTTCTTGTTCCCATGTAATTGATTCTGGAACGATCGGTAAGAGATAGCCTTTTTGTGTAATTCGTAATGTTAATTCAGCGTCTTCTGCAATTGCATACGGGTCATAGCCGCCAAGTTCTTCTAATGCAGAGCGACGAAGAAGCATATTTGTTCCTGTTAGTGAACCTGTTTGGAATAGTAACCAGCGTCCTGATTGCATAAGGAGCTGGAAGATTTGAAATTCTAATGAAATCATTCGTGTTAGCCAGTTTCTGTTTTCATTTACAGTACGAACGTGACCAACAGCTCCAACAGCATCCTCGGTTGTTTCAGCGTGTTCTACAAGCATTCGCAGTGCATGTGGTTCAGGCTGGTTATCTGCATCATACACACAGAAGTATTCACCATCTGAAATACTAAGACCGTAGTTTAATACACGCGATTTCCCTTTTGGTTCACCCGCTGGAACACGAATGTGACGAATATGAGCATAAGCTTTGTCAAAATCGTCACCAATTTCAGGTGTCTCATCTTGAGAGTTATCGTTTAATAAATAAACAGTTAGTTTACCTGGATATTCAATCTTTGCCATCGCCTCTAAAGTATCTTTAATAACGACCCCTTCATTGTGGGCTGGTATTAAAATGTCGACGCTTGGATAATGTTCTAGCGTACGATCTTTTCGTTTACTATTTCGGTGAACTAAACCTGCGAGTGTTAAGAAAGAATAGTAAACAAGTAAGGCAGAGAATAGAAAGGCTGTAAAGATAAGTATATACTTAATCGAAAATGTGATACTAATCCAAAAAACGAGTACGCAAAACAGAAGGAATAAAAGCAGTATAACGAGTGTCATCATAATAACGTCTTTCCTTTGTTCCCAATTTGCTCGCGTGAAATTTGTATATCTTGGATCGCTTCAGCAGCAAGCCATTGCTCCATTTTTGGCTTTAGACGGCTCATTACAATGTCAGCACCGGCTTCATTTGTGTTTTGTAATAAAATAACTAGCTTATTATTATCGTATTCAGCAGCAAGATCAAAGTCATCTCTTATCGTTTCAACTAATAATGAAGCTACACGGTTCATAACACTTTCCTTCGTATATTTACTAAAGGAATTGAAATCAAAGTAAATAATAATACCTGTTTCGTTACGACGATTCATTGCAGTGATTAATAATGCTTGTCGTCTTTCGAATTCTTGTCTTGTTAATAATTTTGATTCTCCAATGTATTGTTCTAACGTTCTCACACGTTTGGTTAATTCTTGATTTTCATGAATAACCTTCTTTAATAAATGAGTTGAGATATATACGATGAAGAAGTTTGCTGCCATTAGGAAGTGAGTAATAATGTATTCCCATTGTTCCGATGTACTCCATAAGTAAAGCCATGCTTGGTAGAACAGATAGAATACCGAAGTAATGGTTCCTAATATAAAAAGAACAAATGCGGTTTTATCAGTCAATAATAGAAATAGTACATTAACAATTACATATATAATTGTAAAAATGAGAGCATGCTCATATTGCGTTACATGTACAGTTGTAAAATAAAATAAAATTTGTAAAATCCACATAGAGAGGACTTTATAGAAGTTATTTTTCACAAAACTTTCCTCCTTAAAGGTAATTCATGCAAGGATACTTGTAGTATGCACAATTATTAAGAAATAGACCGGATGACTAGATTCTTTTGGAGAGAGCAACAACAAGTAGTATCTCTCTTTTGCAAGAAAAAATAAACAGACTTACTAATTATTGTATCATAATGTTCTTATATTTAAGCATAAAGTATTTAATATATATCGAAAAAATATACAACATATAATAAAAAGCCCCCTCTTTAGAAAGAGGAGACTTTGCATCATTTTATAGGAACATCATACCTGCAACTGCTGCATTTAAGAAGTTTGCTAATGTACCAGCGATAACTGCTTTAATCCCTAACTGTGCAATTTGTTTACGGCGAGTAGGAGCTAATGTTCCTGTTACACCTAATTGAATTGCGATAGAAGAGAAGTTTGCGAATCCACAGATTGCGAATGTTAAAATTAAGTTTGTTTTTGCAGAGAACTCTGCCATGTGTGGTCCTAAGTTTGCGTATGCAACGAATTCGTTGATTGCAAGTTTTTGACCGATAAAGCTTGCTGCTTGTATAGCTTCACCAGGAGAAACCCCGATTAAGATTGCAAATGGTGATAGTAAGTAACCGAAGATTAAATCAAGGCTAAGTTTAATATGGAACAGAGAGCCAATTAATCCTAACAGACCATTTAATAAAGCGATTAATGCGATGAAAGCCATTAACATTGCTGCTACGTTAATAACAAGTTGCATACCTTCAGATGCACCACGTGCTGCTGCGTCAATAACATTTGCATCTTCACGTTCTGTAGAAAGTTCAACGTTATTATCTACTTTTTCTGTTTCTGGCATAATTAGTTTCGCAATTAATAAACTTGATGGAGCTGCCATAATTGCTGCTGCTAATAAGTGTTCTAACGGAATACCCATTGCTGCATAGCCGACAAGAACTGATCCGGCAACAGCTGTCATACCGCTTACCATAATAGTGAAGAATTCACTATTTGTTAAACGTGCTAAGTAAGGTTTGATTAAGATTGGAGCTTCAGTTTGTCCTAAAAATACAGTTGTTACTGAGTTTAAACTTTCTGCTTTAGAAGTTCCAAGAAGTTTACTTAATGCGCCACCAACGACACTAACAAATCTCTGCATAATACCGAAATGATATAAGATTGCAACTAATGAACTAATAAATACGATTGGAAGTAGTGCTTGAATGAAGAAAACAAATCCCCAAGGGCCTTTTGCGTTGACTAAATCCCCAGCAACGAACTTAATTCCCTCGTAAGAAAAATTAATTAATCCTTGAACGCCATCTGCAGCGTATTTTAAACCTGCTTTTCCGGCATCCCATCGTAATACGATAAATGAAAATGACATTTGTAATGCTAGCGCGATTAAAATTGTGCGCCAATTAATAGCTTTGCGGTTGGAAGATAGTAAGAAAGCAATTGCTAATACTCCAATCACGCCGCCAATTCCCCATAAAAGATTCATGCAGTGTATGCTCCTTCCTCATAGTAAAAAAGTGTATAAACCAGTTGTCTATACGTTTACGAATATAACATCTTAAGTAACTTATCATAATGGACATCGGAGGTCAAACGTCTAACGAAAAGTTTAAATAAAAAGAAAATTCTTTAAAAAAACACATATAAAATGATTAGACATGAAATAGGTTATGTTTTTTATGTAAAAATATACATTATGATAACGTTATGGAGTGTTTTTGTAGAATATAGTGTATGAAATAGGGAAATAGATACATTATTTTTTCGGGGATATAGGTGACATATATTAAAAAGAGCCTTCTAGTAATCTAGAAGGCTCTAAAAATATAACTTAAGGTGCTTTTGTGTATCCTAAGAAATGGCTCTTCCAATAAGAGTTACTTAATGAAGCGATTGCTACACCTTTATCTCCGGCTTGGATAAATGATCCGCCCCCAAGGTAAATACCCATATGAGAAGGACCTGCTTTATAAGTATCTTTGAAATAAATTAAGTCACCTGGTTGTGGATTTGAAGTTTGTGGTAGGCTACCCCAATATCCTGCAACACTTTGACGACTAATGTTATGACCAAATTTCTTAAATACGTGGTAGATGTAACCACTGCAGTCAACACCAGTAGCAGAAGTACCACCCCAAACGTATGGTACGCCTTGCATTCCTTTTGCATATGCAAGTATGGAAGAACTATCACCACTATTATTGCCTGTATTATTGTTGTTATTGTTTTGATTGTTATTTTGGTTGTTGTTAGGCTTATTATCTACCGCGCCACCAACTGGTGTTTTAGAAAGGTAACGTGTTCCGATGTAACCAGTTTGACCGTTGTAGTTAATTTTGCTCCATCCAGAGTTTTCAGAGATTACTTGAACCTTCTGTCCTTGTGGAAGTGCCCCTATGATTCTATAATTTGTACCTTCGCCGCTACGTACGTTTAGTGCAGAAGCATTAATGTAGTAGTCACCAATTGCACCTTGATCAGGTTGTTTTGGTTGTTCAGGAGTAGCAGAGCCACCTTTAACGAATTTTACAAACTCGCTACTAACGAAGCCTGTTTTTCCTTGATAGTTTACTTTAAACCAACCGTTTTCAGATCCAACTACGTTTAATGTAGTACCATTTAACACGCCACCAATTACACTATGGTAAGCAGCAGGGCCTGTACGAACGCGTAGAGATGTTGCGTTAACAACGTAAGTACCGCCAGTTTGAACAGTTACATTATTGTTTTGTTCTTGTTTGTTATCTTGGTTGTTTCCTTGTGTAACGTTGTCGTTAGAACCGCCTTTTGTTACGTAGTCTTTGCTTACGTAAGCAGTTTGTCCTGCATAATTGATTTTGAACCAATCTTGAACTTCTCCAACAACTTGCACAACTTGTCCTTTTGTAACAGAAGCTACAGTTGTATGAGAAGTGCTAGGACCTGTACGAACACGTAGGGAAGATACATTTACTGTATAGTTTCCGCTTGCTGGTTTTACAGATTCTTGGTTGTTATTATTTGTATTGTTGTTTGAAGAACCTGCATTAGAAGAAACGCCAGATACGAATTCGCCACTTACATAACCTACTTGTCCATTATGGTTGATTTTCACCCAACCATTTTCTTGGCCGACAACGTTTAACGTTTGTCCTGCATATACACGCCCAGAAACAGAACTAGAAGTGTTAGGAGCTGTACGCACACGTAATACATCGGCAGTAACTTTATTGTTCCCACCTGTTGTACTTACATTAGAATTGCTTGCTCCATTTTTTGATACAAATTCGCCACTAACAAATCCTGTTTTTCCATTAATGTTAATTTTGAACCAACCATTTTCTTCGCCAATCACATTTAATGATTGACCGTTATAAACACGCGAGATGATGTCGTGAGAAGTACTTGATCCTGCACGAACATGTAATACGCTAGTGTTTACCGTATAAGATGAGCTGTTTGATGCGGAAGCTTGGACAGTTTGTGTAGCAGCTTTTTGTGTATTTTGTTCAGGGGCAGCTTGAACACTATCAAGTGTAGGTGCTGCTCCTCCTGCTACAGACACTGCCGCAAGACCGGCAAGGTATTTTTTCATAATTTGTCGATTCCTTTCTGTCTGTAATATAGTGAAGAAATATTTACCAACTGTTAAAAATTCTAAAGAGCATGTCGATTACTGTCAAGACTTATGCGGGAATCTGAATATGACAAAAAGATTACAAGAAAAAATCAAGGCATAAATTACACCTTGATTTCCATTTAAATACATATATTGAATGTAGAAAGGTTAGAAATTATTCGCGTTTAAGAAGATGACATATTGGATTGTAACAAGCTTTGAGAAAAGGATCTTTGCAACATTTTTGTGATAGGGCCAACTTGACCATCTTGGATGGCAGTTCCATCAAGGTGAGTCATCGGCAAAATTTCAATCGTCGTTCCTGTAAAGAAACATTCATCCGCTTGATAAACATCGCGAATGCTAAACAGTTCTTCTTTTACTGGAATGCGAAGGGTTTTCGCTAAAGAAAGGACATACTGACGAATGATGCCATTTAAAATAAGGTGATTGGCTGGATGTGTGTAGAGAGTTCCGTTTTTTATGAGAAAGAAATTAGAACAGCTTCCCTCAGTTACAGTACCATTTCGTACGAAAAGAGCCTCTTTACAACCTTTACGTTCAGCTTTCGTAGCGGCTAATACATTGGGTAATAAATTTAATGATTTGATATCACAGCGTAGCCAGCGGGTATCTGGTTCTGATATAGCACGTACACCATATTCAATCCATAACGCGGGTCTTTCTTTCTTCGTAATATAGGCATAGATTGTCGGCGGGACGTCATATGAGAATGTGTGGGTACGAGCTTGTACACCACGAGATACTTGTAAATAAATCGTTCCATCTTCGTAGAAATTATTATTTTCAATTAGTTTGTAAAGTAGGATAATAAGTTCTGCTTTTGAGAAAGGGAGTGATAATTCTATTTCTTCCATGGAGCGATATAATCTTGTGATATGCGGATCTAATAAGTGAAAGTTCCCTTTATATAGGCGAATAACTTCGTAGACACCATCTCCAAACTGCAAGCCTCTTTCTTCAAGTTCTATGTACGCGCGATGTTTTGTTGTATCAATAACTGCATCATTCCATAGTACAAATTTTTCGTATGCCAATTTCTGTCCCATCCTTTCGTAAGTGCATAAGTAAAGTGAAGCTTTCATTCATTTGGAATAAAAACCACTATAGTAATTTTTATGTGAGTACTTCTTTACATATGACGTATATGTATTTGTAAATGGTAGAGAAGTAGTAGGGATTTACAGCATTTTGTATATACAAATTCGAAAATGAGAAATAAGAATCCTGCTTTTGAATAAAAAAAAGCAACATTCTTATGGAATGCTGCACAAGGAGGGTAGCTATCTTTCATAGGGACATCGTCTTATTGAATGTTTTGTGTATGGAAACAAAACATATTGAAAGACAATTATAAGAAAGTAGAAATAAACGATTCATATATTTCTTTAAGGGATCTTATTACAGATGAGAGATAAGAAATATATAGAACCTTGCTTACATATTTTATTATAGAGATGTTTCGTTAATCCTATGTGAATATTTGGTAAAGGTTATGTAATGTTAAAGTTAATGAATATAAGTGATTGTATGGAGAAATATAAAAAAAGAGGCTGAGATTACTCAGCGCTCTTCTTTTCTTCTTTAATAGCTGTCTTTACTTCACCGGTTTTGGTCTTATTACTTTCAGAGAAGCGAAGTAAGTCACCTTCAATGATTTTGTCAGACATGTTCAATTCATTTTGGGCACGATCAATGAGTGGTTGAGATTCTTCTTTTGGTAATTGTACAACTTCGCTAGTAGTACGGTCGTAGAATGTACTGTTCGTGTACATGTACTTATCTGTAACGAAGCTACCGTCACGAAGAACAACGAATCCCTTATTATCAGGTGAGAATACATCATGACCGAATTGAACTTGATTCGTAGAATCTACACCAAGTAAGTTTAGAATTGTTGGTTTAATGTCAATTTCACCAGTTGGTTTTGAAATTGTTTTACCTTCTTTTTGACCTGGAACGTGAATAAACATCGGTGTTTTTTGTAAGTTCATATGGTCAAATGCAGTGATTTCTTCTTTTCCTAAGAACTGTGCCATTGCACGGTTATGGTTTTCAGAAATACCGTAGTGATCACCGTAGAATACGATAACTGAGTTGTCGTAAATGCCTTCTGCTTTTAGACGCTCAATAAAGTGTTTCATTGCTTCGTCTAAATAGCGAGCAGTTACCATGTAACGGTCAAATACGCCATCACCAGAATTGTATTCATCGATTAATTTCGTGCTGTCATCATAAGTGAATGGGTAATGGTTTGTTAAAGTAAGGAAGCGAGTATAGAACGGTTGCTTCACTTCTTTTAACATATCGATAGATTGATCGAAGTATTCGATATCTTTTAATCCCCAATTTAATTTCGTTTCTGGCGTAATCTTGTAGTCAAGCTCGTTGTAGTAACGATCATAACCAAGTGCCGGATACATAATGTTACGGTTCCAGAATGTTGCGTTGTTCGCGTGGAATACTGATGTATGGTATCCTTGCTCACGTAAAATTTCTGGAGTTGCTGTATATTCGTTATTACCGTGTGTGAAGAATACAGCACCACGATCTAATGGATACATTGAAGTATCTACTAAGAATTCAGCATCAGATGTTTTTCCTTGCCCAGTTTGGTGGAAGAAGTTATCAAAGTAATAACTTTCTTTCGTAAATTGGTTTAAGAATGGTGTAACTTCTTGTCCGTTAACTGTTGCACCAATTAAGAATGTTTGTAATGACTCAAGAGAGACAACAATTACGTTTTTCCCTTTTGCCGTACCAAACATATTTGGATCTGGTTTGCTTTGCGTTGTTTTTACGTAGTTCTCTGTTTCCTGTAATTTACTACCGTCAGCAAAAGCTTTTTGTGAACTTGATTTTGCTTGTAAGCCAAGATCATACACTTGGTGTACATATAAACCTAAGTTTTTAACAAGCATAACGCGGTCGAATGAACGTGTTAATAGTTCGGGACGCTCAGCTTCTGCAAGTCCTAAGTTTGCGAAGAAAATAGCAACTGTTGACACGAAGTATAGGGAACGCATTGGGCGTGCTACACGTTCTGTCGGTGCAAAATTCTTCATCTTCTTCAATAAAATGAAGAATACAATAATATCAGCAAATGCAAGGATAATTTTGTAGTTAAACAATTCTTTCACACTAGAACCTAAACTTCCAAAGTTAGATGTTTGTCCTAGTACTGGTAAAGTAACGAAGTCATTGTAGAATCCGTAGAACATTACGTTACCAACAAGAACGATTGTTAAAACAAAATTAATTCCAAGTGCTATATAGTTACGTTTTTTCCCTTTTGCAAATAATGCAAGACCAACAAGCAGTAATGATGCTGCTAATGGGCTAAGGAATAAAATGAATTCTTGCATGAAAGATTCAAGTTTTAAATCAAAGCTTGTGCGTGTAATAAGGTACGTCTTCAGCCATAAAGCTAAAGCTACGAATACAGTGAAACGCACATTTTGAAATTGTGATTTCAAGGTTTCTTTCATTCATTTCCACCCTTTCTCTATCAGGCTTGGTCGATTTTGGAGCGAAAAATGCTAAAATAAAAAATACATAGTTTTCTTGGCCATAATTAGAGGTTCTATATTCACCCATATACGACTATAACTATGCATACCCTTTTGGTTTCTTGTGCTGCTCATAAGCATAACGTCATTTCTGTATTATACAACAAAATTCATTTCTGAGAAACACTATAACATTTTACATTTTTTGTATGAGATTTGTCACTACCAGAGAAAACTTTAACATTCGTTTATATGTCCGTCAACTAGAAAATATAACAAAGGTAGAGCAGAATGTTCAGTGAAAGTGAAAATTTTTTTGTTGAGAAATAAGAAATGACAATGGGTGAGTGGTTATCTAGAAACCTATTATATGAAGGGAAGTATGTAAAAATTAACGAACACTTGTTCTTTTTTAGTTTGTTTGTTACAATGAAAGTTCATTGATAGATTATGTGTAATTTTGATGAACTTTTACTGATAACATATTGTAGCTTATTTCTTTAAAAAAATAGGGAGGCTTTTACATGGAACAAAAATTTTCAGTTGAAGCGTTTTGGAAGAAAGTAAAACATGTTGCAAAGCAAGCAGGGCAGTCGGTCATTTATGCAAGTTTATTATTGTTTTACGTTTTGCAAAGACCTGATGTTCCAAAGCGAGTGAAAATTATTGTGATTGGAGCACTTGCTTATTTTATTGCACCAATTGATGCCATCCCAGATTTCATTGCTGGAGTTGGTTATACAGATGATTTAGGGGCGTTAATGGCTGCTCTATTACAAGCGTCGTTATACGTCAATGAAGAGGTGAAAGATAAGGCACGAGTGAAGTTGGCAGAATGGTTTGGTTCGGATATAGACACATCCTTTATCGATCAGAAATTAGATCAGTAGGTGAGAACTGTCATATGGTGACAGGGCGAACGTAAGCGAGGAAGTGCATTATGCCATCAGGAAGAACGCATACGAAAATAAACTTAATATCCCTTCCGGTTGTTTTGTTTATGCTCTTTTCGTATGGATTAACAGACTTGGATTTTTTATTAACTTTTGCAATTGGCTTTTTAGTAGGTACTTCATTTTTAACGCCGGATTTAGATACATATAGTAATGCGTATAATAAATGGGGGTTCCTACGTATATTTTGGTATCCGTATAAGAAGGTCATGCCGCATCGATCCTTCTTTACACATACAATTATACTTGGTGATGTGATTCGTATTGCATACATGTTAATTGTGTTTTCTCCGTTTTTATTCCTATTAAATGTAATCGCGCTTGATGGGAATTTAATAGAAATTGCGAAGGAACATGAGGTTGAAATTGTAACGTTCGTAATGGGAATTATTGTAGCAAGTACGCTTCACATTATAGCGGATAAAGTGAATACGCGCCGCAAAAAAATGATGAGAAAAAAGAAGAAACGCAGAAGATAAAAAAACCGTCCCAAAAAGTATTTTGGGACGGTTTTTTCTTATTAAAAGATTGTCGTATCGCCGATAAAATTTCATTTATTATGATGCGTACTGTTTTAATCAAACGTTTGTTTAAACTTAAGCTTTCAGCACTTTAATACCTTTTACGATGTTCCAAATGAAGTAGTATAAGCTAATAATGCCACAAATACATAAGACAATCATTGCTCCAATTCCAAGTGTTACGTCTGGTTGATTCGATCCGATACCCATAATTCCTAGAATAATAAATCCAATAAATGACGCGATGCTTGGAATGATGTGTGTCCATAGAGCGCGTTTTGCGTGCGGTTTCGTTTCAGAATCGCCCACAATCCACACAATGATAGGGAATAAGATAGGGGCAAATAATACACTAAAGTATGATAAAGCTGCTAATATTTTGTTTCCGTTCATATATATCACCTCATAAATAATATCCGTTTTTATACCTTTATTATGCAGGAAATGTAGCGAGCTTCCTATCGATGAACATTACAAGAACGTGACGTTTTTGTAAGATTCTTATGATAAATAATAAAATTTTCAAAAAAATCTTTTTTAATGAAAATTGTTGTGATAAAATTAATGAAAACGTTTTCTTTGACGTTTTTTTATTTTAGGTTTAAAGGTATGATGACCTGATAGTCTATTGATGAGGTTATTCTATTTAAAAGGGGATTCTTTAGGGGGAGAGAACAATGAACACATGGACACAAGTTTATGATCCGTTCGGAAACATTTGGATTTCGGCAGCGGTCGCACTTATTCCGATTATCTTTTTTTTCTTAGCTTTAGCAGTTTTCCGCATGAAGGGGTATGTGGCAGGATTAATTACAGTCGTACTTACAATTTTAGTTGCGTTATTCGCTTATAAGATGCCGTTCACGATGGCGATGGCAGCGACGGGATATGGTTTCTTATACGGACTATGGCCAATTGCTTGGATTATCATTATGTCGGTATTTTTATATAAAATATCTGTGAAAACAGGTCAATTCGATGTGATTCGTGCATCTGTATTATCCATTACGAATGACCATCGTTTACTCGTTATTTTAATCGGTTTTTCATTTGGAGCATTTTTGGAAGGGGCAGCAGGATTTGGTGCACCAGTAGCGATTACCGCAGCGCTTCTTGCAGGTCTTGGGTTAAATCCTTTATATGCAGCGGGTCTGTGTTTAATCGCAAATACGGCACCAGTAGCGTTCGGAGCGATGGGAATTCCGATTACAGTTGCTGGACAAGTAACAGGTATTGATCCGCATAAAATTGGACAAATGGCTGGGCATCAATTACCGTTCTTATCATTATTTGTTCCGTTCTTTATCGTATTTTTAATGGATGGATTTAAAGGAGTAAGACAAACATGGCCGGCTCTATTTGTAGCAGGTAGCTCATTTGCAATTACGCAGTTCATTACAGCGACGTTCTTAGGGCCAGAACTTCCGGATATTACGTCAGCACTTGTAAGTTTAGTGAGTCTATCGCTATTCTTAAAAGTTTGGCAGCCGAAAGAAATCTATCAGTCTAAAGAAGCAAATAGTGAGGTAGCAGCAACGGCGATATCTATGCCGAAACTAACGGTAGGAAAAGTAGTAAAAGCATGGTCTCCATTCATTATTTTAACTGTGATGGTAGTCATTTGGAGCCAAAGTTTCTTTAAAGCGTTATTTGCTCCAGGCGGTGCTTTGGAAAGCCTTGTGTTTAAGTTTGAAGTTCCAGGCTTACACAATTTAGTAATGAAAGCAGAGCCAATTGTAAATAAACCGACGCCTTATGAAGCAATCTTGAAATTAGATATTTTATCAGCGACGGGAACAGCAATTTTAATTGCTTGTATCATTTCTATCTTTATTTTGAAAATGAGTGCAAAAGATGCAGTAGTAACATTTAAAGAAACGATAAATGAGCTTAAGATGCCAATTCTATCTATCGGATTCGTATTAGGATTCGCGTTTATCGCAAACTATTCTGGTCTATCTTCTACATTAGCATTAGCACTTGCAGGAACTGGCGGACTATTCCCGTTCTTCTCACCATTCCTAGGCTGGATCGGTGTATTTTTAACAGGATCCGATACGTCAGCGAATGCACTGTTCTCGAATTTACAAGCGATTACAGCGCAGCAAGTCGGTGTATCTGAAGTACTTCTCGTTGCAGCAAATACAACGGGCGGTGTAACAGGAAAAATGATTTCTCCGCAATCGATTGCAATTGCTTGTGCGGCAGTTGGACTTGCTGGAAAAGAATCAGATTTATTCCGCTTTACAGTGAAGCATAGTTTATTCTTCGTAATTATTGTTGGTATTATGACGTATGTACAGGCATATTATTTAACGTGGATGATTCCATAAACAACAAAAGAAATAAACTTTGCATTTTTCAGATTATCGTGTATGATGGGAAAGTATTGAAAATTAAATCAGTGATAAACTAGGGGTGCCTAACGTATGCGTAGGCTGAGAGAGAAGCGTGTGAACTTCTTAACCCTTTGGACCTGATCTGGCTCGTACCAGCGTAGGGAAGTTAACGGCTTTACATAATGATGTCTTTATGAGCCAGGTCCTTATTTTTTTATGGACCTGGCTCTTTTTATTTTGGCATACGCTGGCCATATCTTGTCCTTGTCACGTACAGGGGGGCAACAAAGGTTATGAAACAGTCTGTTTCAGCTGAGCAAATTGAATTGAAATCGAGTTTACCAGGAAGTAAGAAAGTGTATGTGGATGGACCACGCGCGGGTATGAAAGTGCCGATGCGCGAGATTGAACAAAGCGAAACGAACGGTATTCCGAATCCGCCAATTCGTGTATATGATACGAGCGGTCCTTATACAGATCCTGCGTATAAAGTGGAACTGGAAAAGGGATTGCAGGCGCCGCGCCACTCTTGGATCCTGGAGCGCGGAGATGTAGAAGCATACGAAGGGCGCGAAGTAAAACCAGAGGATGACGGTGTGAAAGTGGCTTTGAAACATACGCCTGTTTTCCCGCAAATGGATCGTCAGCCGCTTAGAGCAAAGCAAGGTGGAAATGTTACGCAAATGCATTATGCACGTAAGGGTATCATTACGTCTGAGATGGAATATGTTGCGATTCGTGAAGGAGTAGAGCCTGAGTTTGTTCGTAAGGAAATCGCGGAAGGTCGTGCCATTTTACCAGCGAATATTAACCATCCGGAAGCAGAACCGATGATTATCGGCCGTAACTTTCACGTGAAGGTCAATGCAAATATCGGAAACTCTGCTGTATCTTCTTCAATTGCAGAAGAAGTAGAGAAGATGACGTGGGCAACGCGTTGGGGTGCGGATACGATTATGGATTTATCTACAGGTAAAAATATTCATACGACGCGTGAGTGGATTATTCGTAACGCGCCTGTACCAGTTGGAACTGTACCGATTTATCAAGCGCTGGAAAAAGTAAATGGAATTGCAGAAGATTTAACGTGGGAAGTGTATCGTGATACGTTAATTGAGCAGGCGGAGCAAGGTGTGGATTACTTTACGATTCACGCGGGCGTATTACTTCGTTACATTCCGATTACTGCAAAGCGTACGACAGGTATCGTTTCACGTGGTGGTTCAATTATGGCACAGTGGTGTTTATTCCATCATAAAGAAAACTTCTTATACACTCATTTTGAAGAGATATGTGAAATTATGAAGCAGTACGACGTTTCGTTCTCTCTTGGAGATGGATTACGTCCAGGTTCGATTGCAGATGCAAATGACGAAGCACAGTTTTCTGAGCTTGAAACACTTGGTGAATTAACGAAGATTGCTTGGAAACATGATGTGCAAGTGATGATTGAAGGACCTGGGCATGTACCGATGCATTTAATTAAAGAGAATATGGAGAAAGAGCTTGATATTTGTCAGGGCGCGCCGTTCTATACACTTGGGCCGTTAACGACAGATATTGCACCAGGTTATGACCATATTACATCGGCAATTGGAGCGGCGATGATTGGCTGGTTTGGCACGGCGATGCTTTGTTATGTAACACCGAAAGAACATTTAGGTTTACCGAATAAAGATGATGTTCGCACGGGGGTTATTACGTACAAAATTGCTGCACATGCAGCTGATCTTGCGAAAGGGCACAAAACGGCTCATCAGCGTGATGATGCACTTTCAAAAGCTCGCTTTGAATTCCGTTGGCGCGATCAATTTAATTTATCTTTAGACCCTGAACGTGCGATGGAATATCACGATGAAACATTGCCAGCAGAAGGCGCGAAAACGGCTCATTTCTGTTCAATGTGTGGACCGAAGTTTTGTAGTATGAGAATTTCACATGATATTCGTGAATATGCGAAAGACAATGATTTAGAAACGACAGAAGCAATTGAAAAAGGGATGAAAGAGAAAGCGAAAGAATTTAAAGACACTGGTAGTCATTTATACCAATAACACGTTACACCTCTTTACTTGATTGATCACACTGTAGTACCTAACTTAAATATAGAAGAAGCCCCCTTTGCTAAGACGGTAGCAAAGGGGGCTTCTATTTTCTATAAGGCGAAGAATAATTGTACCCAGTAGTATAAGAGGAATAATGTGACGGCTGTTGTGAGTGGGATTACGATGAGAGATACGCTTAAATAATCTTTCCATTTCACTTTAATTTTATTTTGTCTTAGGATATACATCCAAATGAGGGAAGCTAGCGTACCGATTGGTAATAATAGTGAACCGATGTCACTACCAATGATATTTGCGAGATAGATAGTTTTTAATGTGACTGGATCTAGGCCCATTTCTGTTAATGTAATGGTACCAATCATAAGTGCAGGGTGATTATTAAAGACGTTAGAGAGGATAGATACAAGTCCGCCCATTGCAAAGCTAGCATAGAGTAGATGTTGACTTACAACTGGTTCAAGCCAATTTACAAGCGCCGTTGTTAATCCTGCGTTGTGAAGCCCGTAAATAATTACATACATAGAGAAAGCGAAAATTAAAATGTGCCACGGTGTCTTTTTCAAAATATCGACTGGGTTTGTTCGTAAGTAGTACCATCTCCAGATGAGAAGAACGAGTGAACCGAGTACAGCAACAATTTCGATTGGAATCGATAAGAAGGATGCAACGAATAGAAGACAGCGCATAAGAAAGACGAAACCTAATACTTTTAACATAAATTTTGTACGTTTTTGTTTCGTATTAACAGATTTTGTTCCTTTAAGTGGATGGAAGTTTTTTGTGAAGAAAATCTCTTCAATGTCATAAGAAGAAACAGGTAATTTTTTAGGAAGCTTTTTCTTTAACACTGTATACATGAGCCATGACATAAATAATAAACCTAGTGTTGCAGGTACAAACATCATAGCAGTATGCATGTAAAGAGTCATATTAACGATATTTAATGCGATTAAGTTTACGATATTACTTACACCAATTGGTGCACTAGATGCAGTAGCGATTAAAGCACCACTTAATAAATAAGGAATTTGTTGATGTGGTTTTAATTGAAGGTTTTTTAGAAGAAGAATTAAAATTGGAGTTGTAATTAAAATACTACCGTCGTTATTAAATAAAAGAGTCATAAGAAAACATAATAATTGAATATACCAGTATAGACGGCGACCAGATCCTTTTGCTAAATTTGCAAGTTTCGCTGCGGACCAGTGGAAGAAGCCGAAGCTTTCTAATATAACCGCCATAACGATGGTCGCTAATATTGTTATAGAGGCACCGCCAATTTTACTAATAATATCTATGACGTCTGGTCTTGATACAAGTCCAGTAATCAAGATAATGCCAGCGCCAATTGCTGCCGGCCAAGCCTCATTTAAGCCACGGGGTCGCCAAAAGATAACAATCATCGTTAAGAAGAATACAATAATAGTAATCCATATTTCAATGCTCATATTTTACCTACCTTTCTACTTTTCCTTAAACCAATGTAGCTTGTCTCAAGGTTTGTATTAGTAGTATATTCAACAAAAAATAGGAAGAACTAGACATATAATGGAATAAAGTGAATATGTGTTTTTCAAGCGAAAGGACAAGTGTCACGAATAGTGAAATAACTATTATGAGAGGAGTCTATAAATTAGAGGGGCAGTAAGATAGTAAATGAAATTTACATGGGCGATTATGGAGATATATTGGCGCAACTTAAAATATATCAGCGATTATGGAGATATATCGGCGCAACTTAAAATATATCAGCGCAACTCAAAATATATCAGCGATTTTTAAAATATATCGACTTATCGACAAAACATGACAAAAGGAGCCCATCCAAAATGCCTTTTGGAACAGACTCCCCCGAATATATTATTTTTCCTTCAAAAAAGTTCGATCCTTCAAGAATAAATTCCAGAAGAAAATAAATCCTGGTAGTAAAATTGCGATTCCAATTGCGTATAGGATAAGCAATGCATAGAATGTTTCTGTCGTTGTAAAACTTGTAAATACAGTTACATCAGGATAAATAATATAAGGTAAATGTGCGACACCGTAAGCGTAACTTGCAAATGCATATTGAGCGACGACCGCTAAAACGGCGATGCGAGGGTATCCTAGTGTGCCGTACTTCTTGTTTGTCCACCAAAGAGAAGAGTATCCGATAACGAATAAAACGATAGAAACTGTAAACCATGGGAATTGCTTTATTAGTCCTTGCATAAGCCAGTGTGTTTCCGGATCCATTACAACGAGGGCGATAATCGCCGTAACGAGTGTTGCAGGGCCAAGGATGATGGCGTTTCTTCTATAAATTCTATACGAATCTTCTGAACCTTGCTCTCTCGCAAAATCAGCAAGAAAGAGAGAGGAGAGAAATAGTTCCGAAGTTAGCCCAAAGAGCATATAGCAGTAGATAACCGGGCTAGAAAGAAGTTTTCCATACAGGAGTACTTCTTTTCCTTCAGAGATTGTAATATAAGCCCCCTCTGTAACGGGTAAAACAGTAATTAATAAGGCTGGAATTAAGAGCCCAGTAATACCTGAAATCACCCGAAGGAGGAATTGATACTTTGGCAGAGAGTAAGCAAATACCATGAATGTACTGCGAATTGCAATGAGTATTAAAATTAACATAACTGGCACGAACATCACTGTCGCAAGGGTGAAAGCAGCTTTCGGAAAGAAACCGAGAAAAGCGACAACGACAAAAACGAGAAATGTATTTGTTACTTCCCAAGTTGGTGATAAGTATCGATTGGCAAGTTTGGCAGCGAGCGTTGGATGTTTTGCGTATACCATGCCCCAAAAACCTGCTCCAAAATCGATGGACCCTAATATACTGTATACGAAAATAAGAGCCCATAAGATGATGATTGCAATACTTTCCTCATGCACGAGAATCGCCTCCTTCGTGATGTAAATCATTTGTAAGCGGATGTTTCTTAAAGAATGTCCGTAGTACAAAAACTGTTAAAATGCCGAGTCCAATATATAAAATGATGAATAGAATAAATAAAGGACCGACAAAATCAGCGCGTGTAGAAGCGTCGACTGTCCGTTGCATACCATAAATGGTCCACGGTTGACGACCACTACAGCTGAAAATCCACCCGAATTCAATACCGAGCATCATAATTGGTCCACATGCTGCAGCTCCCCAAAGAAGCCACTTCGGTAATTCTGCACCTTTTTTTCGGTAAACAAAGTACCAATATAAGAGGGCGATTGCTGCAACTGCAAAAGTAAAGGCAGCGGTGCCGACCATTAAGTTGAATAGTGTATGTGTGTAAAATGGTGGCCATGTTTCTTGTGGGAATTCCTTTAGTCCTTTTACGACGGTGCTAGGGTCGAGTCCCACTAGTAGGCTAAGCATGTTCGGAATTTCTAGTGCATAGTTTAGTTCAAGTGTGTTAGGGTCTACAACTCCGCCAATTGATAACGGTGCATGTGATGTCGTTTCAAATAAAGCTTCGGCAGATGCAAGTTTTTCAGGAGAATGCTTATGTAAGGCAATCGCCGATTCGTGTCCCGAAAGCCACATCGTAGCACCTGTAATAAATGTCACGACGAGTCCTAACAGTAGTCCCTTTTTATGATAAGCAATTTCACGTTTACTTAAGTTCTTCTTTAATAATTTAAATCCAGCGATAGAGGCAATGACGGCAGCTCCAGTTGTATAGGCTGTAATCACAACGTGGAATGCGCTTGTACCAAAACTCGGATTAAAGAAAGCTTTCCATGGATCAACGTTAAAAACTGATCCATCTGGCCCCATTGAAAAGCCTGCGGGTGTATTCATCCATGTATTTGCTGATGTAATAAGCACGGCAGATGCCGTGGCACCAATCATGACGAAGAATAGCGAGATTAATCTCATGAATGGAGGTAGTTTGTCAGCTGCATATACATAAATAGACATGAACAACGCCTCTAAAAAGAAGGCGAAAATCTCAATTTGAAAGGGAACAGAAATAACCTGCCCAACAATTTTGGCAAAACCAGGCCAAAGAAGTGAGATTTGCACACCAACAATTGTTCCAGTTGGAATTGCTACACCGAGAAGGATGGCAAAAGCCTTCGTCCATCTTTTCGCCATAATGGCGTAATCGGAATCTTTCTTCCAGTGATAGAGTATTTCACTTATAAAAATCATTAATGAAAGTCCGACACCAAGTGTTGCAAAGATAATGTGGAATGCTAATGAAGAACCAAAAAATGCTCTTGCTAATGTTACCGTATCCATATGTAAACTCCTCTTCTTTTTGCCATTATTTTCTGATTGAATTGGAAGATTTATTCAGAAAAACTACCAAAAATATATATGTATTTAAAAAGTGGATATGGTAATATAATGTTTGAATATTCTAAATAGAAAGAAGTTAATGTTTAATAATATTTTGTTTGTTTTTTAGTAAGGAATATTTTATAATCTTTTATGCGAACATAAGTTCTGTTTTTCGAGGTGAAGAAGTTTATGTGAAATGGAGAGGATGTTTTATGTATCCTGAAGTCATTAAAAAGATGGCATTTTCAAAAGAGCATAGAGATTTATTATTGAAGCTGTATAATAAAGAGATTACGCGTCGTGAATATGATCGACTTGTGGCATCGCTATATAGACCTTCTAAAGAGGCTTGTGAGGGATAGAGGCAAGGGAGACAATCTAATAGATTGTCTTTTTTAATTTTACGTATGTTCTGGTAAAATTAAGGCTAGCCTTATTAGGGAGGTGAAAAGATTGCGGAAACGTTTATATATAGGGATTGGAGTTATTCTCTTAATCGCTTTAGGTGGCATTGTATTTTGGTCAGCTATACAAGGAAACCGTACAGAACATTTTATTTTAAGACATATGGTGAATGAAAATGGGACGCTTGCCACATATCGTTTAGCGGATACAAAGGCAGGTACGGGTGAAGCGAAAGGCCGTGAAGCTTTATCGGAATCAGCAGGACTATGGCTACAATATACATTGGATAAAAACGATCAAGCGTTATTCGATGAACAAGTTAAGGTTATTCAAAATAGCTTTGTACATAAGGAGCATATTGTTATATGGAAAATCTCTGAAAAGGGAGAAATGCAGTCAGCTACAAATGCACTTATAGATGATCTTCGTATTATAGAACAATTATATCGTGCTTATGAAATGTACAAGGAAGAGCGTTATAAAAACTTGGCAGATCAATTGAGTGACGCTGTAATTCGTTATAATAAGAAAGATAATTATTACGTTGATTATTATGATGCAGATGCAGGGAAACAAAATAATTTTGCAACGACATCATACTTAAATCCACACGCATTCTCGTATATGAAAAAGTACGGCAAAGTTTCTGCACAGCAATATCAGGAAGTCGTTCAATTTTTAGCGGATTATCCAAGGCATGGCTGGGCATTCCCAAAAGAGTATAAAGAAGATGGTACATTTACGTACGATAAAGAAGTAAATCTTATTGACCAATCATATGTTGCATATCATCGAAGTTTAGGTGGCCTTTCATCAGCTGCTTATTTGGAATTTATCAAGAAGAAGTTCCAGGAGGATGGAAAGCTATACGGTCGTTACAATTTAGAAACGGGAAAACAAACTGTGAATTATGAATCACCAGCCGCATACGGACTAACGATCTTGTACGTACTACAAACAGGTGATACAAAGTTTGCAAAGGAATTATATGATCATATGGCCACATTCCGAAATGACAATATATTTAGTAGATATTACGGTGGATACGTAACAGGTGAAAATAATAATACGCATATTTTCGATAACGTATTGCCGCTTTTAGCGGAAATGGAATTGGAGAAGAGTAAGAAATAGAAGGTGCTATCCTCTGAAGGTGGCACCTTTTATTTTTTACTAAGTCGATATAATTTTACGTTCTAATATTGGAGAAGTAGTCAATTACGAATCTACGGAATTGCTGAGCGGTTTTTGATAAGTAGCGTTTCTTCGACCAACTCAATCCGATAGTCCGCTCGCAATTGGGTTCAATAATACGTAACTTATTTAATGCTAAAGTAGAGTTTTTTAATAAAGTTAAACTTGGGACAAAGGCGATGCCGAGACCTTGCTTAATAAGGTCGCTAATCACGGTTGGTTCATCTACTTCAAAAGCGATATGTGGAGTGAAGCCAGCTTCTTTACAAAATTCATCCGTTAAGTGCCGAAATCCGTAACCAGTGTTCATACTAATAAATGGTTCGTCTTTTACTTCATGCAGATGGATACTTTCGCGTCCTGATAAACGATGACCTGAAGGGACAACTAAGAAAACTTCTTCTGTAATAAGCGGTTCCCACATAATTTCCTCGCCTTCAATTGGCACAGAAGAAATGCAAAAGTCAATTTCTATATTATCTAGTTGTCGCTTCATAGAAGGAGTAGATGCGAGAAATTGTTGGAATCGAACGTTAGGATGTTCTAGTAAAAAAGAACCGAGTAGTTCTGGTAATATTCTCGGAATAGAAACGGCCAGTGTAATAGAGCCTTGTTGTAATTCAGCTAAATCTTTAATTTCTCGTTCGCCTTCACTTAATTCATGAAAAATGCGCTCTACGCGTTTTAAAAATACTTTTCCAAAAGAGTTTAATGTAATCTGTCGACCTTGGCGATCAAATAATAGGACGCCTAAGTCCTTTTCTAATCTAGCGATTGTTTTGCTAAGCGAAGGCTGTGCGATATGCAGTTCTTCAGCGGCTTTTGTCATATGTTCTAATCGTGCGACTGTCTGAAAGTATTTTAGTTGAAGAAGTTCCATTTTGACTCTCCTTTCTATAGACCAAAAGGAATGAATTGATAATTAAAGATGTATTATACAGTATGAAAATGGGCGTGTATAGTAAATCTGTTAAACCATTGTAATGGTGTTAAATTAGGAGAAGGAGTATGTTTCATGAAGGGAATTCAACTTATATTTAAAGATTGGAAAGCGATGTGGCATCATAAACATGGACGTATTGCTTTAATTTTTTTATTAATCGTTCCTTTAATTTATTCAGGATTCTTTTTAGCTGGATATTGGGATCCATATGGACGATTAGATAAATTACCTGTTGCAATTGTAAATTTAGATAAAGGTGCTGCGATGGATGAAAAAACAATTCATGCAGGAGAAGATTTTGTCAAAAATTTAAAAGAGAATAAGGAACTAGCTTTTCATTTCGTATCAGAAAAAAATGCTGATGAAGGGTTAAAAGAAGATAAGTATTATATGGTCGTTACGATTCCAGAGGATTTCTCTAAAAAGGTAAGTACACTTATGGATGAGAAACCAGAGCCAGCGCAGCTTCAGTACAAAGTAAATCCGGGTAAAAACTTTGTAGCAGCTCAAATTGGAACGACAGCTGTTGAAAATATGAAAACAAAAATTTCAAATAGTATTACGAAATCTTATACAGAAGGTGTCTTTTCAAAGTTTCAAGATTTGGCACAAGGATTGAGTGATGCAAGTAATGGTGCTGAGAAGCTGCATGAAGGAACGACAGATGCAAAAAATGGGGCGAATCAGCTTGCAGATGGTATTCATCGTTTAAGTGACGGGGCATCAAAAGTGAAAGAGGGAAGTGAAAAGCTTGCTTCTAGCCAATCTGCCTTAAGTGGCGGCGCAAATGAGCTGAGTCAAGGGGCAACCTCACTTCATAGTGGTATGGAGTTATTAGCTCAAGGTGAAAAAACTTTACAATCAGGGGTTAGTGAATTAAGTGCTGGTACAAATGAATGGGTGAACGGAAGTGAGAAACTTGCTGAAGGGCAAGTGAAAGCGGACAATGCAGCAAATAGTGTAAAACAACAATTAGAAGAGTACGTGAAAAGTCATCCAGAAGTGCAGCAAGATCCTGCTTTTCAAAAGATCATTGCTACTTCTAACGGATTAGCTAAAGCAGTAAACACTTTAAATAATAGCCAACAACAATTGACACAAGGTGCGAAGAAGCTTGCTGATGGTCAGAATAAGATTGAAGAAGGTATGAATACATTCGGAGTTAAGTTAAGCGAGGCTACTGCTGGCACGAAAAAGATAGCAGATGGTGCTGCGAATGTAGCTAATGGATTTACGAAGTGGGGAAATGGATTTACAACATTACAAGAAGGTGTAAATCACCTTGCGATTGGCGGAACAGAGCTGAATCATGGTGCTAATAAGTTAGCGGACGGACTTGTTAAACTTGACGATGGTGCGAAAGAACTTTCTACGAAATTAGGAGAGGGCGCAGAGAGGATAGCGGATGTTCGCAATGATGATGCCCGTAATACGATGTTCTCAGAGCCGGTTCAGTTAGTGAAGTCGACAGTTTCTGATGTGCCTAACTACGGTTCAGGCATTGCACCATACTTTTTATCACTGGCATTTTATGTTGGCGGAATTATGGCATCGAATATTTTACCTCTTGGCCGTAGACAAAATATGAAGGTAAGCGGAACAGTACATTTTATTAATAAACTAGGATTGGTATATGTAATTGGACTTATTCAAGCATTACTTGTGGATGTGGCTGTGCTAGGAGTTATGAAATTAGAAGTTGCAAGTGTGCCACTCTTTGTTTTATCAAGTATCGTTATTTCCTTTACGTTCATGACGTTTATTCTTATGTTAGTAACGGTATTTGGTCTTGTTGGAAAGTTCTTAGCGGTAACGCTTCTAGTCTTGCAATTAGCGACGAGCGGGGGGACTTTCCCAGGAGAATTAAATATAGCTGTTCTTAGCAAAATTGGACAGTTTCTCCCAATGTCCCATTCTCTTAGAGGATTACAAGATGTTATCTCTTTAGGAGATTGGTCACAATTACAAATACAAATTTTAATATTGTTATGCTATCTCGTTGTTGCTGGCGGAATTGCTTGGATTACGAGTCATATACAACATAGGGAAACGAATGCAGAACAAGTTTCTTAAAATGAAAGAAGCTATCCGTTTTTTTAGGATAGCTTCTTTTTTATTTACGCTCCATTACCGCAAAGTAATTGTTTTCATTATCAGCAAAGTTGAATGCTCTACCTGTAGGTAAATCTACAACTTGTCCAACTGTAACGTTTTTCTCAGAAAGATCTTTATACAGTTGATCTAAGTTATTAGAGAAGAACATAAGTGAAGGTGTATTTAAGTTTAATTCAGGTTGCATCTTCGCAATTAACGCTTTATCGTGAAGGACGATGCTTGTGCCTCCTTCTTTCGTTGGTGCAATTTCAATCCAGCGAAAGCCTTGTCCGTTATTTTCTTCCGCAATAATTTGGAATCCTACTGTCTCAGTCCAAAATTGTACTGCTTCATCTTGATTATTTACATATAACATAATTTGTCCAATTTGATTAATCATAGGTGTGTCCTACTTTCTTTTCTTGTATGGAATTCTATTATATCAAAGATATGGTTTGAATACTTTTTCGTGATTTTTCCGAAGTACAATCTTAGCCCATTTCATATTTGTCGTAGGGGAAGGCCCTGTAATCCATGTATGAAATGGTAGTGTACTGCAAATGACCATTGCTGAAATCGAGATTGTGGCCGTTATTGTAAATAATAATAAGCTATATAATATTGTGTTTTCTTGCAGTGTGAATAAAGAAAGAAATTTTGTACATAGTTGCAAGAAGAAAAAATGAGCTAAATAAGCACCATACGTGTAACTCCCAATAAATCGTAATGCTTTATATAAGAAACCTCGTCGTTGTACGATTGTAATAGATAGCACGTAAAGTATAATAATTTCGCATACGATATATAAAAACATAGACGGTTTTAAATAAGTCGAAACGGTTAAATGAATAGAGTTTGCTCCGTAAAAACTAAATAACTCATAATTGATGAATAGAAATAAGACGAAAAATAACATTGTTATAAGCGGGATATGTTTCATGACAAATTTACGCCACGCTTTTAGTGCGACAGCAGCGATTCCTCCCATGACGAAATAGAATGAGTAGAAGAAGAAGGAACGATCTGTATAATGTAAAATGGTTGAGCTAGTCAATTTCTCTCCATTAAAAATGTAGTGGGAAGAATACCACATTAAGAGGAAATATAGACAAGCAAAGATGGTCATATATTTATATATGTCTTTTTTATTTTCTGTTCGTTTTTGAAACCAATAAAATAGTGTGCATAGCAAAGGGAACAATAAGTGAATTTGGAACATCATAATAACGTACCAAAGATGGGGCGCGGCTGTTCCGAGTAATAAACTTTTGATTCCGCTTTGTAGTGTAATCATATCGTTTGTTGTTAATAAGTAAAGAATAGACCAGAAGAAATAAGGAATGAGTAAATGTGCGGCTTTTTCATAAATATATTCTGTGTAGGCCAGTTGCTTCGTATATTGCCGAATTAAGTGAAAGCCGACGATAAATATGAATGCAGGTGCTGAGAATTTTGCAAGGTTAAATAGCATGCCCATAATGAGGGATTGCTCAAGTAAAACATTTCCTTGATTCATTGTATATAATAAGGAACTTTGCAAAACGACAGCAAGGAATGCAATGCTTTGCAAAACTTTAAATTCTGGTGTGCTTTGAGTCATTAGATCCATCTCCTTTTCCATACATGATTATAGTACGGAGAATGGATAATGAGTGTGGAATATTTGTGAAGATTATAACAAATTTGTGGCGGAATGGATTAGCAACAAAAAAAGAGGATGCTCGGTTGGAGCATCCTCTTTCTATTCATTAAGCAAATTTATTTTTGATCCAGTTCTTACCTTCTACAAGGCGAGCTGTCATTACGGCACAAGCGTTATCTCCTGTTACGTTTAACACTGTTGCAGGAGGGTCAATGATTGTACTAATTGCTGCGATAATTGGCAATGCTTCTGGCGGGAAGCCGTATAGAGAAACGATTAACATTTCACCAATCATACCACCACCTGGAATAGCGCCCATTACTGTTCCTACTAATAGAGAAACAACAAGTGCAATTGCTAATGTTTTCGGTCCTTCGAATTCCATGTTGAAAATACCGAATAAGAAAGCAATTTTTAATACACCACCTAAAACAGATCCATCTTTATGAAGTGTAGATCCAAGAAGGACAACTGTTTCACGAACGTCAGAAGAGATACCCATTTTCTTCGTTGCTTCCAAGTTCGCTGGAATACTAGCAGCACTACTACAAGTTGCTAGTGATGTAACTGTAGGAGAGACCATGTTCTTCCAAAATATTTGTACACCTTGTTTGCGACCCGCAAGGTATGCATAGAACGTGAAGAATACAAAGAAGTAAATTAGAGACGCTGGATAGTATACCATTGCTGCTCGGAAGTAAGTTCCAAGAAGTTGTGGTCCGAATTCACCAACTAATGCCGCGAAGTAAGCAGCAAGTCCGATTGGAGCGTAGTACATAATGAAAGATACAACTTTCATTGAAATTTCTGCACCAGCTTGTAAGAATGTAGCGAATGGCTTTCCTTTTTCACCAACTGCTGAAGTTGCAACCCCCATTAAAATAGAGAAGAAAATAAGAGCTAACATATTTTCACGAGATAGTAACTTCGAGAAATCAGATACTGTTATAATACCAACAATTTGATCCGCAACACTAACAGCTTTTTCAGCTTTGTCAGGTTGTGTTAGTTCTAATACAACACCTTGTGCTGGCGGGAATACTTTCACGACAATAATCATAAAAATAGCAGCTAAAATACTTGTAAATAAGAAAGTTCCAGCCATACTAGACATAATTTTACCGAAACGTTTTAATCCATCCATATTAGCAATAGATGACGCGATGCTAAAGAACACTAAAGGTACAACAATCGTAAACATTAAGTTTAAGAAAATGTCACCAAGCGGCTTTAAAGCAACTGCATCGGCACCCATGAAATAACCAATGAAACCACCAATTAGGATAGAAGATAATAAAATAAGTGGAAAGCGATATGCCTTCATAAATATATCCTCCTATCAATTAAAAAAATCATACTGAATTATTATAGCGAGTTAGAGTCCTCTTTACTAGGAGAATAATGATAGATGGAATAGCGTGAAAACCGAGAAATTTTTGTTTTTAAGCTCGGCATACAGCAGGAAATCTAGACATATATATTTGTAACCTAGTGGTGGCAAAGGATGCACCGTAACTTAGGTTTGGAAAAAGGGGGAGGGAAAAGGGATGAATATTTTACTTTGCTGTGCAGCGGGAATGTCTTCCAGTTTGATTGTTACAAAAATGGAGAAAGCAGCAGAGGCAAAAGGGATAGAGGTAAAGATTTGGGCTGTATCAGGTTCTGAAGTAAATAGTCACATAGATGAAGCTGACGTACTTTTACTAGGACCGCAAGTACGTTATTTATTACCGAAGATGAAAGAATTATGTAAGGAGAAGGGAATACCTGTTGATGTCATTCAATCCGTCCATTACGGGCTTTGTAATGGAGAAGCTATCTTGCAAGCAGCTTTGTTAATGAAACCATGAGGAGTGTGGGATAGATGATACGGTTTTTAGAGAAATATGTGATGCCAGTAGCGGGGAAGGTTGCAGAACAGAGGCATTTGCTAGCGATTCGTGATGGACTTGTATTGACGATGCCTTTCTTAATTATAGGATCATTTTTCCTCATCATTAGTGCTTTACCAATACCAGGTTATAATGATTTTATGGCAGGTTTGTTTGGGGGGAATTGGCAGAGGGCTTTAGGGTATCCAGTTAGTGCAACTTTTAATATAATGGCTTTAATAGCTGTTTTTGGAATCGCTTACAGACTTGGAGAATATTATAAAGTGGACGCTTTAGCATCCGGGGCATTGTCGCTTGTGACGTTTTTACTTGCGACGCCATTTCAAGTTGCATATATTATACCAAGTACAAAAGAGAGTGTACTTGTAGAAGGTGCTATCCCAGCTGCATTAATGGGAAGCCAAGGGTTATTTGTAGCAATGATTATTGCACTTATATCTACTGAACTTTATCGGTTTATTGTACAAAAAAAGATAATTATAAAGATGCCAGAGACAGTTCCGCCAGCTGTGACACGTTCATTTGCCGCACTTGTTCCAGGATTTATTGTTGTAACGGTTATTTGGATTTTACGCTTAATTATAGAAAATACTTCTTTTGGCAGTATCCATAATATTGTGGGGCAAATTTTACAGGAACCACTTAGTGTACTTGGTGCTAGTCTTTGGGGCGCAATAATAGCTGTTATTCTCGTTCATGTTCTTTGGTCATGTGGAATTCATGGAGCTACTATTGTTGGTGGTGTAATGAGTCCGGTTTGGTTGTCGTTAATGGATCAAAACCGAGTTGCTTACCAAGCAGGGCAAGATATACCAAATACGATTACTGCACAGTTTTTTGATTTATGGATTTATATGGGCGGATCTGGTGCGACACTTGCTTTAGTTATTGGAATGTTATTGTTTGCACGAAGTCAGCAATTAAAAAGTTTAGGTAGATTGTCAATTGCACCTGGTATATTTAATATTAATGAGATGGTAACTTTTGGTATGCCGATTGTCATGAACCCAATTTTATTAATTCCATTTATATTAGTTCCGGTTGTGTTAACGATTGTTTCTTACTTTGCGATGGAATGGGGGTTAGTTGCCCGTCCGAGCGGAGCTGCTGTACCTTGGACGACACCTATTCTGTTTAGTGGATATTTAGGATCAGGTGGAAAAATTTCAGGTGTTATTTTGCAACTCGTTAACTTTGCACTGGCATTCTTCATTTATTTACCGTTCTTAAAAATATGGGATAAACAAAAGTTGGCGGAAGAAAAGGGGGAGTAAAGAACTAAAATGGATACGATAGAAACGAAGGCTTTTCACTTAATTTTGCATGGAGGAAATGCGAGAAGTTGTTCAATGGAAGCAATTGATTGCGCAAAGCGTGGAGAATTTACAGAAGCAGAAGCTAAATTACAAGAAGCGTTAGAGGAATTAAAAGAAGCGCACCGTGTACAAACGGAGCTTATACAGAAAGAAGCTGGTGGTGAAAAGACTGAAGTTACCCTTCTGATGGTGCACGCGCAAGATCATTTAATGAATGCAATAACGGTGAAGGAATTAGCGAGTGAATTTGTAGAATTATATAGGAAGATGTCGATGTCTGAATGAACCTTGCGTATGCAAGGTTTTTTTATGTATGTGTCTGTACCATCAGTGGAGTGTTCGTTCCACTGATGGTATTTATAATCCTCCTTTTTACAAATGAGTAAGAGTGATATTTAATCGGTAGTAACAATCTCCCCTATACCACGGATTAGCTTTTTTATATGCATCTCATTTGGTTTTAATATACTTACGATATAATCAATCGCTATTTGCGGTTCAACAGTCGTACCACACGTATAACAGTCAATGGCTGCAAAGTTTTTTTCTGGATAAGTGTGAATAGAAAGGTGGCTTTCAGATAGTAAAACTAAAACAGTAACGCCATGCGGATCGAATTCTTTTGTACTTACGTTTAAAACATGGGCACCAGAGCGATCAGCAGCGGTAACTAAATGATATTCTAAAAAGTGAACATCATCTAATAAAGAAAAGTCCACTCCCCATAAATCTATTATTATATGCTTACCGAAAGTAGAGTATTCCATAAAGTAGCACTCCTCACTATAATATCGTCAAAACTCCATTTCTTTTTTGTAACATTGATGTAGGATAAGGTTTGATTCTGAGTTTAAAAGAGCGAGATTACGTTGTTCTAAATGTTCTTCTTGAAATTGAAACAAAGGAGCAAGAAGAGAAGGTAATGTTCGAGGAGTTGGCACAACATATAATTGTTCAATTTGATCGAGTACATAGGCAGAGTTAGCAGCAATATGAAATCCCCAGTCAGTTCCGAAAGAAGGAACGATTGTATGATAACTTTTCACAGTCAATCCAGCATGTTCGATTGTGTTACCGATGCTCCAATATACAAGAGGTGCATCAGCAGGTGAATTAGATTGGCAGACGAATGCTCCATCTTCTGTTAAAAATGTAGCTATCCGAGCAAAAAGTTCACTTGTATATAAAGTACTTAAAACTTCTGTTGCTGGATCAGGAAAATCAATAATAATTACATCGTATAGAGAGGAAGAAGAATTTAGAAATTCTTTTGCATCGCATACGTGTACATTTACACGACTATCAAAAAATGCACTTTGATTTAAAGAAACTACTTCCGGAACATTACGTGCCATATTAATCATTGCCTCGTCTAAATCAACAAGATCTACATGTAGCACAGTTTCATATTTTAAAACTTCTCGTAAAGCAAGACCATCGCCACCACCTAATATAAGAACACGTTTTGGATCAATTACCTTTGACATAATTGGATGAACAAGTGCTTCATGATAAATTTGCTCATCGACGGAACTAAATTGTAATTGCTTGTCCAAATATAAACGGACGTCACTTACTTGTAACAAAGTAATATTTTGATAATTACTTTGTTCTGCAAATAAATTTGTATGCTCACCGGCTTGTATTTCTTTAAGAGAAATTTCATCCCATATATCTAAGCTGTGTGAATTTGTGGGTACTATGATTACATTTTCCGATTGTTCTTGTTTGTTCTGCTTATCCTGTTTATCTTGCTTGTCCTGTTTATTTTCCATTTCCTGTTGTTCTAGTTCAAATTTATCAGAGTCTAATTCAGAGCGCTTGTCTTTTTTATAGCTTGTTATTCTATAAATCTTTATTTTGTTCTGTTTTCTATGTTTTGGCATAGGAATCCCCTTTCGAATTGTGTTATTTTATTCTATTCTATGTAATTTAGTAGAGTTGGCTTGGACAATAGATAGAAGAGTGTATTGAAGAGAGGTTTATTTTTACTAGATTTTCACGCGCAAAAAATTTTTTTAGTGTATTTTTTGTTTTAAATACAACTAGACAACTAAACACTAATCTATTTTCATACAGTTATGTGTTAAAAGCGTGTTGTTTTATAACACACTGTGTGTTTTTTAGGTGACACACTAATTGGAAGCGTTAACACACAAAGAAAACAGTCGAAAAAGTGCTGGTTTTAGTGGTTTTAAAAAGTTGGCACGCTAATTGCATTAATAAATAGCGTAAAGAAAAATAAATAAACATAAATTTTTTATACTACACAAGGGGGATTTTCAAATGAATATTTTATTATGTTGCTCAGCAGGGATGTCTACAAGTTTACTAGTTACAAAAATGGAAGCGGCTGCAAAAGCTCGCGGTCTAGAAGGAAAGATCTGGGCTGTATCTGGGGATGCAGTAAAAACAAATATCGATCAAGCAGATGTATTATTACTAGGACCACAAGTTCGTTACATGCTTTCTTCAATGAAAACGCTTGCTGATGAGAGAAACGTTGGAATCGACGTTATCAATCCAATGCACTACGGCATGATGAATGGAGAAGCAGTTTTAGATCACGCGTTAACACTTAAAAAATAATTAGGGGGGAAGCGAAATGCAAAAGTTTATTGCATTCATGGAGAAATATATTGTTCCTGTCGCTGGTAAAATCGGATCGCAACGTCACTTAGCTGCGATCCGTGACGGATTTATTGCAGTTATGCCACTTATCTTAGTTGGTGCATTGGCATCACTAATTAATGGTTTTCCGTCTGAAGCTTTCCAAGAGTTTATGAAAGGTTTGTTTGGTGAAACGTGGAAACAAGTTGGCGGTGGAATGTGGACTGGTTCTTTCGCAATTCTAGCACTAATCATAGCATTTACAACAAGTTATAACTTAGCAAAATCTTACGGCGTTGATGGTTTGTCAGCAGGTATTATTTCATTTGGTGCGTTAATTATTCTTACGCCAACAACACCGAAAGAAGGCGGATTGAACTTAGCTTGGACAGGTGCACAAGGGTTATTCGTAGCAATTATTGTGGCGCTCCTTGTTACTGAAGTATTCCGTTTCTTTGTACAAAGAAACATTACATTTAAAATGCCTGATGGAGTACCACCAGCAGTTTTAAGATCGTTCGCAGCTATAGTTCCAGCATTTGTTATCTTAACAGTAGTTGCAGGTATTCAATTAGCAGTGAAATTAGCTGGTACAAGTGTTCATGAATTTATCTTTAATACGATTCAATCACCACTGCAAAGTTTAGCAGGGACATTACCAAGTGCAATTATCATTGTAATCCTTGTTCATCTTCTTTGGTTCTTCGGTTTACATGGTCCAAATATCGTTGGTGGTATTATTGAGCCATTATACTTACCGGCATTAGAGGAAAACATGAAGTTATTCAAAGGTGGTACATCTGCATTTGATGTTCCAAACATTGTTACAAAACCATTCTTTGATACTTTCGTATATCTTGGTGGTTCTGGTGCAACATTAGCGTTCTTAGTAGTTGTGTTAATTGTAGCGAAAAGTGCACAATTACGCAGTGTATCTCGTTTATCAATTGGTCCTGGTGCATTTAACATTAACGAACCAGTAATCTTTGGTACACCAATTATTTTAAATCCAATTTTATTCTTACCGTTTATCATAACACCAATTGTATTAGTAATTACTTCTTATACAGCTATATCTATTGGCTGGGTACCAAAAACAGTTGGGATGATTCCATGGGCAACACCACCAATTATTAGTGGTTATCTTGTAACAGGTGGACATCTTTCAGGTGCACTCCTACAGTTATTCAACTTTGTAATTGCGATGGTAATCTATTATCCATTTGTTGTATTATGCGATCGTTCTGTTGTTCGTACTGAAAAAGCAGCAGCACAAGGAAATAACAACTCTGTACCTATGTAACATAAAGGTTGTTCTCGCAGATAAGATTGTCTGTGAGAAYAACTACCTTTATATCATGTTCAAAAAGATGAAATCCATCTACAAGAACACCAAACTATCATTCATAAAATAATAATGTAATAGAAATGTTCAAACTGAAGGGGTATTTCAATCGGTTGAACCATAATAGAGAGGGCGGTAATTATGATGACTACAGCAGAACAAATTCCATTCCAATTAATTTTAAATAGTGGTAATGCACGAAGCTTTGCAATGGAGGCACTTCAATTTGCCAAACAGGGGAAAATGGCAGAGGCTGATGAAGCGATGGTGAAGGCGAAAGAAGCGATTAATGAAGCGCATCATTTCCAAACAGAGCTCATACAATCAGAAGCAAGAGGAGAAAAAACAGAGATTAGTGTTCTTTTAATTCATGCACAAGATCATTTAATGAATGCGATTACAGTAAAAGAATTAGCAGCAGAATTTATTGATCTTTATAAAAAGTTAGAAGCGAAAGGGGAATAAAGCATGACTGGAATTAAAATTGCTACAATCGGCGGTGGATCTAGTTATACACCAGAGTTAATTGAAGGGTTTATTAAACGTTATGATGAGCTTCCTGTTCGTGAAATTTGGTTAGTAGATATTGAGGCAGGAAAAGAAAAATTAGAAATCGTTGGTAACTTAGCGAAGCGTATGGTGAAAAAATCTGGTTTACCAATCGAGGTACATTTAACACTTGATCGCCGTGAAGCATTAAAAGATGCTGACTTCGTAACAACGCAGCTTCGCGTAGGTTTATTAGAAGCTCGTGCAAAAGATGAAGCAATCCCATTAAAATATGATGTAATTGGTCAGGAAACGAATGGTCCTGGTGGTTTATTCAAAGCGCTGAGAACGATTCCTGTTATTTTAGATATTTGTAAGGATATGGAGGAGCTTTGTCCGAATGCATGGTTAATTAACTTCGCGAACCCAGCTGGTATGGTAACAGAAGCTGTCCTTCGTTATACAAATATTCAAAGAGTAGTTGGTCTATGTAACGTTCCAATCGGAATCCGCATGGGTCTTGCAAGATTACTTGAAGTAGATGCAAGTCGTGTACACGTTGATTTTGCAGGTTTAAATCATATGGTATACGGACTAGACGTATATTTAGATGGCGTAAGTGTAATGGATCGTGTGTTAGAGCTTGTAACAGATCCAGAAAAGCAAATTACGATGGAAAATATTGCAGCACTTAACTGGGAGCCAGACTTTATTCGCGGTCTTCGTGCAATTCCATGTCCATACCATCGTTATTACTACAAAACACGTGAAATGTTAGAAGAAGAGAAAGAAGCTTCGGTTGAAAAAGGTACACGTGCAGAAGTAGTAAAACAATTAGAAGATGATTTATTCGAGTTATATAAAGACCCGAACTTAGATATTAAACCACCACAATTAGAAAAACGTGGCGGCGCTTATTATAGTGACGCAGCATGTAGCTTAATTACGTCTATTTACAATAATAAAGGTGATATCCAGCCTGTTAATACACGAAACAATGGAACAATTGCAAGCTTACCGCATGATTCTGCTGTTGAAGTGAACTGTATTATTACGAAAGAGGGTCCAAAACCAATTGCGGTCGGAGATCTTCCCGTACCAGTTCGCGGTTTAGTACAACAAATTAAATCATTTGAGCGCACAACAATTGAAGCTGCTGTTACAGGAGATTATCATAAAGCGCTGCTTGCTATGACAATTAATCCACTTGTACCATCAGATAAAGTTGCAAAACAAATTTTAGATGAAATGTTGGAAGCACATAAAGAATATCTTCCGCAGTTCTTTAAAAAGGTAGAGAAATAAAGCGGCGCTATTTAGCCCGCTTTTTTTATTCTATTAGGAGGTATTACGATGATTAAGTTAATTGTAAACGCAGATGATTTTGGTCTTACAGAAGGTACAAATTACGGCATTATTGATGGACATATAAATGGACTTGTAAATTCAACGACGATGATGATGAATATGCCAGGAACAGAGCATGCGGTACGCTTAGCAAAAGAATATAACCTACTCGGAGTAGGCGTACATCTCGTATTAACGGCAGGGAAACCTCTTCTTGGAGACGTACCATCACTTGTAAATAGCGATGGATTGTTTCATAAACAAAGCGTCGTATGGGAAGGGAAGCTAAATGCAGAAGAAGTTGAGAGAGAATGGACTGCTCAAATTGAGAAATTCCTATCTTACGGATTAAAACCAACTCATTTAGATAGTCATCATCACGTGCATGGATTACCGATCTTGCACGATGTTCTTGAGAGATTAGCGGCTACATATAATGTTCCAATTCGTCGTTGTGAGGAAGAGCGAGCAGTACGCCCGTTTTCTGACGTGTTTTACAGTGACTTTTACGCGGATGGTGTGACGGAAGATTACTTTGTGAAGTTAAAAGAAAGAGTACAAGGTGAACAAACGGTAGAAATTATGGTTCATCCAGCGTATATTGATCCAGAGCTTGTGAAGCGTTCTTCTTACGTAATGGATCGTGTGAAAGAATTGCGTATTTTAACAGAGAGCGAGTTGCCTGAAGGAATAGAACTTGTGAAGTTTTAATAGAAAAACGACGGCTACATAATGCCGTCGTTTTTTTATTTACAAAATCGATAGGATATATCCGCCAAAGGCTCCGAGTATAACGATAACCCAAGGTGGTGTTTTCCAAAAAGCGAGCAAGCAAAATAGAAGAGATGCAAAAACAAAATCTACAGCGTTCATAATTGTGCTCGTCCAAATAGGATCATAAAAAGCTGCTAATAAAATACCGACAACAGCTGCATTGATTCCAAGTAGTGCGCCTTGTATGTAAGATATTTTTCTCACACTGTCCCAAAATGGTAAAACACCAATAACGAGCAAGAAAGCAGGAAGAAAGATTGCAATTGTTGCGAGTATTGCCCCAAGCGTCCCGTTTAACACAGCTCCTATATAAGAAGCGAATGTAAATAGTGGACCTGGTACGGCTTGTGTTAATCCGTATCCAGCTAGGAACTGTTCTTTCGTCATCATTCCGTTTTGTACGAACTCACCTTCAAGAAGGGGTAGCACGACGTGTCCGCCTCCAAATACAAGTGCGCCAGAGCGATAGAAACTATCAAATAAAGCGATGTAATATGAGAACGGTCTTAATATTGGTAGCAACAGTAATAGTCCGAAGAATAAGATGAGACAAGAAACTGCTATCGTTTTTGAAATAGGTACTTTTATATTTTGAGATTGACTAATTGGTTGGTTGCGATATAAAAACCAGCCGATAAAGCCAGATACTATAATGAGAATGACTTGTGTCCAGCTACTTGGCCATAATAAGGCGATTGCGGCAGTTACAATAGCAATCGTCGCACGATTTCGGTCTGGCGTTAATTTTTGCGCCATTCCCCATATGGCATGAGCAACAATTGCGACTGCTACAAGTTTTAGTCCATGAATCCAGCCAGCACTCCCAAGGTCGAATTGATTAAGGAATGAGGCGAAGAAAACTAAAACAAGCACAGATGGTAAAGTGAATCCAATCCATGAAATAATAGCTCCTAATAATCCACCTCTTAATAATCCAACCCCCATACCGACTTGACTGCTAGCAGGACCAGGAAGGAATTGACATAGTGCTACTAAATCTCCATAGCTTCGTTCATCCATCCATTTTCTTTTTTGTATGTATTCGTGGTGGAAATAGCCAAGATGGGCGACAGGACCACCAAATGAAGTAAGTCCTAATTTAAATGAGACGAGAAAAATCTCTAATAATGTGTGAAAAGTATATTTGTTATTTTTCAAAACTACCTCCTATAATGCTTTCCTACGTGCATTATACAAGAGATAGTAAAGAAAAAGGAACGATTCTAATGTAAAGATTATGTGAATCTTTTCTTCGTAATTAAAACTTGAAAAAGTCATAAATGATTATGTATAAACCATAAAGTAGTAGAAGTAGTGCTGGGAAATTTATATAAGGAGAATGCCTGTATGACAACACATTTCTTTGCGAGGTTAACAGGGAAGAGGGAACTACCTCCTGTAAATACAGAAGCTTATGGTGTAACAGAGTTTATATTTAGTGATGATTTAAAGAAATTACAATATCGGATCATATTGAAAAACATCGAAAAAGTTACATCATGCCAAATTCATTTAGGAAAAGCGGATCAAATAGGTCCAGTGGTTTTAAATTTGTTTGGTCCAATAAAGCAAGGTATTAGTGTAAATGAAGGAGTCGTGACCGGTGTAGTCAATGTGGAAGATTTTGAAGGGCCTTTACAGGGGAGAGCGTTTGATAGCCTACTTCAAGAAATCATTCAGGCAAATGTATATGTAAATGTTTATACGAAGTCGAATAAGAAGGGCGAAATCAGGGGGAGAATCAGAAAAGTAAAGAAGTAGAAAAAAGGCTGTCCATATTTTGGAACAGCCTTTTTTCCTATAAGGTACAAATTTTAGTGGTTATTGTCGGTAAATCGATATATTGTGAAAATCGCTAATATAATTCGCGTTACGGTCGATATATTTAAAAAACTGCTTCGATTAATTTTTTACAGGCTGATTTTTAATGAAGAAGTCCATGATATAAAACACTTCATCATCAGGTATTTGTATTTCAAATGTATTTTCAATTGGTTGTAATGCTTTTTTCACTTTCATATACATCCAGTACTCATCTTGTCTTCGTTTCTCTTTATCTGGATGAGGGAGGAGGCTTTCTCCTTTTTGAAGACGGTCTACCATACAGCTCATATGCAGAATCACACCCATTAAGCTGTCAGGAGTTAGCTGTAAGGAAATTAATTCTTGAATTGTATTTAATGCGTAACGAATTGTTTTAATAAGTAATGCTCCGTCGTTCCGCTGCATTTGTTGTTCCAGAATATCAGCCATTTTTGCATATGTTTCTTCATACGTAATTAATTCTTGAATTGGCTGAATCGCTGTGTAGTTTACAATGTCTTGGAAATGGTATGTTAAGCATGGCACCTGCACATCGAAATTTGTGACGATACAAATGATATTCCGCTCTTTTTTTATGTTCTCAATCATTTTCGTTAAATCTTTTTCATGGACGATACTAATCGGAATAATTTCAATTAAGTCTTTGTCAAATCGCAAATAGTTCTCTAACATTTTTTGAATAGCTAAAGCACTGCCTTCCCCAGTTAAACAAGCTGTTAAAATAACAGACTTCATTGGTGATAGTGGCTTTTTCTTTTCTTCTTGTACGTTTAAGTAAAACGGTGTTAAGTTCTTCACTGTTTCATATAATGCATCTAACGAGTAGCCAAGTTGAGCTTTTCGAGCTGCTTCTAGTGCATGTGGAGTGCTTGTCATGGAAAGAACACGTACCGGAATTTTGAACTCAGTTTCTAATATATCACCAATATAAGCGAGAGAGCCCATATCGACGAGTAAGAGAAGTCCATTTACATTTTGGAGTGTTTTCATATACACTTTCACACGCTCTAAGAAATCTTTCGGCGATTCATGTAACGGCATATCGATACCGGTTACTTCCTCGATGCCGAGCAGTTCGTTTGCGACGTTTGCCATTTCTGTTGCGATGCCGTTGCCGTGCGCTAATATTAATACTTTTACTTCTGTTTGTGAGGCAGGAATTGGATCAACAACGAAGAACATTGTTAAAAAGCCTGCTTCATCAATAGGCATTGTTATTTGTAATTCGTCCTCCAGTAGTTGAATGCATTGCATAGCTACGGAAAAAGCGTCCTTATATTTCGTACGAATTTGATTTAATTGTGGGTGATGAATTTGTTTCCCAGCTTGCAAACGTTGTAGAGTTGTCTGTACATGTAAGCTTAAAGCGAGAAATACTTTTTCATCAAACGTCTTAGATAAATGCTTTTCAGCAAGTTCCGCAATTCTTTCACATACGGAAACGATATTACGATCCACAATTTTAAAAACATTTTCATGACTTGTTTTTTTAGAAATTTGGTTAAAATATTGTACGAAAAAGCTTTGAATATCATTTTCTATTAGTAATTCTAATTCGTCTTCTTCAATACCGCGAGCTTGAAGTTCTTCGTATTTATAATCAATATAATCGTAAATAGAAGAACGTTTTTCATTCTCTATTTTATGATTACTCCAACCTTCATCACCTGTAAATATAAATGTTTCATTTGGTATTTGGTATAGATGACGGCTCTTTCTTTCAATGAATAGCCCTTCTTTCATATACCAAGGTAAATCTGTACTTGAAACGTAGACAGAATCACGTTTCTTTGTCACAAGGTCAGAATAGGCTTTCGCACAGGCAATTTGTACATCCGTTTTTAATTGCCCGATGTTATTGGGGCAATTGTAAAAGACGAAAGCGCGCATTGCATTCGGACTAACGTGAATTTCTTTTCGCAGACGGATTGCTTCATTTGTGAAAAATAGTTGCAGTAAAGCAAATCGTTCTTTATGTGTACGCTCACGAAGTGGTGGCAGCGTAACAGTCATTGGTATACGTCTTGTAAATGTTTTTAATAAAAATGAATTTGGTTCTTCTGTTGTTGCAGTAATGATTAATACTTGTGCTTTACGCTCGTTTTCTGTTTCTCCAAGGCGGCGGTATACCCCGCGGTCAATAAAGGTGAAAAGCATTTCTTGTCCCTCTGGAGGAAGGCGATGTACTTCATCTAAGAAAAGGATCCCTTCATGTGCTTTTTCAATTAACCCTTTTTGATCACTTGCCCCTGTATAAGCTCCTTTTTTAATCCCAAATAACTGCCCCAGTAGTAGCTGTGGATTATTTGCGTAATCGGCACAGTTAAAGACGATAAATGGTGCATTTTTAGGAAGCTGTTCAACTTCAATTGCATATTCGTGCATTAAAGAAGCGAACATAGATTTTCCGACCCCTGTTTCTCCTAGCAGTAAAGTATGCATACCGTTTGGAGGATAGAGAATAGAAGCTTTCGCTTTTTCGATTGCGATTTTAAGGCTTGTATTTTCAATTGCAAATGTATCTAATGAATTCATTTTCTTTGAATGCGTTTCCAACGAAGCGTTCGTTTCTATATAAAAACGAACAGGACGCGTATTTGTTTTTAATAAACGTTTATCTTTTACAAGTTTGTTTAAGTCGCTACTTACATTGGCACGATCTAGTTGCAACAGGGTAGCGAGTTCTGATGCGGTTACACCTTCTATATAATTGCCTTCTTGTATTGCGTTAAAAATGAGATCTATTCGTTTCATTTCTATTCACCTCGAAACTTCATCACTATTTAAAATTTTACACAAAAATGGGAAGGGTGGGAAGAGAAAAATAAAACAGCTTTAGCAAATAGGCACTAAAGCTGTTACAATCTTGTGTCTTTCCAAAAGTTCACTTCGAGGTGAGAAGATGGATTATAGGGAAGAAGTTTGTATCCTTGTGACTGTAAGTAATCAATTACTTTAGGCAGTATTTGTACGGTTACACTCGAATCATGCATTAAAATCACTTCGACTTGTTCATCGCTCTGATTACGTACTCTTTCTAGTATGGCAGAAGGATTGTCATAGCTTTTCCAGTCATATGTATCGATTGTCCAATCCCACATTTTATACTGGGCGGATACAAGTGCATCACGGTAATTCTTTTTTAAGTAAGGCATGCTACCATACGGGACACGAACGAGATGTGAATTTAATTTTGTAACTTGCTGAACAATATTTTGTGTTTGTTCCATTTCTGTAATTAAAGCGGATGGATCACCAGTGTAAAGGCGTTTTACATCGTGTGACATACTGTGAAGTCCGATATAATGCCCCTCTTGAATTAATCGTTGCATTGTTTTTTTATAATGTGGTACTTTTCCACCAATAACAAAGAAAGTTGCTTTTCCGTTCTTTTCCTTTAAGATGTTTAAAATTTGCGTAGTATATTTGTTTGGTCCGTCATCAAATGTTAAGTACGCGATTTTTTTTGTAGGAGAGGTAGTTTCAGTATTTGGATGATGTTCAGCAGGGGTCATTGTAGTTGCTCCTGCATGAGATGACGCGTACATAGTAATTGTTAAAAATAAAATAACGTATTGAAATACTCGCTTGATCATAACATTCACCCTCAGTTTGACAATCAAGATGTAAAAAAGAAAATATAATCCTTTTCTTATTATGTATATCTTTCTCCAATAGTGGGGCTCTCAAACAATCTATATTTTGGAAATATAAAATGATGAATAAAAAATAGCATCCTCTTATAAGAAAGAGGATGCTATTTGAATATTTCATAATTGTAAAGGCTATACTACAATTAGTCTTCACGTTTTTTCACTTTTTTATAAAAGGAAATAAGTGGTTTGTAACGTTCATGTACAAGCCCAATTACTTCAGCAATGATTTCTGTAAAGAAGATTAAAACGAAAAGAAGAATAATGGATAACCATAATGTCGCACTAGAGAAAATGATTGCATTTACACTAAAGAAAATACCGAATGCGTATATAATTAGTACCGTTTTACGATGAGAGAAGCCCATTGCAAGTAAACGGTGATGTAAATGCGATTTATCTGGTGCTGAAATAGGTTTTTTATTTACGATACGACGGATAATTGCAAATGTCGTATCAAATACAGGTACGCCTAAAATGATAACTGGAACGATAAAGCTGAATAACGTTACACTTTTGTATAATCCAAGTAACGATATAACAGAAATACAGTATCCTAAAAATAGCGCGCCTGTATCTCCCATGAAAATTTTTGCTGGATGGAAGTTGTAGAATAAAAATCCAATTGTACTTGCTAATGTAATTAATGCTAGTGGTAAGATAATAGCGGCTCCAGTGCCCCATGGGCTAGTGAAGGCCATATATGCTAGCGTTGCAAGTACGATAGATGAAATACCAGCAGATAACCCATCTAAGCCATCAATTAAGTTGATTGCATTTGTAATACCTACAATCCAAAATACTGTAATTGGATAAGCAAGCCATCCAAGTTCAGTATCCCCGAGGATTGGGATATATAATACTTGCACTAATAATCCACTTTTTACAATCATCATGGCAACTAGTAGTTGCCCACCGAATTTTACCTTCGCAGATAACTCGTACATATCATCTAAAATACCGATGATTACAATGATAATCGCACCTAGCGTTATCGATAACATTCTTTGTTCGTATAAGCCGCCGACAACAAATCCTACAGCTACACCAATAAATATCGCTAACCCGCCAAGACGAGGCATAATCTTTTGATGCACTTTACGAGCGTTTGGCTTATCTGTTGCTCCTATTTTAAAAGCTAACTTAATAACTAAAGGAGTAACGACGAGTACAGTGATGAAAGATGCCAAGATGGCATAAATCACTTGTGAGTCCATTAATACCCCACCCTTTTATAGTCTAACGTAATTTTTTTAAATATATTTATCTGAAAATTATGATGTTTATTTACAGGCTCATAACATATGGTATCACAAAAAGATTAGAATTCAATCTTTTTTTCTTTGTGTGGTAAATGGAAGCGGATAGAATATATGACAATTGTATACAGAATGTTGAATCGTTTGAGAAGGTTAATTGTATTGGACTTTAGAATATGACATTTTCTCTTTTTTCGATAATGAATATTTTTATTTCAGTATTATAAGTGTTACACCTAGAAATGAGTAAGTTCCGTGTTAAAATGTGGGAATTTATCCGCATGAACGGGCAGTAAGGTTCGCACCTCAAAATTCAGTTGGAGAAAAGAAGTTAGGTGGGGATCTTAATTCCTGTAAAAGCCTGATTGGTTTAACTAATAATTAGCCGGGGATGGATGACCCTTACTGAATAAAGTTTCATTTTATATTCTTACATGTAATTTTACAAAAACTTAAAAAAGAATGGAAAAAGTAATTCATATAATAAAGAAGTAAAAGAGTTTTCTCATTTTTAATGTGAGAGGGGGAAGCACAGGGAGAATTCTATGTATTCGTATATTTTCTATTGTATATTCCTGTGCGAAAAGGAAATGAAAATTACGATAATAGGTACCGGATACGTTGGATTAATTACAGGAGTAGGATTGGCAATGTTAGGCCATTCAGTCACATGTTTTGATATAAATGATGAGAAAATTGAACGGATAAAGCAAGGAGATCTGCCTATTTATGAAGCGGGTTTATATGAATTAATAAATGATGCATGTGAGAATGATTGTTTAACTTTTACAACAAGTAGAGTAAAAGCATTTTACGATGCAGAATTTATATTTATTGCAGTTGGAACGCCATCTTTATTAGATGGGACAGCGGATTTAACATATATTCGAAGTGCTTGTGACGATATTGGAACATATGCGACGAATGACATTATTGTCGTTACGAAAAGTACGGTTCCTGTAGGTACAAATGATGTTATGAGGGGATGGATTGAGGAGAAATTACTAAATAGATATGAATTACATATCGTATCGAATCCGGAATTTTTACGGGAAGGTTCAGGGATTTACGATTTTTTTCAGGGAGATCGTATTGTAATTGGAGCAGATAATGAGGAAGCGGCACGAAAAGTGGAGAATTTGTATAGTGAATTACGCTTAAAAACGTATGTTACAAATATAAAAAGTGCAGAGATGATTAAATATGCATCCAATGCTTTTTTAGCGACAAAAATTAGTTTTATCAATGAAATTTCAAATATATGTGAGAAGGTAGGGGCCAATGTATTAGACGTTGCAAAAGGGATGGGAATGGATAAGAGAATTGGAGCGTCTTTTTTAAATGCGGGCATTGGTTATGGGGGTTCGTGTTTTCCGAAAGATACGAAAGCCCTTGTGCAAATTGCAGGGAATGTGGCGCATGATTTTCGCTTGTTAAAAGCAGTCATTGAAGTGAATAATAAACAACAGTTGTTATTGATTGAGAAAGCGAAGAAAGTATTAAATATGAACAAGAAGCGGATTGCGGTGCTGGGAGCGGCATTTAAACCGAATACTGATGATATAAGAGACGCACCGTCCCTTATTATGATACAAGAATTAATTCATATAGGTGCGGATGTAGTTCTATATGACCCAAAAGCGATTCCAAATATGAAAAATATCTTTGGAGAGACTATACAATATAGCGAATGTATAGATGAATCGATTAGAGGAGCGAGTGCGGCTTTTATCATGACAGAATGGGAGGCTATCCGAGCTTATCCGTTAGAAAGGTACGCACAACTTATGAGAGAACCTATTTTATTAGATGGAAGAAATTGTTATACTGTTGAGGATGTCAAGAAGCAAGAGATAGATTATTATTCGGTTGGAAGAGAAAGTATTTGTAAGAGGGAATTTTCCGTTATTCGTTAAAAAGGCATGTATTCATGTATATTCTTATATGTCATAATAGAAGTTGTAACTAGTGAAAGAAAAGAGGCAATGAAATGACTGAACGTTTAAAAGTAATGACAATTTTCGGGACACGTCCAGAAGCAATTAAAATGGCACCTCTTGTGTTAGAGTTGCAAAAACATCCAGAAAAAATTGAGTCGATTGTGACTGTAACAGCGCAACATCGTCAAATGTTAGACCAAGTATTAAGTATCTTTGGAATTACGCCAGATTTCGATTTGAATATTATGAAAGACCGCCAAACTTTAATTGATATTACAACGCGTGGTTTAGAAGGTTTGGATAAAGTAATGAAAGAAGCAAAACCGGATATTGTACTTGTACATGGTGATACAACGACAACATTTATTGCGAGTTTAGCTGCTTTCTACAATCAAATTCCAGTAGGGCATGTTGAAGCAGGACTTCGTACATGGGATAAATATTCTCCATACCCAGAAGAGATGAATCGCCAATTAACAGGCGTCATGGCAGATCTTCATTTCTCACCTACAACAAAATCAGCAACGAACTTACAGAAAGAAAATAAAGATGAGTCACGCATTTTCATAACAGGGAATACAGCGATTGACGCACTAAAAACGACTGTAAAAGAAACATATAGTCATCCTGTACTAGAGAAACTTGGAAACGATCGTCTTGTACTTATGACAGCTCACCGCCGTGAAAACTTAGGAGAGCCAATGCGTAATATGTTCCGTGCAATTAAACGTCTTGTTGATAAGCATGAAGACGTACAAGTTGTGTATCCGGTTCATATGAACCCAGTTGTTCGTGAGACAGCGAATGATATTTTAGGCGATCATAGCCGAATTCATTTAATTGAGCCGCTAGATGTAATTGATTTCCACAATGTTGCAGCTCGTTCATACTTAATGTTAACTGATTCTGGTGGTGTACAAGAGGAAGCGCCGTCACTTGGTGTACCGGTTCTTGTTCTTCGTGATACAACAGAGCGCCCAGAAGGTATTGAAGCAGGTACATTGAAATTAGCAGGAACAGACGAAGAGACAATCTTTGGTCTTGCTGATGAGTTGTTATCAGATAAAGAAGCTCATGATAAGATGTCAAAAGCATCTAATCCTTACGGTGATGGCCGTGCATCAGAGCGCATTGTAGAAGCAATTTTACAACACTTTAATAAGTAAATAAAAAGAGCCAAATCATATGCGATTTGGCTCTTTTTGTTATTGCTGATTTCTCATAATCCACTCTGCATGAGCATTCGTAGAAGGAGGTGGTTCAGTTGGTGTTTTGTTCTGATTCTGATTCGTTTCTTTCTTTGCCTTTTCGTCAGAGTTAGAATTTGAAGAATGGTTTGATTCGGTTTTTGTAGTTGGATTTTCTTGAGTGTTTGCTGTTTCTCCTAATTCTTTTTTAATTTCGTTACGTACTGTCTCTACACCGATTGGATCTGGAAGGAAGTAATAAATACCACCTATTTTTTTGTCTTCTCCTTCAAGTTTGAACGTTTGCATTGTAGAAGGATCAAATCCAGATAGTTTATTATAAAGAGCCAGTCCGTCTGAAATAGGAATGTCAGTTTTTATATATTTTCCAACGACTGCTGTTAAATCTTTAATTTTAAATACGGTAGAGGCTGAATTTAGTTTTTGAGCAACAGCGGCTAGTAATTGTCTTTGTCTAGTGGCCCGACCATAATCGCCGTTTGGATCCTGCTTTCGCATACGTACGTATGCGAGTGCTTCTTCCCCATTTAAGTCTTGTTGTCCTTGCTTAAATTCGATTTTTTTGTAGTAATCCACGTCTGAACGCTCCCAAAAATCGAATGGGACATCAACAGTAACACCGCCAACAGCATCAACAATTCCTTTAAAGCCTTGGAAATCAATTTTAATATAATGGTCTACAGGAACTTTTAGAAAACCTTCGACAGTTTTGATTGCCATTTCTTCTCCGCCGTAAGCGTGCGCAGCGTTAATTTTGTCCTCTTTGTTCTTACCAACAATTGGAACGCGACTATCACGAGGGATACTCATAAGCGAAATCTTTTTAGTTTTAGGATTGACGGTCGCAAACATTAATGAATCTGTACGACCGTTTTGACCGTCCGTTGCATAATCTTCTATACCCATAATGAGGAGTGTAAAAGGCTCCTTTGTAATTTCTACATCTTCGGTTCTCAAGTCCGATTTTTGACGAGTAAAACCACTATACATCCCCATGAGAGAAGAGTAGGAATTTAATATATAAAGTCCTACACCACCAAATAAAAATACGAAAATAAGGAAGTAGAAAAACTTTCTTCTTCGTTTCTTTTTTATTCTGCTATTTTGGAGATGATAATAACGTTCTTCCATATATAATCTCCTTAGTTCATTTGTAGGAAAGTAATTCACTACATTAATCTTTAAAGGTGAGGATGTAGTTATTCTTAGATAACATCTTGTTCTAAGTACAACATATCTCCTTCTGTAATTGTACATTTCCCATTTGTTAACTCAATCATCCAATCTGTGAATGCTTGTTTTCCGTCTTCTTCTACATACGTATCAAATGTGACATTTTCGAGATAATGTATATCTTTAATGGCATATTTCGAATTACGTAATTCATTTTCAATTTTGCCAAGTAATGTGTAATCAATTTCGGTCTGCATAACACGCATTAGTTTTCGCTGAACAACACCGACATGATTAATGCCTTCGCTTGTACATTTTCCATATGCGCGAATTAATCCACCTGCGCCAAGTTTGATGCCACCAAAATAGCGTGTAACGACAACGACGGTATCTTTTAAACCGCGTTTTTTTAGTACCTCTAACATAGGTACGCCAGCTGTACCGCTAGGTTCTCCGTCATCATTTGCTTTTTGGATTTGATCTTGTTCGCCAATCAAATACGCAGAACAATTATGTGTGGCATTCCAATTTTGTTTTTTTATTTTTTGTATAAATTCTTGAGCTTCTGCTTCGGTTGTAGCTCTGCTAACATAACAAATAAATCTTGATTTTTGAATGACAATTTCGTGCTCACCGTAGTCTTTGATTGTTAAATATTGTAATAACACTCGTATACGCCCCTATCTACCAAAATGACTAGTACTTTACATTTTAAAAGCGAGCGTTTTTATATTCAAACATTTTTTATAAATAAGTTGAAATTTTTGGTGAGTATTTCAACTTTTTGTTGTAATTTGTCGAGATGGTAAGTATTATTTCAAATCGGCATTTTTATGTATGGATGCACCATTTTTAGTTTTCGTGTAAACTTAGGGAATAAAAACTTTTTTATAAGGCAGGTACGCAAATGAAAACAGCTATTGTTACTGATAGTACAGCATATATACCGAAGCATATTCGTGATGAACTCAATATATATATGATTCCATTAAACGTTGTGTTTGGAACGGAATCTTATCAAGAAGAAGCTGAAATTTCAGTAGATGATTTCTATGTAAAAGTACGTGAGCAAGAAGAACTTCCGAAAACTTCTCAGCCAGCAATCGGAAAGTTTGTTGAGTTATTTGAAGAACTATCTAAGGATTATGATGCGGTTATTAGCATTCATCTTTCAAGTGGGATTAGTGGTACATATCAAACGGCAACGACAGCCGGGCAAATGGTAGAGGGTATTGATGTATTTACGTACGACTCTGAAATTAGTTGTGAAGTACAAGGATTTTATGTACGTGAAGGGGCAAAATTAGCAAGCGAAGGAAAAGATCCGAAAGAGATCGTTGCCCGTTTTGATGAAATGAAGAAAACGATGGACGCTTATTTTGTAGTGGATGATTTACATCATTTACAACGTGGAGGACGATTAAATAGTGCACAAGCTTTCATTGGTAGTTTGTTACAAGTGAAGCCAGTTTTATATTTTAGAGATAAAATCATTATTCCATTTGAAAAGATTCGTACACGTAAAAAAGCGTTAAAACGAATTGTTGAAATTTTTGATGAGCAAGCAAGTCAAGGTGTACCTATGGAAGCAGTTATCATTCATGCACAACGTGAAGAGGAAGCGAATGAATGGAAGGCAGAATTAGAAGCAAAATATCCCCATGTTACAATCCGCACAGGTTATTTCGGTGCTGTAATTGGTACGCATTTAGGTGAAGGTGCACTAGGTCTTGGATGGTATACGAAGTAATAAGATATAAAAAGCTCTCTTTTTGAAGAGGGTTTTTTTACGGATATTTTACGTGTAGTTGACAAGTTAATATTTGGAAATGGTAAAATGTACGTAAAATAAAATAATGAGGAAAGTTTTATAACTTACTTTTTACAAGAAACTATATTATAATAGAAGAGAGGTGAAACATATGGAGCATAATTCTTGTTTATGTCCAAAGTTTGAGTCAGCTTTTACTTTGCTTAGTAAAAAATGGACTGGCTTAATTATTAAATCTTTGCTTGAAGAGTCAAAACGTTTTAGAGAAATCGCAGATATTATACCGAATATGAGCGATCGTATGTTATCAGAGCGTTTAAAGGAATTGGAAAGTGAAGGCATTGTAGTTCGTAATGTTTATCCGGAAGTACCAGTTCGAATCGAGTACGGCTTAACTGAAAAAGGGAAAGCATTAGAAAGTGTTATGGATGAAGTCCAAAATTGGGCTGAGAAATGGATGAAATAACGTTTTGATTTCATTCGTATTAGTGTATTTAACAAAACGTAAGGGAAACCTTGCGTTTTTTCTTTGCTTATAAAAAGCTTTTAAAATTCTACACATATATACAAAAATATGCATATTTTGCGATAGAGTTACATATAATATTACATTTGTTTTACAATAGCGTAACATTAGCAAAAAAAATCCCGAATTATGGTATAAATTTTATAGGTTATATACGGAAAAAAGACAAAAGAAAGCGGTGTAAAAAATAAAATGAAAAAGCTAAAAATGGCATCTTGCGCATTAGTTGCAGGGTTAATGTTTTCAGGACTAACACCAAATGTATTTGCAGAAGATAAAATTTCTGACGTGAAATCACAAATTAATACACAAAATGACACTTTACATAAACAACAACAAGAACGTGATGTATTACAAAAACAAATGAATGACTTAAACAAAACAATTCAAGGTTTGGATAAATCTGTTCAAGAGAATGCTTCAAAACTTGATGAAACAATGAAAAAAGTTGCGGATACTGAGCAATTAATCGAAAATAAAAATAAAGATATTGCAGAACTACAAACGAAAATTGCAAAACGTGAAGAGTTATTAAGAAAACGTTTAGTTGCACTTCAAGAACAACCAAATACGAACGTTGTAACAGAAGTTCTTGTAAACTCTAAAAACGTTGCAGATTTAGTTGATCGTTTAACTTCTGTTTCTAAAATTCTTGAGTCTGACGAAGATATCATGAAAACACAACAAGAAGATCAAGCGAACGTGAAAAAAGATGTTGAAACGGTAAAAACAAAGCAAAAAGAATTAAAAGAAGCACAAGCTCAAATTGAAACTGCTAAGAAAGAACTTGACGCTGAAAAAGCGAAAAAAGCAACTGCAGTAAATGATTTAAGCGGTAAAATGGATACAGTTGTAACTTCAATGACAAGTACGGAAAGTCAATTGAAAGATCTTGAAAAACAAGCACTACAATTACAACGTATTGCTGAACAAGAAGCACAAGAAAAAGCTGCACAAGAAGCTGCTGCTCAAAAACAAGCAGAACAAGCTGCTAAAGATGCACAAGCGCCTACAGCACAAGCACCAGCAGAGCAAGCTGCACCTGCAGTACCAGCAAACAATGGTGGACAAGCTCAAAAAGAGGAACCTAAAAAAGAAGAACCTAAAAAAGAAGAGCCTAAAAAAGAAGCACCTAAGCAAGAAAAAAAACAAGCAGAGCCAGCACCAGCTTCAAATGCGGGTGGCGTAATTGGTAAAGCACAAGGTTACTTAGGCTTACCATATGTTTGGGGAAGTGCATCTCCATCAAACGGTGGTTTTGACTGTAGTGGATTCATTTCTTACATCTTCGGCGTAGGTCGTCAAGACGTTGCAGGTTACTGGAACTCAGTTTCTAAAGTAAGTAGCCCACAACCTGGAGATTTAGTATTCTTCCAAGGTACTTATAAACCAGGTCCATCTCACATCGGTATTTACGTTGGGAATGGCCAAATGATTCATGCTGGTGATAAAGGGATTGCTTACGCTAGCTTAAGCAGTAGCTACAACCAAAAACATTTCTTAGGATACGGTAGATTCTAGGATTTATAAACGAATAAAACATGTGTATAAAGTCGATAGCTTACTATTTTATAAGTAGGTTATCGGCTTTTTTGATTTTTTACGAGATTATGAGAAGGGTTTATAGTAGTGATGGAGGTGGTTGCTGATGTTAACAGGGAAACAGTTACTATTAGAGGAACTCTCTTCAGATTTACGGGATACATTACAAGATTTGAAAAAGAAGAGAGAGGTCGTATGTGTACAAGGTGTAAAAAAGAAAGCTTCTAAATATATGTGTCAGCGCTGCGGAAATATAGAGCAGCGATTATTTGCGTCATTTTTATGTAAAAGGTGCAGTAAAGTATGTACGTATTGCCGGAAGTGTATAACGATGGGAAGAGTTAGTGAATGTGCTGTACTCGTTCGTGGGATCGCTGAAAGAAAAGGAGAAAAAGGTATAAATTCGTTACAGTGGAACGGGACCTTGTCTACTGGTCAGGATTTGGCAGCGCAAGGTGTTATAGAAGCTATTAAGAAGAAAGACTCTTTTTTTATTTGGGCTGTGTGCGGGGCTGGAAAAACTGAAATGCTATTTTACGGTATGGAAGAGGCATTGCGAAAAGGAGAAAGGGTTTGTATCGCAACGCCAAGAACAGACGTTGTACTAGAATTAGCGCCGAGATTACAAAAAGTGTTTCCAAATGTAAATGTAGCGTCCTTATACGGAGGAAGTGAAGATAGGGACAAAGATGCAGCGTTAGTCGTTGCAACGACTCATCAATTGTTACGTTACTATAGAGCGTTTCATGTCATGATTGTAGATGAGATCGATGCCTTCCCGTATCATGCGGATCAAATGTTGCAGTATGCAGTGCAACAAGCGATGAAAGAGAAAGCAGCGCGTATTTATTTAACTGCAACTCCAGATGAAAAGTGGAAGCGTAATTTCAGAAGCGGGAAACAAAAAGGTATCATTGTCTCTGGACGATACCATCGTCATCCGTTACCAGTTCCTCTATTTTGCTGGTGCGGAAATTGGAAGAAAAGCCTCCATCAGAAAAAAATCCCTCGATTTTTACTACAATGGTTAGAAATGTACGTAAGCAAAAAGTATCCCATTTTTTTATTTGTTCCTCATGTGCGATATATAGAAGAATTGAGCCTGATATTGAAAACGTTGGATCCTAGAATCGATGGTGTACATGCAGAAGATGCGATGAGAAAAGAAAAAGTAGCAGCTTTCAGAAAGGGAGAAATTCCGTTATTAGTTACAACGACAATTTTAGAGAGAGGAGTAACTGTGAAGAATTTACAAGTTGCGGTGTTAGGGGCGGAAGAAGAAATCTTTTCAGAAAGTGCGCTTGTACAAATTGCAGGCCGAGCAGGTCGTAGTTTTGAAGAACCTTATGGCGAGGTCGTTTATTTTCATTGCGGTAAGACAGAGGCGATGGTACGCGCGAAAAGGCATATTCAAAGTATGAACAAAAAGGCGAAAGAACAAGGATTAATCGATTAATGCATTGTCTACTTTGCGATGAGTATATGTTGGAAACAGTTAGTTGGTACACCTTCTTTGTAAAGTCTCACAAAAAATATATATGTGATAGGTGTGAGCGGAAACTTTCCTATATTATAGGAGAGATTTGCATGGAGTGTGGGCGACCTTTAGAGGACTTGACTTCCGAATATAAAGAAAATGATATTTGTGTGGATTGCATAAGGTGGATAAAAGAGGAGAAGTATCGTCCTTTTAAAAATCGTTCTTTGCACGTGTACGATGATGAGATGAAAGAAATATTAGCACAGTTTAAGTTTCGGGGAGATGCGGAGTTAGTTCATATTTTTTATCGATCCTTTCGGGAGCTGTTTCAAAAGCATTTTACGAGCATTTCAAGTGTTATTGCTGTTCCGCTTAGTAGGGAACGGGAATATGAACGTGGTTTTAATCAGGCAGAGTTATTAGCAGCATGTTTACCTGTCAAAATTTCTTATCCCTCATTAAGAAGAAGGGAAACAGAAAAGCAAAGTAAGAAGACACGTAAAGAAAGGCTTTCGGGAAGTAATCCTTTTTATTTTCAGGGAGAAGATATGTTTCATGATCAACATATTTTACTCGTTGATGATGTATATACGACAGGAATTACAGTTAGACAAATTGGAAGTCTTTTATACAATAGAGGAGCAAGGGAAGTTTCTAGTTTGACGCTTTGTAGAAGTTGATCTGTAACTGTCGAAAGGGATAATAAAAAGACGATAAGTCTTCTTTGACTTCGTAAGTTGTCATTCGTTATAGTCAAAGTATGGGGCGAATGCCCTGATTTTTAGAGTGAAGGGAATGGAATGAACATGCAAGGAAGAGTGAAATGGTTCAATGCAGAAAAGGGATTTGGGTTTATTGAGCGTGAAGATGGTGATGATGTGTTTGTTCATTTTTCTGCTATTCAACAAGATGGATATAAGTCATTAGAAGAAGGGCAACAAGTTGAGTTTGACATTGTAGATGGAGCACGTGGACCACAAGCAGCTAATGTTGTAAAACTGTAGGAATATTGTTTTTGGGAAGAGAGAGCTGCGTTTGTGGCAACGTTATATATATGGTAGAACCTCTTGTTTTTTGCAAGGGGTTTTTGTTATGAATCAAGTTGTCAAAAAGTTGTTTCTTTTCTGTAACGAATTGTCCACAGTTATATTCGTTATTCACGATGTTAATAGGATAAAATAAAGATAGAAACGATGCATCTTTTCATTTCAACAAATCAACAAAAAACGATAAAAAAATCGCAATTCCACTAATTTTTTTAAAAAAGTTAGAAGGAGTTTTTAAGCCAATGTCGAAATTATAGTACATAGGCTTGAAAGGAGGAATTCATCTATGAAATTCAACATTCGTGGTGAAAATATTGAAGTAACTCCAGCATTAAAGGAATATGTAGAGAAAAAACTAAGTAAGTTAGAGCGTTATTTTGATACATTCCCAGAGATTAAAGTTAATTTAAAAGTATACTCTGACAAGCAACGTGTCGAGGTAACAATTCCATTTACTGATTTATTACTTCGTGCAGAAGAAACTAATAGCGATATGTACGCTGCTATCGATTTAGTAGTTGATAAACTTGAGCGACAAATTCGTAAACATAAAACAAAGGTAAATCGTAAGTTACGTGAGAAAGGTTCTATGAAAACGAACTTTATCCTTCCAGAAGCAGTAGCTGTTCTGGATGCGGTAGAAGAGGATGAATTAGAACTTGTACGTACAAAACGATTTGATTTAAAACCGATGGACGTTGAGGAAGCGATCCTACAAATGGATATGCTAGGACATAATTTCTTCGTCTTCACAAATGCTGATACAAATGAAACTAATGTTGTATACGGCCGTAAAGATGGGAAATATGGTTTAATCGAAACTAAATAATAATTCAAAAGCGCAGCCGAAATGGCTGCGCTTTTTTTGCTGAAAATAGATTTTTTTTTAAAGTTTTCTTAATTTAGAACGAGACATTCGGCCGATTGTTGTCATAGTTATAAGACAAGTGTTACAATTATCATTAGGTATATACATTTTAGTTTTTTTAATTAGGAGAAAAATTGGCATAACATACATTTGATTTTTATAACGACTGATTGTAATAGAAAAAGAAAAAACAATCGGAAGTTTTATTTTAATAAAAAAAGAGGAGCGTATTTCCTATGATCGGTATTTTAAAAAAGGTATTTGATGTAAATCAACGCCAAATTAAACGTATGCAGAAGACAGTTGAGCAAATTGATGCATTAGAATCATCTATTAAGCCACTAACAGATGAACAATTAAAAGGAAAGACGCTTGAATTTAAAGAACGTCTAACAAAAGGTGAGACAGTAGATGATCTACTTCCTGAAGCTTTTGCAGTTGTTCGCGAAGCTGCGACTCGTGTTCTTGGAATGCGTCCGTATGGCGTGCAGTTAATGGGTGGTATTGCCTTACATGAAGGGAATATCTCTGAGATGAAAACGGGTGAAGGTAAAACATTAACATCTACATTACCTGTATATTTAAATGCTTTAACAGGAAAAGGTGTTCACGTTGTTACAGTCAATGAATACTTAGCACAACGTGATGCGAGCGAAATGGGACAACTTCATGAGTTCCTAGGCTTAACAGTAGGAATTAACTTAAACAGCATGTCACGCGAAGAGAAACAAGAGGCTTATGCTGCTGATATTACGTATAGCACAAATAATGAGCTTGGATTCGATTACTTACGTGACAACATGGTTTTATATAGAGAACAGTGCGTTCAGCGTCCACTTCATTTTGCTATTATCGATGAAGTCGATTCTATTTTAGTCGATGAAGCACGTACGCCGCTTATTATTTCGGGACAAGCTCAAAAATCAACAGAGCTATACATGTTTGCAAATGCATTCGTTCGTACATTAGAAAATGAAAAAGAGTATTCATTTGATGTGAAAACGAAAAATGTAATGTTAACTGAAGATGGTATTACGAAAGCAGAGAAAGCTTTCCATATTGAAAACTTATTCGATTTAAAACATGTCGCACTTCTTCACCATATTAATCAGGCGCTTCGTGCACACGTTGTTATGCATCTTGATACAGATTATGTTGTACAAGAAGGCGAAATCGTAATTGTAGACCAATTCACTGGTCGTCTTATGAAAGGTCGTCGTTATAGCGAAGGTTTGCACCAAGCTATTGAAGCAAAAGAAGGCGTAGAAATTCAAAATGAAAGTATGACACTCGCAACAATTACGTTCCAGAACTATTTCCGTATGTATGAAAAGTTATCTGGTATGACTGGTACAGCGAAAACGGAAGAAGAAGAATTCCGTAGTATTTACAATATGAATGTTATCGTAATTCCAACGAATAAAGATATTATTCGTGATGACCGTGCTGATTTAATCTTCAAATCAATGGAAGGCAAATTCAATGCAGTTGTTGAGGATATTGTAAATCGTCATAAACAAGGGCAACCTATTCTTGTCGGTACAGTTGCAATTGAAACGTCAGAGCTTATTTCAAAAATGTTAACACGTAAAGGTGTACGCCATAACATTTTAAACGCGAAAAACCATGCGCGTGAAGCAGATATCATTGCAGAAGCTGGTATGAAAGGTGCTGTAACGATTGCGACGAATATGGCTGGTCGTGGTACGGATATTAAGCTTGGAGACGATATTAAAAACGTTGGTCTAGCAGTTATCGGTACAGAGCGTCACGAAAGCCGTCGTATTGATAATCAGTTACGTGGTCGTGCTGGTCGTCAAGGGGACCCTGGTGTAACGCAGTTCTACTTGTCTATGGAAGATGAACTAATGCGCCGATTCGGTTCTGACAATATGAAAGCGATGATGGATCGTCTTGGTATGGATGATTCACAGCCGATTGAAAGTAAAATGGTTTCTCGTGCGGTAGAATCTGCACAAAAACGTGTAGAAGGAAATAACTATGATGCACGTAAGCAGTTACTGCAGTACGATGATGTACTTCGTCAGCAACGTGAAGTTATTTACAAACAGCGTCAAGAAGTAATGGATTCTGAGAATTTACGCAGTATTATTGAAGGTATGATGAAATCTACAGTAGAACGTGCTGTTGCGCTTCATACACAAGAGGAAATTGAAGAAGATTGGAACATTAAAGGTCTTGTTGACTACTTAAATGCCAACCTTCTGCAAGAAGGCGATATAAAAGAAGAAGAGTTACGTCGTCTTGCTCCAGAGGAAATGAGCGAGCCAATTATCGCGAAATTAATAGAGCGTTACAACGACAAAGAAAAGCTTCTGCCAGAAGAGCAAATGCGTGAGTTCGAAAAAGTTGTTGTATTCCGTGTAGTAGATACGAAATGGACAGAGCATATTGATGCGATGGATCACCTTCGTGAAGGTATTCATTTACGTGCTTACGGTCAAATTGATCCACTTCGTGAGTATCAAATGGAAGGATTCGCAATGTTCGAGTCAATGATTGCTTCTATTGAAGAGGAAATTTCTCGTTACATTATGAAAGCTGAAATTGAACAAAACTTAGAGCGTCAAGAAGTTGTTCAAGGTGAAGCTGTTCATCCATCTAGCGATGGCGAAGAAGCGAAGAAAAAACCAGTTGTAAAAGGTGACCAAGTAGGCCGCAACGATTTATGTAAATGTGGTAGCGGTAAAAAATATAAAAACTGCTGTGGTATCGGGAAGTAATACAGGGCGGTAGCCCAGATTGCTTTGCAAAATTTTACATCAAAAATGTATAATTAAGAAAGTTTAAACTCTCTCCGTCATAAGTGGAGAGAGTTTCCCTTGTTCTCATAAGAAAGTAACAGCAATTACATAGAGGTGAAGGAAATGGAATTAGTAGAAATTAGACAAGAATTAGAGAAAATGGCTAAGAGATTAGCGGCTTTTAGGGGGTCTCTTTGACCTTCCTACTAAGGAGAAACAAATTGCAGAGTTAGAAGAGACAATGATGGGTGCAGGATTTTGGGATGACCAACAAGGCGCACAAGCTGTAATTAACGAAGCTAATGCACTGAAAGAGATGGTTGGAAAGTTCCGTCAGTTAGATGAGACCTTCGAAAATTTAGAAATCACGCATGAGCTTTTAAAAGAAGAGTATGATGAAGATTTACATGAGGAGCTTGAATCAGAAGTGAAAGGCTTAATTCAAGAAATGAATGAGTATGAGCTTCAGCTACTACTAAGCGATCCTTATGATAAAAATAACGCTATTTTAGAATTACACCCAGGTGCTGGTGGAACAGAGTCACAAGACTGGGGTTCTATGTTATTACGTATGTACACACGTTGGGCTGAAAAACGTGGGTTTAAAGTAGAAACGGTTGACTACTTACCAGGTGATGAAGCTGGTATTAAGAGTGTTACTTTATTAATTAAAGGTCATAACGCTTACGGTTATTTAAAGGCAGAGAAAGGTGTACATCGTCTTGTACGTATCTCGCCATTCGATTCTTCAGGCCGTCGTCATACATCGTTCGTATCTTGTGAAGTCGTACCTGAGTTCAATGATGAAGTTGAAATCGAAATACGTTCAGAAGACTTAAAAGTTGATACGTACCGTGCAAGTGGTGCAGGTGGACAGCATATTAATACGACAGACTCAGCAGTTCGTATTACACATACACCAACAAACACAGTTGTAACATGTCAGTCAGAGCGTTCACAAATTAAAAACCGTGAGCACGCGATGAAAATGTTAAAAGCGAAATTATACCAAAAGAAATTAGAAGAGCAACAAGCGGAGTTAGATGAAATTCGCGGTGAACAAAAAGAAATCGGATGGGGTAGCCAAATTCGTTCTTACGTATTCCACCCGTATTCTCTTGTGAAAGACCACCGTACAAATACAGAGGTTGGTAACGTGCAAGCAGTTATGGATGGAGAAATTGATCCATTTATTGATGCTTACTTACGTTCTCGCATCTAATAAGCGAAAAAAAGCCAACAAAGTTGTCGGCGTATGCTGAGGATAATCGAGGATATAAAGAATTTGATTTTATTTCTATAGATGAAGTAAAGAGGAAGAGAAGTTGGAAACGACAACTTCTCTTTTTGATGAGATTATATGTAGCATACAATGTTGTATATTGTATTGTAAAAAGTAGAGAATAGTAAAACAGAGCGGCAATAGAGTAAGACTTGAACAGAACTTTTCTGATTTTCTGTTCAACAAGAATTCTTTATAGAAGTTTTTATGTTGTTCACAGAATTGAAACAACTTATGAAAGCTTTATATTATCAGGGTTTTTACTGTATTTTTGAAAAATATGAAATATACCTTAGTTTTTCTATATAAAGATAATGCTTATAATGAAAATGAGTGTGTTAGGAATGAAAAGAATATCAACAATGGGGAGCGATAGAAGTGAAAAAGAAATTGTTGGCTATTGCGTTAGGAACATCAGTCGTTTTTGCTTTAGGAGCATGTGGAAATAAAGAAGAGAGTAAGCCTTCGAAACAATCTGCAAGCACAGATAGCGCAGAGCAAATTTACCAAAAAAGTTGTATAGGCTGTCACGCGAAAGATTTATCGGGAGCAACTGGACCGGATTTACGAAAAGTGGGACAGAAATATGATGCAGCAGAGATTGAAAAGATTATTGAAAAAGGTCGCGGTTCCATGTCACCAGGAATTATTCAAGGTGAGGATGCGAAAAAAGTAGCTGAGTGGTTAGCTGAACATAAATAAAAAGGGTGAACTGGACGGGTTGGTTATATAATCTTATCCCAAAATGATTTTGGGTAAGAACTATGACGACTCGTTTCCTTTTTTTTTGATGTAACATAACTGTAACAAAAATGTATCCGAACTGGAAACCGTTTGATGTTACAATGAGGTTTGTAGAATTTTGCTGAAATATATTACATAGAGTAGCGCTGCTAATAAAAAGCATGAATGGAAGCTACCTTCAACAAGAGTGGTTAAGCGAGAATAAAAGGTTATCTTTTATTTTCAGATGTACAGAAAAGTATTTCGAAAAAAATCATTAAGTATTGGGTGATAAATAATGATAAAAATGACGAATGTTTATAAGGAGTACCCGAATGGTATGAAAGCCATTGCTGGTCTCACAGTTAACATTAAACAAGGTGAGTTTGTATACGTAGTTGGACCGAGTGGAGCCGGGAAATCTACATTTATTAAAATGATGTATCGTGAAGAGAAGCCATCTACAGGATCAATTAATGTAAATGGACTTGTTATTGAAACATTAGCAGAAAGAGATGTTCCATATTTCCGTCGTCAATTAGGCGTAATTTTCCAAGATTTTAAATTACTACCTAAGTTAACGGTATATGAGAATGTTGCGTTTGCTTTAGAAGTAATTGAAGAAGAAAAAGAAGCCATTCGTGAGCGTGTAACAGAAGTTTTAGGTCTTGTAGGTCTTGAGGATCGTGCAGACGCACTACCAAGTGAACTTTCGGGCGGAGAGCAGCAACGTGTTGCGATTGCGAGAGCAATTGTTAATAGACCGAAGGTTGTAATTGCCGATGAGCCAACAGGTAACTTAGATATTGAAACAGCTCTTGATATTATGAAGATTTTTACGCGTATTAACGAGCGTGGTACAACGATTGTTATGGCGACACATAACTCAGATATCGTAAATACAATTCGTCATCGTGTAATCGCGATTGAAGGCGGAAAAATTGTTCGAGATGAGATTGAGGGAGGATACGGATATGAAGGCTAAGACCCTTAGTCGACATTTGCGAGAAGGTGTAAAGAATCTATCACGTAACGGATGGATGACATTTGCTTCTGTTAGTGCAGTAACAGTTACATTATTACTTGTAGGTGTCTTTTTAACAGCGATAATGAATATGAACCATTTTGCGACGAAAGTAGAGCAAGATGTAGAAATTCGTGTACACATTGATCCAGCAGCAAAAGAAGCTGATCAAAAGAAATTAGAAGATGATATGAGTAAGATTGCAAAAGTAGAATCTATTAAATATTCTTCTAAAGAAGAAGAGCTAAAACGCTTAATTAAAAGCTTAGGTGATAGCGGAAAAACGTTTGAGTTATTTGAACAAGATAACCCACTTAAAAACGTATTCATTGTAAAAGCAAAAGAACCAACAGATACAGCGACAATCGCGAAAAAGATTGAGAAAATGCAGTTTGTAAGTAATGTTCAATACGGTAAAGGTCAAGTTGAAAAATTATTTGATACTGTAAAAACAGGACGTAATATCGGGATTGCGTTAATTGCAGGTCTTTTATTCACAGCGATGTTCTTAATCTCTAATACAATTAAAATTACAATTTATGCTCGTAGTACAGAAATCGAAATTATGAAACTGGTAGGTGCAACAAACTGGTTTATTCGTTGGCCGTTCTTATTAGAGGGATTATTCCTAGGAGTATTAGGATCAATTATTCCAATTGGCTTAATTCTAGCTACGTATAATTCACTACAAAGTGTGTTTAACGAAAAACTTGGCGGAACAATTTTCGAACTTCTACCATACAGTCCTTTCGTATTCCAATTAGCTGGTTTACTAGTGTTAATCGGGGCTTTAATCGGTATGTGGGGAAGTGTAATGTCAATTCGTCGCTTCTTAAAAGTATAAAAAGTTGCAAACATAATTCGTACAAGCTTATCATATAGTAGAAATAGGTAAAGGCATCACACACTGTGTGATGCCTTTTGCTACACCACCTGTGTGTTTTGGAAAGGGGAATTCCGCATTGAAACGTAGAGTTGCAATTATTGGAATGGTTGTTGCATTTTTAATTGGTGCTGGCGGAATGTTTGCAGGTATGTCTTTATTTGGGGTTAACCCAGCAGAAGTAACGCAAACAATTTCGAGTGGAAACGCTAGCACCTCACAAGGGAATTTGGCAAAAATTAATGAGGCGTATGCACTAATTGATTCACGTTATGTGGAAGACGTGAAGGATGACAAGTTAGTCGAAGGTGCAATACAAGGCATGTTGTCTACGCTGAAGGACCCTTATTCCACGTATATGGATAAAGAAACGGCTAAACAGTTTAGTGAATCACTTGATCCTGAGCTAGAGGGGATCGGGGCTGAGGTGAACAAAACGGACGGTAAGCTCATTATCGTATCTCCAATTAAAGGCTCACCGGCAGAAAAGATTGGAATTAAACCGAATGACCAAATTTTATCTGTAGATGGAAATAGTGTGAAAGATTTATCACGTGAAGAAGCAGTATTAAAGATTCGTGGTAAAAAAGGAACGACTGTCGCGATTGAAATTAAGCGTGCAGGAGTAGCTGATCCGATTGTATTTAAAATTAAGCGTGAAAAAATTCCAATCTTCACGGTGTTTAGTTCTGTGAAACAAGAGAGCGGAAAAGATATCGGTTATATGCAAATCACTTCTTTTGCTGAAAATACAGCGAAAGAATTTAAGGATCAGTTAAAAGAGTTAGAGAAGAAAAACATAAAAGGCTTAGTTATTGACGTGCGTGGTAATCCTGGTGGCTACTTAAATAGTGTAGAAGAGATACTAGGGGAAATTATGACGGATAAAAAGCCGATGCTACAAGTAGAGCAACGAAATGGTGAGAAAAAGAAATTCTCTACGGAACTGAAAGAGAAAAAGCCATATCCAATTTCAGTATTAATTGATAACGGAAGTGCTTCTGCTTCAGAGATTTTAGCGGGTGCGCTAAAAGAGGGAGAAGGATACGATTTAATTGGTGAAAAAACGTTTGGTAAAGGTACTGTTCAGCAAGCCGTTCCATTTAAAGATGGCAGCAACATTAAATTAACGATGTTTAAATGGTTAACACCGGATGGAAACTGGATTCATAAAAAAGGAATCGCGCCAACAGTAGAAGTGAAGCAACCAGATTATTATCATGCGACACCAATTCAAATTGAAAAGACACTTTCATACAATTCAAATGATGTGCAAGTAAAACACGCGCAAGAAATGCTTAAGAGTTTAGGATATGTACCAGGGCGTGAAGATGGATACTTTAGTAAAGAGACAGAATCAGCGCTGAAAGCATTCCAAAATGCGAATGAGATGGAAGCGACGGGACAGCTTGATAAAAAGACAGCTGAGGCGATTCAAACTAAAATTATTGAAAAAATCCGTTCTGGAGAAAATGATCTACAATTACAGTCCGCATTAAAATTAATAGTGAAATAAAGTGAAACTTTAATCAGTGGGGGTTTTCTTCATCCCCACTAATTATTAGTTGAACCAATCGGACTTTTATGGGCAGTGGATCCCCCACCTAAATTCTTTGCTTTCGCTGAATTTTGAGGTGGGGGTCTTACTGCCCATTAAAGCGAAATAAAAAGAAATACAGGCAGTTTGCTGCCTGTATTTTTTTGTGTTAAACAAACGTTTGTCCAGTTATGATAATATAAAAAGAAAGAATGATATAAATGGTGGTGAATGAGTTCGTGGAGGCATGGATTTTTGAAATAATGCGGGCAGTTGGACGTTTTTTCTTACACCCTGCTGTCTATGTATTTTTAATAAGTAGTATCTTCGTTGGATACTTACGTATGTTACGAGAACGAAAGGATTTTTCCTTTAAAGTTTATGATATTTGGTTTGAACTGCGAACATCTCTATTTGCGGGAGTTGGATACGGATTAATCGTATCTATTCTTACAATTGGACTTGGCCTTGTCGTTTCCAAAGCGAGCTTATGGGTCATCTTACTTTGGACGTTATTATTTGGATTAACTGCTATGTATCGATATTTATCAGCAGCTTATACATTTAGTATCGCAATTGTATGCGTTCTAGTATCTTCTAAGCTACCAGTTTCCTTCTTACAGCTTGGAGAAGGGGAAGAGAGTACGATTGTATCTCTTGCTATTTTACTAGGTGTCATGCTCGTTGTAGAGGGCTTGTTGATTTCTAAAAATGCAGTAGGATATTCTACGCCGAAGATTAGGAAGGGTAAGCGTGGGCTAAAGATTGGTTTACACGAATCAAAGCGTTTATGGATCGTTCCTATTTTTATTCTTGTACCAGGTGATGCAGTAACGCAGTTTATTTCATGGTGGCCTGTCGTTTCAATCGGTTCACATACCTATTCTCTATTCCTCGTTCCATTTTTAATTGGATTTATGAGAAAGATTAGAAGTTATGAGCCAACGGAAGCTTTATTATTTACAGGAAGGCGTGTCTACGGATTAGCAGGAATTGTACTTGTTTTAGGAATCGCAAGTTATTGGTGGCACGTACTTGCCATTATCGCAATGGGAGTCGCAATGCTTGGGCGTTTCACAATTTCCATGCAAGAAAAAATTGCCGATGAGACGAGACCGGCGTATTTCGCTGCACGTAATGATGGACTTGTTGTATTAGATACAATCCCGAATACAATTGGGGCGGAGCTGAATTTACTGCCTGGAGAAGTGATTACGAAAGTAAATGGAGTCATTCCAAGAAGCGCTGAGGAATTTTATGATGCGCTTCAAACGAAGACGACAGGAGCATTTTGTAAATTAGAAGTATTAGATACAAATGGAGAGCTTCGCCTTGCCCAAACGGCATTATACGCCGGAGGACATCACGAATTAGGAATTGTGTTTGTTCAGCAGGAGCATGAGTGGGATTCGGAAGCGATGTAATAGAGGAAAGGGTATCACCTTGTGGTGATACCCTTTTTGGTTGTGGGGGCGGGATTAGTAGTAAATGAAATTTATATCGGTGATTATTCAAATATATCGAATTTATGGAAAAAACGACAACCATCGCAAACATTCTTTTTAGTTTCATAGACGGATAACTTGAATAATTATTTGATAATGGTTATCATTTAGTGAGTCTTTTTAATTTTGGAAAATGGAGGTAAGATATGCTACGTAAATTTTTTTCTTACTATAAACCGTATAAAGGTTTATTTATACTCGACTTTTCTTGCGCAGTTGTCGCAGGGTTACTAGAACTTGGCTTCCCGCTTATCGTAAATCAATTTATTGATAAGTTATTGCCAGGACAAAACTGGACGCTTATTTTATGGGCTTGTTTCGGTTTACTTGCAGTGTATATATTAAATGCAGGCTTACAATATGTCGTTACATATTGGGGACATATGCTTGGTGTTAACATTGAAACGGATATGAGACAGAAATTATTTGATCACATTCAAAAGCTATCATTCAGATTTTTTGACAATAATAAAACAGGTCATTTAATTTCACGTCTTACAAACGACTTAATGGAAATTGGGGAAATTGCTCACCATGGGCCAGAAGATTTATTTATCGCTGTTATGACTTTAGTTGGGGCATTCTCATTTATGATGATGATCAACTGGAAGTTAGCGTTATTAACGTTCTTCGTTATTCCATTCCTATTGTGGTTGGCACTTTACTTCAATAAAAAAATGACAGGTACGTTTAGACGTTTATTCTCAGACGTTGCTGATTTCAATGCATGTATTGAGAACAACGTTGGCGGTATCCGTGTTGTACAAGCATTCGGAAATGAAAAGTTTGAGAAAGAGCAATTTGCTGTAAACAATGCTCGTTTCCGTACAACGAAATTAATGGCGTATAAAATTATGGCGTTAAATTCATCGATTAGTTATATGCTCATGCGTCTCGTAACGCTCTTCGTCTTAATATGCGGTACATGGTTTGTTCTGCAAGGTGAATTAACGTACGGTGGATTTATCGGATTCGTTCTATTAACGAATATTTTCTTCCGCCCAATTGAAAAAATTAATGCGGTAATCGAAAGCTATCCGAAAGGGATCGCTGGTTTTAAGAGATATGTAGAGCTTCTTGAAACAGAGCCAGATATTGTAGACTCTAAAGATGCGATGGAAGTTAAACATGTACATGGTGATATTCAATATAGCAACATTACATTCGGATATGAAAATAAAGAACCGATTTTAAATGATATTAATTTGAAAATACATGCAGGTGAAACAGTTGCTTTCGTAGGACCATCAGGAGCTGGAAAAACGACGTTATGTAGTCTATTACCACGTTTTTATGAACAATCGTCTGGATCGATTCAAATTGATGGTATTGATACGAAAGATATGACGTTATCTTCACTTCGTAAGCAAATTGGAATTGTGCAGCAAGATGTGTTCTTATTCTCAGGAACAATTCGTGAAAATATCGCTTACGGAAACTTAAAGGCGTCAGAAGCTGAAATTTGGCAGGCAGTAAAACGTGCGCAGTTAGAAGACTTAATTTACTCACAACCAGACGGTTTAGATACCGTTATCGGTGAGCGTGGGGTGAAACTTTCTGGTGGACAGAAGCAGCGTCTAGCGATTGCTCGTATGTTCTTGAAAAACCCGCCAATTTTAATATTAGATGAAGCGACTTCCGCATTAGATACAGAGACGGAACTGGCGATTCAAAAATCACTTGCTGAACTATCTGTGGGCCGTACAACATTAGTTATTGCTCACAGACTTGCAACGATTAAAAATGCAGATCGTATCGTCGTTGTAAATAAAGATGGTATTGCAGAACAAGGTTCACATGATGAATTAATTGAACAAGGCGGAGGATACAGCAGGTTATACGAAGCACAGTTCAGTTCGTAAATATAATTTCTGCTGAATTAGTGCACCATAAGTAAGTGAAAATCTTATATGGGAGGCTATGAAGCATGATTGTAACAACAACGTCTACAATTCAAGGAAAAGAAATTATTGAGTATATCGATATCGTCAATGGAGAAGCGATTATGGGCGCGAATATCGTTCGTGACCTTTTCGCCTCTGTCCGTGACGTTGTCGGCGGTCGTGCGGGCGCTTATGAAAGTAAATTAAAAGAAGCGCGCGACATTGCAATGGAAGAGATGAAAACTTTCGCAAGACAAAAAAATGCGAATGCAATTGTTGGTATCGACGTGGATTACGAAGTAGTTCGCGAAGGAATGCTAATGGTTGCAGTGAGCGGAACTGCTGTCCGTATTTAAAGTGAAAAAGCCGTGCTGATGCACGGCTTTTTCACTTTTATTAATGCTATTCTATGTCGAAGTTCCAATATTTCTTGGGAAATGCGGAAGGCCCTGTCGATATATAGGGAAGACATTAGAGCGCTTCTTTACATTTCTGGATTTGAACTAATAATGTTTCGTATTCTTGTTCGAGAGATGGGATATCATCGTGATGATTTGGCATGGAAATTCGGCCGATAATTTCTGTTAATTTTGTTTGTAATCGTAATAATTCTTGTTCAGTTACGTTTACAGAATCCCCGGTGGTTCTTTTTGTGTATTGCTCGTAATTACCGTGGAATATTCTTGGTTCACTCTCATCTACTTGTAGAATATGGTCTGCAACAGAGCGAATAAAGGCACGGTCATGGCTAATGAAAAGTATTGTGCCAGGATATTCTTGTAACATGATTTCTAATTCTTCTTGCGTCGCTAAGTCTAAATAGTTTGTCGGTTCATCGAGCAGAAGCATATTATAGTTTCCTAAAAATACTTTTGCGAGTGCGACCTTCATTCGTTCGCCGCCACTTAAGACATGTACAGGTTTATGAACATCTTCACGGCGGAATAAAAGCCGTGCGAGTATTGTTCGAACGAATGCTTCTGTATAGTTGGTTTCTTCTAGAACGTTCTCTAAAATGGTTTTATCTGTTTTTAAAATTGATAGTGTTTGTTCAAAGTATCCAATTTTACAACTTTTCGAAAGCTGAATGCCACGCTCGTTTGCGAGAAGCATGTTGAACAAAGTTGTTTTGCCGCTTCCGTTTGCACCTAAAATAGCAAGTTTTGCACCAGGGGCAATGGTTCCATTCATATTTTTAAATAGTGTGCGGTCGCCTATTTTCTTTGTTGCTTTATTGAACTGTACTGCCACTTTACTATGAATGGGTGTATGGTATTGCACGTCAAACTGAGTCTGAGAAAGTTCCTTTGGCTTTTCTTTCTTTTCTAGTTTTTCGAGACGTGTTTCTAATGCTTTCGCTGCTTTGCTAACCTGTTCTTGGCTATGAGCCCCGCTTAACTTATAAAGTTTAGATTCAGATGAACTGAATCGAGTTGGGATTTTTGTCATATTAGAAGCACGTTGCTTTTTTTGTGAAATTGATTGCTCTAAACGATTTTTTTCTTGTATATATTGATCATATTCTGCTTGTTTTTGTGTTCGTTCACGTTCTTTTTGCTTTCGATAGTTGGAATAGTTTCCTTTATACTCTTGAATCGTCCCGTCTTCAATTTCAATAATTTTTGTACATATATTATCTAGAAATTCACGATCATGCGATATTAAAACAAGTGACCCTTTATAAGATAAAAGTGCCTTTTCTAATTGCTCTGTACCAACCATATCTAAGTGGCTTGTTGGTTCATCAGCAAATAAAATTCCTGCATCTTGTTCGAGAGCATGAGCAATCTTTAGCCGCATTCGTTCACCACCGCTCATTGCATCTGTAACGTTTGAAATACTCCATTTTCCTTTTGCGAGAGCAGAAGTGGTTTCCGGTAGTTCCTCGCTAAGTTGAGGAATGATGCTGATAGAACTATGATGAGTTACTATGCCTTTGTCAGCTTCTATTTCTTTACTTAATATTTGTAATAACGTAGATTTACCAGCTCCGTTGACTCCGACAATTCCTATGCGATCCTGTGCTTGAATTTCCAGTGACGGTAACGTAAATAGTGTGCGATCACCAAAGCTCTTTTCAATATTGCGTGCGAATAAAATAGTCATAAAAAAACCTCCCTAGTTTCACTAGAGAGGATAAACGTCGCCCTTGCATGTAAAAAATCGTACATAAATAAACGATTTTTTTACATGATCGTTTCGAAAGAAAGTATCGACAAATGGACAGACTAATCCCCTGCTAGTTTTCATCATTTTTTGTTCACTATTTGTGATGGATGAAATAAATAAGAGAATTAGAACTTCATTGGTCAAAGTACCTTCCTTTCATAATGTTACTTTTATTGTATGCGCATACAAAATGGTTTGTCAAACTTATTTCTATTTACTATTTTTGAACTTATTATTATACAATTGTACTTTTGCTAGAGCCTCAGCATCATTTTTGATTTCATCCAATCCATTCGCATCCCCAATAACATACCCTTCAAATGATGAACCAACAAAATCAAAGATATATTGGAACTGAGCAATAAGCGGTAATGCTTTCAGCTTTGGATTGTCTCCGCCAACGATGACAACGTACATTTTTTTACCTTTCATTTTTTCTTTGAAATGAAGAGATGTATCACGCAAGCTTTGTGACCAGCGATCGACGAAGTTTTTCATATGACCGCTCATTCCATACCAGTATAGCGGTGTAGCAAAGATAATTGTGTCGTGCTCTAACATACGCTCGATTAACTGCTCGTAGTCATCATTTACAGGTTGGAATCCTTCTGCATCATGGCGCTGATCTATGATTGGGTGGACGATATGATCACGCAAGTAAATTTGTTCTGTTTCAATTCCATCAATCACCATATGTGTTAAAGCTTCTGTATTTCCGTTTTGTCTTGAACTGCCATGTATAACAAACATGTAATCATCCCTTTTCTTTTGTTTGCTTTAGGAGTGAAACGTGTTTTTGCAAATTCGTTTGAATGCTAGAAAGTAATGAGATTTGCTTCGTTACTTCATTAAGTTTATCTTCATAAAGCGTAAGGATACTGCTGCAAGGATTTTCGTACAGGTGCGGCTCTATTTCGAGGCAGCGCAGCATCCTTGCCGTCTCTTCTAAATTTAAGCCAATTTGTAAGTACATTTGAATAAGCTCCACTTTTTCGATGGCACTTTCATCAAAGTCACGGTAGCCATTTGCGAGGCGCTTAGAAGGGAGTAATCCCTTTTCTTCATAATGTCTTAGTGATCTTTCGCTAACCCCGGTTTCTTTTGATAACTCTCCAATTCGCAATGTGTTTCACCCCTTGTACATGTATTGTAAACCTTCACACTAATGTGAAGGTCAATGCTGTTTTTTCGCAAAAGAGTCTACATAATTTAAAAACACCTGAATAGCTTTAGACGGGATGAAGTATTTGCCGCGCACGATGGAGAATGGACGGATGAGTTGTTCATTTGGAACTTCGACGTGGAATAGCTCTTTTGCCAGTAACTCTTTCCGTACAGTCCAATCAGAAAGTATAGCGATGCCAAGCCCGGCACTAACTGCTTCTTTCACGCTTTGGATACTACTGAATGTAAAGAAGCGCTTCAATTTTAAATGGTGTTGATGAATAAAGCGGTCACTATAAGCGCGTGTTCCAGAACCACTTTCTCTTAATACCCATACTTGATCTTGGAGTGTGCTTTCATTTATTTCATTTGTGCGGAGCAGTGGATGATTTGGCGGGACGACGAGCTTCATTTCATCTTGCATAAACGTTTCAACGTCCACGTCGGCGTATACGACTTGCCCTTCGACTAAGCCGATATCGATTTGATTAGAGCGAAGGCTTTGCAAAACGTCTTCTGTATTTGAGATAAAGGTATGAACTTCAACGTGTGGATTTTCATTCGCATAGTTAGCCAGTATTTTTGGAAGTAAGTATTCGCCAATTGTGAAACTAGCACCGATGCGAAGAGTTCCTGTTACAACGTTATGTAGCTCGTTAATTTCTTGCTTAGCATCTTCATAAAGAGAGAGCATTTGTTTTGCGTGTATATATAATATGTTTCCAGCTTCCGTCACTTGAACGTGCTTCGGAGAGCGCTGAATAAGTGTAGTGCCAAATTCGTTTTCTAAGTTGCGTATATGCATACTTACGCCAGGCTGTGAAAGGTTTAATAATTCTGCTGCACGGGAGAAATGCTTCTGTTCAACGACAGTAACAAATATTTTTAAAATGTCTACGTTCATGTAATGGGCTCCTTTCTTTTTCTATCATCTTATCATAAGTATTTCTGATGATAGAGATTCAATATTGATATTAAACTTATTATAGAAACTCTCTTATAATATAAGTAGAAAGAACATGCATGTTCCAATACGATTATTGGAGTGGTACAAAGTGGAACAAACACTTGTTATACAAAAGAAGAAGGGCTTTGGATTTTCGCAAGGTATTGGGATTACGTTATTAATCGCAATTGCCGCGAAATATTTAGCAGAGCTTCCATTTTTAAATATTATGGGACAATTAGTAATTGCTATTCTAATTGGGATGGTTTGGCGCGCAGTCATTGGAGTTCCACAAGAAGCGATAGCTGGAACGAACTTTGCGAGTAAGAAGTTGCTGCGCTTTGGGATTATCTTACTTGGAATGCGGTTAAATCTTGTTGATATTGCGAAGGCAGGGCCGAAAGTATTGGTCATCGCTGCCGCTGTTATTACATTTACGATTTTCGTTGTATATGGGCTAACGAAAGTATTTAAGGTAGAAAAGAAACTCGGAATTTTAACAGCGTGCGGAACAGCAATTTGCGGCGCGGCTGCGGTCGTGGCAATTGCACCGCAAGTGAAAGCGAAGGATGAAGAAACGGCAGTTGGGGCAGCAATTATTGCAATTTTAGGTACAATATTTACACTTATTTATACGCTATTATACCCAGTGCTTGGCTTCTCACCGTACGGTTACGGTGTATTCTCAGGTGCGACGCTGCACGAAATCGCTCATGTCATCGCAGCTGCGGCGCCAGGAGGAAGTACGGCTGTAGACATCGCAGTTATCGTGAAATTAACGCGCGTTGCAATGCTTGTGCCAGTAGCGATTTTAATTGGATTATGGTTTGGTAAGAGTGAAGGTAGCGAGGAAAAAAAATCGTGGCGTGACCTTCCAATTCCGTGGTTCATCTTCGGATTTTTAGCGATGAGTGCAGTGCATTCGCTCGGGGTTATACCAGAAGTTGTTGCCGGATACATCGTTGTTCTTGCTTACATGCTTATTGCAATGGCGATGGCGGGGCTTGGTTTAAATGTAGAGTTTAAAACGTTCCGTAAGTTAGGAAGTAAGGCATTCGTGGCGGGGCTGATCGGCTCGGTTTTCCTTTCGATTCTTGGATACGTTCTTGTATATGCATTAGGATTTATGTAGTAGGACGAAGAAGCTGTTCCAAAAGATATTTTTGGACAGCTTTTTTTATGTTTATAGTGCTACGGGTGTCGATATATTAAAAAAATAGCTGATATAAATTTAATTACGCTTGTACTTTGTTAGAGAAGGTGATCAGTGAAACGTTTTTCTAAAATTTGTAAAGATATCTTCACTTATAACTGGAAAATATTTATAATTAAAGTAAAGATATCTTTACTTTCGAAGGTGGAGCCTATGGGTGTGAAAAATAAAATAAAAGAGTTAAGAAAGCAACATCATATAACGCAAGTTGAAATGGCAAAGGCGATGCAGGTGACGCGGCAGACGATTGTGGCGATTGAAAACCATCATTATAACCCGAGTCTAGAGTTATCCCTAAAAATCGCCAAATATTTTGGGGTGAAGGTGGAGGAAATATTTACGCTAGAGTAAGGGGAGAAAAAATGAACGATACTAAAAAGTTATTTATCGGTGCGACTTTTGGATTGTTTTTGGGAGACATTGTAGTTCATAGTATGAATCCGGCTATACCAATTTTACCGCTCGTAGTGAGTAACGTTTTAGCAATTGTATTTTTGATGGTGTATTCGTATTACAAAAAGCGTAAGTACAAAAAAGAAGAACTTCCAGATATAGATGAGCGAGTAAATGAAAATATAAAAAAATATGTAAATGTCTCATTTGTATTCGCGTTTCTATTGCTTATTGTTTATATTGTTGCGAGTAAAGCAATAGGCAGAGCTGTTATACCAGTGCAAGAAATATTTATGATATGTAGTTCCTTATTTGCGGGTAGTCTCATCATAGGAGTCATGATAGGGAAACGAGCATAGCGATAGGAGGAATGAAAAATGCAAGATGAGTTTGAGAGATTTCAGTCAGATAAAGCGTTTAAATATGTAGGGTTATTTTTTACGATTAGTTTAGCGATATGGAGTTTATATAATTTAATTGTTGACGGAAATGCTGGTATGCCATTTGTTTTATTTGTAATAGGGCAGTGGGTGTATTTTCTTGTGAACTATTGGCCGAAGTGGAAATATAGAAATCAAAAAGAGGCTGATCATGTATGAGTAAGTAAGATATTATACGGTTCATAGGAAGTTTGTTTTTAGCGGGTCTTGTTTTAAATATGAGTTTAATGATTTTAAGTATTTCGTGGGGAACAATCTTCATATCGAATGTAGCACTAGTCATTTTATATAAGTATTGCGGAATATAGAGAACAGAAGCGTTTGAAAGAAGAGGGAGTACCGTCGATTGATGAGCGAGTTGTGAATAAGATGAAGTCATATTTTACGATTAGTATTACAAGCTTCTTGTTCTTGTTCATTATGTATCTTTGTTTAAATAAGTATTTAGATAGGCAAGCAGTACATGTAAATGAGTTGTTATATATTGCTATTTTTGGCTTATTAATAAGTAGGGCATCGACGAGTGTGTTAGCAACAAGGAATAGATAGAAAAAGGGGAACTGGGATGGGATTACCGGTATTATGTGTCGCTACGGCTATTTTTGCTTTGTTTTGGGGAATGCAGAACTTCTCTCGTTATCCAGTGCCAAGCATTTGTATTATGATTGGCACTGTAGGTTTATCATATTATTTATTAGTTTCAGCTCATTATCATAAAACAGCAACGAGTGTTGTTGTTGGAGCACTTATTTTATTTTGTGGGCGCGCTATACAAAAGGGATTATTTCCGTAAAAGCTGTTTATACAAAGAGTATAAACAGCTTTTTGTATTTTTTTTACAAAAGTCTTGAAAGTTACGTAACGTCATCTTTTATAATGAAGGGGAAGAGGTGATGGTAGTGATTTCAATACAACAATTGACGAGAGAAACAGGGGTAACGGTACGTACATTACGTTATTATGATCAAATAGATTTATTAAAGCCGAGCGGGAAAACAGAAGGTGGGCATCGTTTATATAGTGAAGCTGACGTAATACGGTTGCAGCAAATTTTATTTTTAAAGGAAATGGGCTTTTCATTAAAAGAGGCTGCGAATATGTTAGTAAAAGGTGACCTTAACTTAAAGGGTTCTCTTGAAAAACAACTTCGGTTTGTACAGGAAGAACAAAAGAAATTTAATCGAATGGAGCGTGTTTTACAAGCTGTTGTTTATTCGGTAGATGTGGAAGGGGAACTTGATTGGAAAGTTATGTTTGAACTGATTCAGCTTTCGAAACAGTCGTCTCGTATACGTGAAATATTTCAAAATGAAGTATTTTCAAAGGAAGAACAAAAATTGCTTCATAACTTGCCAAATATGAGTGAAGAAGATCCGAATGTTTTAGAATGGGTAGATTTATTAAAGCAATTACGTACTTTTATGAAAGACGGCAAAGAAGCAGCGAGTGATGAGGTACAAGGGGCAACGAAGAGATTAATGCAGAAATGTTTAGAAATGGCCAATGGTGACGAAGCGTTTTTAGATAAGTTATGGGAAGTTAGAAAATCGAAGGAAGATTCACAGAAAATGAGCATGTATCCAATTGAAGAAGAACTTTTATTATATATGGAAGAAGCTTTTCGTATATATGATGAAAAGGAGATGGATAAATGAGTATACTTGCAGAATATCGTTGGTATTTTTTAATTGGGGCAGAGATTGTATTTTGGTTATCGGCTATCGGCTTCTTTTTACTTCGTTACGGATTCCGTTTGAAGAAGGCGAGCTTTATTATGGGGATTGTACTCCTCGTAAATGAAGTGTTTATTTTAACCTTAGGGGTAGTGGACTATTATCAAACAGGGAAGTTCTCTAACTTTCAAATCATTACGGTAATTATTTTATTGTATGCAGTTTTCTACGGGAAAAAGGATTTGAAGAAGCTTGATATGTTTGCGCAAAAGCTAGTTGCGAAATGGCGGAATGAACCAGCGCCAATTATGGAAGAGCACGTAGAATTAACAGGTATGGCCTATGCGAAACAGGAAATAAAAAATTGGTTATTACATCTTGTTTTATTCGTTGTTGTGCATATTTTCTTTTTCTTTCTGTACGGTTTTGTCCCGTTTGAACAATGGCATAATTGGTTAGAAACGGGGATTGTTTTAAATGAAAAAGCAAGTCGTGTTAGCCAAGTTTGGGCGATTATACTTTTAGTGGATACAGTTATTTCATTTTCATATGTTCTTTTCCCGAAGAAGGAAAAAGAAAAAGAGAAGCTACTTTCATAGAGGAAAGTAGCTTTTTCTAGTATACCAATAGTTTGTATAGGAGAGGATAACAATAGGAAAAACAGGTTTTATATGCTTATTTCTCTTTAGTTTAGTAGCATGCTCACAACCTAACATTGACATTGATAAGAAGAATGATGTCATTGTAAAGAGAGCAGGAATTTCCAATCTAGATAAATTTGAAAAGTTCGTTTTGAATGTTGACCAAGGGAAAGTTGATAAAATAAGAATTGTGCAGTATACCCATGAAGGTGATCCGATTTTTCAAACGGTAGAGCATAGTGAGAACGATATACTTTATGTGTTAGATAATAGAAAAGACCAATTTGCTGGTGAGCATAAAGGATTACATAAAGGTAGTTGCAAAAGTATTGTTAAAGAGCAGGGAGAATTAGAAATCACTTATAGGTTAATAGATTGTACGAGTAAAAATGGGCGCAATGGATATGATTTATTATATGTACCTAAAAAATAGAGTTAGTAGAGGAAGGAAGTTTTTACTCCTTCCTTTTTCTATGTATATATTGTCGAAAATTTTACCGAATATCTGTTCGTTTTCTTGGTTTTTTTATGAGCATTCGTGGTAAAATGGGAATACAGATTTTTTACGAGGAGGTCGGTTTTGTTTGGAACATCAATTTGAAATTATCTCAGCTTATTCCCCGCAAGGTGATCAGCCGGTAGCTATAGAAAAGCTTGTAGAGGGAATTAATAGTGGGAAGAAAAAGCAAGTGTTGCTTGGAGCAACAGGAACGGGTAAGACATTTACGATTTCAAATGTCATTAAAGAAGTGCAGAAGCCAACACTTGTTATGGCTCATAATAAAACGTTAGCAGGACAGTTATATAGTGAGCTGAAAGATTTTTTTCCGAATAATGCAGTTGAATATTTTGTTAGTTATTACGATTATTATCAGCCAGAAGCGTATGTACCGCAAACAGATACGTTTATTGAAAAAGATGCGCAGATTAATGATGAAATCGATAAATTGCGTCACTCAGCAACGTCCGCATTATTTGAACGGGACGATGTAATTATCGTTGCGAGTGTTTCGTGTATATATGGTTTAGGTTCTCCAGAAGAATACCGCGAGTTAGTTGTTTCACTTAGAGTTGGTATGGAAAAGGACCGCAATCAATTGCTTCGTGAACTCGTTGATGTGCAGTATGGACGTAATGACATTGATTTCAAGCGTGGTACATTCCGTGTGCGCGGAGATGTAGTTGAAATCTTCCCTGCATCACTTGATGAGCATTGTATTCGAATTGAATTTTTCGGCGATGAAATCGATCGTATTCGCGAAGTAAATGCGTTAACAGGTGAAGTATTAGCAGAACGTGATCATGTAGCAATCTTCCCAGCATCTCACTTCGTTACACGTGAAGAAAAGATGAAGGTCGCTATTGAAAATATCGAAAAAGAATTAGAAGAACGTTTAAAGGAATTAAATGATAATGGCAAGTTGTTAGAAGCGCAGCGTATAGAACAGCGTACACGTTATGATTTAGAAATGATGCGCGAGATGGGCTTTTGTTCAGGGATTGAAAACTATTCCCGTCATTTAACACTTCGTCCAGCGGGTGCAACGCCGTATACGTTATTAGACTATTTCCCGAAAGACTTCTTAATCGTTATGGATGAGTCACACGTATCAGTACCGCAAGTAAGAGCGATGTATAACGGGGACCAAGCACGTAAACAAGTGCTTGTAGATCATGGATTCCGTCTGCCATCAGCTTTAGATAATAGACCGCTTACGTTTGATGAGTTTGAAGGGAAAACGAATCAAGTTATTTACGTTTCAGCAACGCCAGGACCGTACGAGTTAGAGCAGGCACCGGAAGTAATAGAACAAATTATTCGTCCAACAGGGCTTTTAGATCCACCAATTGATATACGACCAATTGAAGGGCAAATTGATGATTTATTAGGAGAAATTCAAGATCGCATTGCAAAAAATGAACGTGTATTAATTACGACTTTAACGAAGAAGATGTCAGAGGATTTAACAGACTACTTAAAAGATGTAGGAATTAAAGTGAACTATCTTCACTCTGAAATTAAAACGTTAGAACGTATTGAAATTATCCGTGATCTTCGCCTTGGTAAGTTTGACGTACTTGTCGGTATTAACTTATTACGAGAAGGATTAGATATTCCAGAAGTATCACTTGTAGCTATTTTAGATGCTGATAAGGAAGGATTCTTGCGTTCAGAGCGTTCATTAATTCAAACAATCGGTCGTGCAGCACGTAATGAAAACGGCCGCGTTATTATGTATGCAGATCGTATAACAAGATCAATGGGAATTGCAATTGAAGAAACGCAGCGTCGTCGTACTATACAAGAAGCTTACAATAAAGAGCATGGTATTACGCCGAAAACGATTCAAAAAGGCGTGCGTGATGTTATCCGTGCAACGACAGCTGCTGAAGAGCCGGAAATGTATGAAGCGGCACCAGCTAAGAAGATGACGAAAAAAGAGCGTGAAAAGACAATTGCGAAGATGGAAGCAGAGATGAAAGAAGCAGCAAAAGCGTTAGATTTCGAGCGTGCAGCTGAATTAAGAGATTTACTATTAGAATTAAAAGCGGAAGGGTGAACAGAGTGAGCATAAGCAAGGATTTTATTGTCGTAAAAGGTGCTAGAGCACATAACTTAAAAAATATTGATGTAACCATTCCGAGAAATCAGCTTGTTGTTGTGACGGGATTGTCTGGTTCAGGGAAATCATCATTAGCGTTTGATACGATTTATGCAGAAGGGCAGCGCAGATACGTAGAATCGTTATCTGCGTATGCGCGTCAGTTTTTAGGACAAATGGATAAGCCGGATGTAGATACGATTGAAGGATTGTCACCAGCGATTTCAATCGATCAAAAAACAACGAGTCGTAATCCACGTTCAACAGTCGGAACGGTCACGGAGATTTATGATTATTTACGTTTATTATTTGCGCGAATTGGTACGCCAATTTGTCCGAATCATGGTATTGAAATTACGTCACAAACAGTAGAGCAGATGGTAGACCGTGTACTTGAATATCCTGAACGTACGAAATTACAAGTGTTAGCTCCTATCGTTTCTGGGCGTAAAGGTGCACATGTGAAAGTGCTTGAAGATATTAAGAAGCAAGGGTATGTTCGTGTACGTGTTGATGGTGAAATGTTAGATGTATCTGAAGATATTGCGCTAGATAAAAATAAGAAGCATTCGATTGAAGTTGTAATTGACCGTATTGTTGTAAAAGAAGGGATTGCAAGCCGTCTTGCGGATTCTCTTGAAAGTGCATTAAAGCTTGGCGGGGGCCGAGTGTTAATTGATGTAATGGGAGAAGAGGAACTTCTATTTAGTGAACATCATGCTTGTCCGCATTGTGGTTTTTCAATCGGAGAATTAGAGCCGCGCATGTTCTCATTCAACAGTCCATTCGGGGCATGTCCTTCTTGTGATGGACTTGGTTCAAAGTTAGAGGTAGATTTAGAACTTGTCATTCCGAATTGGGATTTATCATTAAATGAACATGCGATTGCACCTTGGGAACCGACAAGCTCACAATATTACCCGCAGCTTTTACAATCTGTATGTAATCATTACGGCGTTGATATGGATATGCCTGTGAAAGATATACCGAAAGATTTATTTGATAAAGTGTTGTACGGAAGCGGAGAAGAAAAAGTTTATTTCCGCTATGTAAATGAATTTGGTCAAGTAAAGGAAAATGAGATTTTATTTGAAGGTGTTATTCCAAATATCGAACGTCGTTATCGTGAAACGAGTTCTGATTATGTTCGTGAGCAAATGGAAAAGTATATGGCAGAGCAAGCTTGTCCGAAGTGTAAAGGTGGACGCTTAAAGCCTGAGAGTTTAGCTGTTTTCGTTGGTGATAAAACGATTGCTGATGTAACGAAGTATTCTGTTCAAGAAGTACAGGAATTCTTCTCGAATGTGGAGCTAACGGAGAAGCAACAAAAAATTGCTCATTTAATTTTAAGAGAAATCCAAGAGCGCGTTGGGTTCTTAGTGAACGTCGGTTTAGATTATTTAACGTTAAGTCGTGCCGCAGGAACTTTATCAGGTGGTGAGGCGCAGCGTATTCGTTTAGCGACGCAAATCGGTTCTCGTCTGACTGGCGTACTTTACATTCTTGATGAGCCTTCTATCGGTTTACATCAGCGCGATAACGATCGTCTTATTCGTACGTTGCAAGAGATGCGTGATTTAGGGAATACGTTAATTGTCGTTGAACATGATGAAGATACGATGATGGCTGCTGATTATTTACTTGATATCGGACCTGGTGCAGGTATTCACGGTGGTCAAGTTGTATCAGCGGGTACGCCAGCTGAAGTGATGCAAGATGAGAATTCGCTAACAGGGAAGTATTTAAGCGGTAAAGAGTTTATTCCGGTTCCACTTGAAAGACGTAAAGGTGACGGACGTAAAGTGGAAATTATCGGTGCAAAAGAGAATAACTTAAAGAATGCAAAGATGTCATTCCCGCTTGGTACGTTTGTAGCGATAACGGGTGTATCTGGTTCCGGTAAAAGTACGATGATTAATGAAGTACTATATAAATCATTAGCACAAAAGTTATATAAAGCGAAAGCGAAGCCAGGTACTCATAAAGAAATTAAAGGTCTTGAGCATTTAGATAAAGTAATCGATATCGATCAATCGCCAATCGGGCGTACACCACGTTCTAATCCAGCGACGTATACAGGTGTATTCGATGATATTCGTGATGTGTTTGCACAAACGAATGAAGCGAAAGTGCGCGGATATCAAAAAGGACGTTTCAGCTTTAATGTAAAAGGTGGACGTTGTGAAGCGTGCCGTGGTGATGGAATTATTAAAATCGAAATGCACTTCTTACCAGACGTATACGTTCCGTGTGAAGTTTGTCATGGTAAACGTTATAACCGCGAAACGTTAGAAGTGAAGTATAAAGATAAGAACATTTCTGAAGTGTTAGGGATGACAATTGAAGATGGAGTAGAGTTCTTCGCTAATATCCCGAAAATTAAGCGTAAACTTCAAACGCTTGTAGATGTAGGTCTTGGTTATATGAAATTAGGACAGCCAGCTACGACGTTATCTGGTGGTGAAGCGCAGCGCGTGAAGCTAGCTTCTGAATTACACCGTCGTTCTACTGGGCGTACGTTATATATTTTAGATGAGCCAACGACTGGTTTGCATGCACATGATATCGCGCGTCTTCTAGAAGTGCTGCAACGCCTTGTTGAAAGTGGCGAGACAGTTCTTGTTATTGAACATAATTTAGATGTAATTAAAACAGCTGACTATATCGTTGACCTCGGCCCAGAGGGCGGAGATAAAGGTGGGCAAATCGTTGCTTCAGGAACGCCAGAGCAAGTAGTAAAAGAAGAACGTTCGTATACAGGTAAGTATTTAAAAGAGATTTTAAATCGCGATAAAGCAAGAATGAAAGAGAAAATAAAAGAAGTAGAGTTATCTCAATAAGTGTATTACGAAAAACCGAGTGGAAATGACACTCGGTTTTTCGTTCATAGGGGGAAAAGATGGAGTTTACAGATGTTTTAAGAAAGAAAAACATGAAGGTAAGAGAGTTTCAAAGTTGGGGTGTTTATTTTCGGAAGCGCTGGGAGGATAACTTTGCAAATCATGTAAGTGATGAGGAAAAGGAAGACATCTTTCTGTATGGTGATAAGTATGCATGTGGGTTTCTTTGGCACATATTTAGTTATGAGAAAAAGAAGTGTTTAAAGGGTGAAGAAGCGGAGAATGCGTTTCATAATGAAGTGAAAAAGGATTACTATATATTCTAACAACATTGTGATGATGTACTGCTAATAAAAGATACGAGTTTATTACATATGGAGGATATATTGTGTGAGAGGGACGATATGTATAAAGGCGATATCTATATTGTAGATAAAGAGTTCACTTGGACTTTTGTAAAAACTCATGAACATAGATGGTATGGCCCTTATTTTGCGAGGAAATGTTAGTAGGTATACAAGCAGGAAGAGTAGAATAAGTTGATATAAGTGTTTGTATGATACTTGCGTTTATAATCTATTAGCGTATGATGAAATATATATGTCAAAAGGATGTGTAAGAAAATGAGATGGATTGTATCACTTCTTGTAAATAGCGTTGTGTTAATCGCTGTATCGGGACTTTTAAAAGGGATTGCGCCAGACGCGTTTTACGTAGCAAATATACAGACTGCAATTATTGCGAGTATTATCTTAGCTGTTTTAAATGTGTTCGTAAAACCGTTTTTAATTTTAATTACGCTACCAATTACTCTTGTAACTTTCGGGTTCTTCTTAATTGTTATTAATGCGATTACGTTAAAAATAGCAGATTCATTATTAGGAGATGCGTTTAATATATCAGGGTTTGGTGTAGCAATCGTTGCGGCAATTTGTATTTCAATTTTTAATATGATTATTGAAAAGGCAATTGTGGAACCTTTATATGAAAAAAAGAGAAAATGACAAAAAGAAAAACATTTCATGATGTGTATGAAATGTTTTTTTCTATTTATTAGAAACCGTATTTCTTGTTTCCAGAAAAAAATGGTACAATATCCGGTAGAATGGAATTTTACATCAAATGAGACTGAACCCGCAGCGGAGTGGAGGTTTATACATATGCCGAAAGTAAGGACAAAAGATTTAATTGAACAATTTCAATTGGAGTTAATAAGTGGTGAAGAAGGAATTCATCGTCCGATTGATACAAGTGATTTATCACGACCTGGAATTGAAATGGCAGGATTTTTCACATATTATCCAGCTGATCGCGTGCAGCTTCTTGGAAAGACGGAGCTTACGTTCTTTGACACATTAACGTCAGAGCAAAAACAAGAGAGAATGAAAGCGCTTTGTACTGAGGAGACGCCATGTATTATTATAACTCGGAATCAAGATGTACCAGATGAATTATTGCAAGCATCACGTGAATCAGGCATGCCTTTATTACGTTCTGCTCAAACGACAACAAGATTATCAAGTCGTTTAACAAATTATTTAGAAGGTAAGTTAGCACCAACAACAGCTGTACATGGTGTGTTAGTAGATATTTACGGTGTTGGTGTTTTAATTACAGGTCAAAGTGGTGTCGGTAAAAGTGAGACAGCTCTTGAGCTTGTAAAACGTGGTCACCGTCTTGTTGCGGATGATAGTGTAGAAATTCGCCAAGAAGATGAAGACACATTAGTAGGAAGCTCACCAGATTTAATTGAGCATTTATTAGAAATTCGTGGTCTAGGTATCATTAACGTTATGACGTTATTCGGTGCAGGGGCAGTGCGAAATTATAAGCGTATTACACTTGTTATTAATCTTGAAATTTGGGATCAAAAGAAAAATTACGATCGCTTAGGTCTTGATGAAGAGAAGATGAAGATTATTGATACAGAGCTTACGAAGATTACACTTCCAGTTCGTCCTGGTCGAAACTTGGCTGTTATTATTGAAGTAGCAGCGATGAACTTCCGTTTAAAAYGTATGGGAGTCAATGCAGCACAACAGTTCTCTGAACGATTAATGAGTGCGATTGAGTTAGGAAATCAGGAGTAAACTTTGGAGAGGGAGGTCATACATATGCTGTTAGGTTCTGTACCACAGCTTGACCGTGTAGCGATCCAACTTGGGCCGTTTCCTGTATATTGGTATGGGATTATTATCGGTACAGGCGTGCTATTAGGTCTTTGGCTAGCAACTCGCGAGGGAGAAAGACTAGGTATTCCAAAAGATACATTTGTTGACCTTGTATTAATTGCAGTACCGATCGCTATTCTATTTGCGAGAATGTACTATGTTATTTTTGAATGGGAATATTACGCGCAAAACCCGAGTCAAATTATTAATATTCGTCAAGGTGGCTTGGCGATTCATGGTGGTTTAATCGGGGCTGTTATTACAGGGATTCTTTTTGCGAAACGACGCGGGGTTTCATTCTGGAAGTTGGCTGATATTGCTGCGCCAAGTATTTTACTAGGACAAGCAATTGGTCGATGGGGAAACTTTATGAACCAAGAGGCGCATGGTGATGAAGTAACGAGACAGTTTTTAGAAGGACTTCATTTACCGGATTTCATTATTAATCAAATGTATATTGAGGGTGTGTACTATCATCCAACGTTTTTATATGAATCATTATGGAATTTTGCAGGTGTCATTTTATTACTTGCATTACGAAAAGTGAATTTACGACGCGGGGAATTATTCTTCACATATTTAATTTGGTATTCAATAGGGCGCTTCTTCGTAGAAGGCTTACGTACAGATAGTTTAATGTTAGGACCACTTCGTATCGCACAAGTAATGTCAATTGGACTTGTTGTTATTTCTATTATTTTCATTATCGTGAGACGAAAAATGGGGCAAGCTGATAAAAGATATTCGGAAAATTAGAGAAAAGTAGCATCTTATTATAAGATGCTGCTTCTTTCATATTCAGGAAAGAGAAAGGACTAAGGCAATGAGAATAAATACAGTGTTATTTGATTTAGATGGAACTTTAATTAATACAAATGAACTTATTATTTCTTCTTTTTTACATACGTTACATACATATTATCCAAGTCAATATAAGCGTGAAGATGTATTGTCATTTATTGGCCCTTCTTTACATGATACTTTCAGCAAGATTGATGAAAACAAGGTTGAAGAGATGGTTACATGTTATCGTCAATTTAACCATGATCATCACGATGAATTAGTGGAAGAATATGAAACTGTATATGAAACAGTTCAAGAGTTGAAGAAGCAAGGTTATAAAGTTGGTATTGTTACAACGAAAGCGAGACAAACAGTTGAGATGGGATTAAAGTTGTCAAAGCTTGATGAATTTTTTGATGTGGTCGTGACAATTGATGATGTGGAGCATGTGAAACCACATCCAGAACCACTTCAAAAAGCGCTTGAGTTATTAGATGCGAAACCGGAAGAAGCATTGATGGTTGGGGATAATCACCATGATATTGTTGGCGGACAAAATGCGGGCACGAAAACAGCTGCTGTCTCATGGACGTTGAAAGGTAGAGCGTATTTAGAGGCTTACAAGCCGGACTTTATGTTAGATAAAATGAGTGATTTGCTATCGATTTTGTCTGATATGAACCGTTCATAAAGGTCCAAGTAAGTTAGTAGGGGTCTGTTTCCCTACTAACTTACAGTTTCACTTTTTAGTAGAGGAGCGAGTTAAGTGCGACGGACAACGCGCTATCCTGTTTCGGGAGAAAATTCATTATGGAATGTGTATAAAACAGTTTCTTTTTGGAAGGTAATGAAAAACTTTATTATTATCCAAATTGCGCGTTATACACCATTTTTATCCGTCAAGAATTGGTTGTACCGTACATTTTTACGGATGAAAGTCGGAAAGAAAACATCAATTGCGCTTATGGTAGTGCCGGATATTATGTTCCCAGAAAAGATAACTGTGGGAGAGAATTCAATTATCGGCTATAATACAACGCTTTTAGCACATGAATATTTAATTCGTGAATATCGACTTGGAGAGATCGTCATAGGAAATGAAGTGATGATTGGAGCAAATACGACTATATTACCAGGTGTGAAAATTGGGGATGGCGCGATTGTTTCAGCTGGCACACTTGTTCATAGAGATGTCCCAAGTGGTGCTTTCGTGGGTGGAAATCCAATGCGTGTTATTTATACGAAAGAAGAAATGGATGCTAGAGAAGGTTGATGCTAAAAATGTAACATTTCTCTTCTTTTTTAATGAATAAAAAGGAAATAATTGAGTATAATATACTGTTTTGTTTTTTACGGAATCGTTTATACTTATAGATAGAAGAATGTGTGAACGAAGAAAACAAAAAACTGGAGGATATATGGGGAAAAATCAAGGAATATATAAGGAGAACGGACAAGTTATCTCTTTTAATCAATTATCGGACTTCTTTTATAAAAAAGGGATGAGGGCTTACAAAGGACAGAAATTGCAAGATGCAATTAAATATTTTCGAAGAGCGGCACAAAGTGAGAAGGAGCCGTTTATTTTATGCCAATTAGCAACAGTATTATCTGAGGCTGGTGAATATCAAGAGTCGAATCAAATCTTCTTTAAGCTTGTTAGATCTAATCCAGAACTTGAACAATGCTATTATTTTATTGCAAATAATTATGCATATATGGGGCTATTTCAGCAGGCGAAAAAGTATGCGGATCGCTATTTAGAAGTTGCAGAAGAGAAGGAATTTGTAGAAGATACATTAGAATTACTTGAAATTATGGAAGAAGAAGCGATGGGTGAGGAAGAGATTGAGGATGAAGACGATCTAATTGTTATGCAAGAAGAAGCGAATCGTTATATTCGTAACGGACAATTGGAAGAAGCAATTGCTACATTGGAAATTGTTACAAAAGATTATCCGGAATTTTGGTCGGGTCATAATAATTTAGCCATTGCACATTTTCAATCTGGTAATGTAGATAAAGCTCTGAAGTTAACGGAAATGATTTTAGAGAAAAATCCTGGTAATATACATGCGCTTTGTAATACGCTTATTTTCCTATATTCAATTGGAGAGCATAAACAAGTAGAAGCGTTAGCGGAGCAGTTAGTTTCAGTATATCCGATTTCGTTCGAGCATCGTTTGAAACTTGGAACGACACTTGCAACAATTGGTCATTTTGAGCCTGCATATAAATGGTTCAAAGTATTAAAGCGTCAAGGATATGAGGGAGACGTTAGTTTTTATTATTGGTTTGCATATTCTGCTTATATGGTGAAAGATCAGCAAGTAGCCGAAAAAATGTGGCAGCATGTTGTAGAATTGCACCCTGATAAAAAGGGAAAAGAACCGTGGAATGCGCTGAATTTAGCAGATGAAGGACAAAACGTATTATTTGAAGAATTACGAAAATCATTTCAACAAAGTACGACGCTAGAGGAACAAATGCTAGCTTTATATTTAATGAATGAATTGTCAACGCCAGAGAAGGTGGGATTCTTCTTTGATGTAACGCAGGCGAAGAACGGTGTTCCAATCGTATCGCAACTTGCAAAGTATTTCTTTTTACTTAATAGCCATAAGAGCATTCCAGCTGATTTACAGCAATTTGAACAGTGCGCGCAAATTGCGGATGCTTTATATAATTATACGAAAAAAGATGATGAATTAATCGAAGAGTGTTTACAATTTTGGTTTTGTACGTTCATACGTTTATATACATCTGGGGCAGTTTTTACAAATGTATACGGCTGGTCAGCTGCTGTTGAATATATCGTACGCAGCGAACAAGGAAATAAGATGACACAGTCGGAGCTTGGGGATGTATATAATGTATCTGTAGCGACTGTTCGAAAGTATGTGCAGGCTGTTAAACGTACGCACACATAGGGTAAGCAAATCATTGGGAAAAAAATGATGCTAACAGTATAATGAGGGTAACTTAATTGTGTAGGAATGAATAGGAGTGAATAGTGTGTCAGAAGAAAAAATTTATGATGTCATTATTATTGGTGCAGGACCAGCTGGTATGACAGCTGCAGTATATACATCTCGTGCGAATTTAAGCACATTAATGCTTGAGCGTGGTATCCCAGGTGGCCAAATGGCAAACACAGAGGATGTAGAGAACTACCCAGGTTATGAGTCTATTTTAGGACCAGACTTATCAAATAAAATGTTCGAGCATGCGAAGAAATTTGGTGCTGAATATGCATACGGTGATGTGAAAGCAGTCATCGATGGTAAAGAATACAAAACAATTATTGCTGGTAAAAAAGAATATAAAGCACGTGCAATTATCGTTGCAAGCGGTGCAGAGTATAAAAAAATTGGTGTGCCAGGTGAAACAGAACTTGGCGGCCGTGGTGTATCATATTGTGCAGTATGTGATGGGGCTTTCTTTAAAGGAAAAGAACTTGTAGTTATTGGTGGTGGAGATTCTGCTGTTGAAGAGGGTGTATTCTTAACACGCTTCGCATCAAAGGTAACAATCGTTCACCGTCGTGACACTCTTCGTGCACAGAAAATTTTACAAGATCGTGCTTTCCAAAACGAGAAAGTTGATTTCATTTGGAATCACACTATAAAAGAAATTAACGATGCAAATGGTAAAGTGGGAAGTGTAACACTTGTAGACGTAAACAGTGGAGAAGAGAAAGAAGTCAAAACTGATGGCGTGTTCATATACATCGGTATGTTACCACTATCAAAACCATTTGTTGAACTAGGTATTACAAATGAAAATGGTTACCTTGAAACAAATGAGCGTATGGAAACGAAAGTTCCTGGTATTTTCGCAGCTGGAGATGTTCGCGAAAAAATGCTACGTCAAATTGTAACTGCAACAGGTGATGGTAGTATCGCAGCACAAAGTGCACAACATTACGTAGAAGAATTATTAGAAGAACTAAAAACAGTATCAGAAAAATAAGGGATAATATGCCTTTTGAGAAGAAAGCTACCGATAGGAGCTTTCTTTTTTTTATGAAAATGTCAAAGTTTTGTCAAAAAATATTGGGATTATAAGCTTTCTTATTGATATACTGGACTTTACGGAAAAATCACTATAAGAAATGAGGAATTTATTCAGTATGGAATGGCGTAATATATATCGTGGATTTTGTATGGGTGTTAGTGATTTAATTCCTGGTGTGAGCGGCGGTACAATCGCTGTTGTGTTAGGGATTTATGAACAATTGCTTGCGGCAATTAGTGGATTCTTTAGTCGCGAATGGAAAAAACATTTAGGGTTTTTAATTCCCCTTGCAGCTGGTGTGGCAGCAGCGTTTTTAACGTTAAGTCACGTTATTAAATATTTACTTGCAAATCATTATGAACCGACTCAATTTTTCTTCCTCGGTTTAATTATTAGTATATTACCGATGTTAATGAGAGAAGCTGATGCAAAGTCGTCGTTTAAAGGTAAGCACATTGTTTTATTAATAGTTGCAGCAATTCTTGTTGCGATCACAGCTTTCTTTAAACCAGATAAGGCAGCAGATCCAATTACGACGTTAACAATTTTAAATGCAATTGGTTTATTTTTCGCGGGCTGGATGGCTAGTATGGCTATGTTGCTTCCTGGAATTAGCGGATCATTTATTTTATTAATTATTGGTGTGTATCCGACAGCAATTAATGCTTTAACTACACTGAACTTACCTTTAATCGTAGTTATCGGTGCTGGTGTTATGGCGGGGTTTGTTGTAAGTAGTAAAGGAATTAGTTTCTTGTTAGATCGTTATAAAAGTATGACATTTGCGGCAATTATTGGACTTGTTATCGGCTCGATTGTAATTGTGTTCCCTGGTATTCCAACTGGAGGATTTTCAATTATAAGTTCAATTATTACCTTTATTTTAGGATTTGCGATTGTTACTTATTTCGGTAAGAAATAAGGACTTTAATCCCCTTGGCGATAAAAATCGTTAAGGGGATTTTTCATGCTATTCATTGAAAGTCTAGGCATTTACATTGCTTGTTCTAGAAAGCTTTTTTAAAATTGTTGAGTAGCATGTGCTTAGCGAAAGAGGACTGGCTCCTTCGTTGTAGCAAACTGTTTTTGATAGTATAATGAAATGAGTATGCAGTGAGAAATTTACTGCAAGTAGCTGAGGTGAAGAAACATGCAAAGAGTGACAAACTGTGTGTTAATTAGAGATAATGAAGTACTCTTACTCCAAAAACCTCGCCGAAATTGGTGGGTTGCACCAGGCGGGAAAATGGAGCGTGGTGAGACAGTAAGAGATTCCGTTGTTCGCGAGTATCGTGAAGAAACAGGTATTTATTTAAAGAACCCAGCGTTAAAAGGGGTCTTCACCTTTGTCATCCAAGAAGGTGATAAAGTTGTTTCTGAATGGATGATGTTCTCCTTTTTAGCGACAGATTTTGCAGGAGAAAACAAACTAGAGAGCGAAGAAGGCATCATTGGTTGGCATACATTTGACAAAATTGATGATTTAGCAATGGCACCAGGAGATTATCACATTATTGATTATTTAATTAAAGGAAATGGCATAATCTACGGTACATTTGTATATACCCCAGATTTTGAGTTGCTTTCATATCGATTAGATCCGAGTTAAACCGTCAAGGAGAGGATACGATGACAGAGAATACGATGACAGAGAATAATGATATAAAAATGGTAATTATTACAGGAATGTCTGGAGCTGGAAAGACAGTAGCTTTACAAAGTTTTGAAGATTTAGGATATTTTTGTGTAGATAATTTACCGCCGATGTTATTGCCGAAGTTTATTGAACTTATGGCGGATTCAAAAGGGAAAATGAATAAAGTGGCACTTGGCGTTGATTTACGTGGCCGAGAGTTTTTCGAACATTTATGGGGAGCACTTGATGATTTATCAGAACGTACATGGATTATTCCTCATATTTTATTCTTAGATGCGAAAGATGGCACGCTTGTAACTCGTTATAAAGAAACGAGACGTTCGCATCCACTTGCACCAACTGGTTTGCCGTTAAAGGGAATTGAGATGGAGCGTGGCTTATTAACTGATATGAAGGCACGAGCGAATATTGTGCTGGATACATCGGATTTAAAACCGAAAGAATTACGTGAAAAAATTGTTCATCTGTTTTCAACTGAAACTGAGCAAGCATTTCGTGTAAATGTTATGTCGTTTGGATTTAAGTACGGTATTCCAATTGATGCAGATTTAGTATTTGATGTTCGTTTTTTACCAAATCCATATTACATTCCACATATGAAGCCATTAACAGGACTAGATGAAGAAGTTTCATCGTATGTGCTGAAATTTAATGAGACACATAAGTTTTTAGAAAAATTGACGGATCTTATTACTTTCATGCTGCCTCATTATAAAAGAGAAGGCAAGAGTCAACTTGTAATTGCAATTGGATGTACAGGTGGACAGCATCGTTCTGTTACGCTTACAGAATACCTTGGGAAACATTTGAAACCAGAGTATAGCGTTCATGTATCTCATCGTGATGTGGAGAAGAGAAAGGGCCATTAAGGGATGAAAAAAGAGAGAAAACCTAAAATTGTTATCATGGGAGGCGGTACTGGACTCTCTGTTTTATTAAGAGGATTAAAACAATATCCGGTTGATATTACAGCAGTTGTTACAATCGCTGATGATGGTGGCAGTTCAGGTAGATTACGTGATGAGCTCGAAATTCCACCCCCAGGTGACATTCGTAACGTACTTGTTGCGTTATCAGATGTAGAGCCGCTGGTGGAAGCTTTATTTCAGCATCGTTTCACAACGGGAGACGGGCTGAAAGGTCATGCGTTAGGAAATTTATTATTAGCGGGTATGACCTCGATTACAGGAGACTTCTTCCATGCGATTACGGAAACGAGTAAAGTGTTAAATGTCAGAGGACGTGTGTTACCTGCAGCGAACCAAAGTGCGGTACTTCATGCGGAACTAGAAGATGGAGAAATTGTAACAGGTGAATCAAAGATTCCTTATTCTGGGAAGAAGATTAACCGCGTCTTTTTAACTCCAGAAGATGTAGAGCCGTTACATGAAACGTTGGCTGAGATTAAACGAGCTGATTTACTTGTTTTTGGTCCAGGAAGTTTGTATACGAGTATATTACCGAATTTAGTTGTTAACAAAATCGGGGATGCTGTTCTTGCTGCAAAAGCGAAGAAGGTATATGTGTGTAATGTTATGACGCAAGCTGGTGAAACGATGGGATATACTGCGTTTGACCATGTGCAGGCGTTACATGATCATTTAGGTAAACCATTTATCGATACTGCAATTGTAAATAACCGTGATATTCCTTGTGAATTACGTCAGTTGTATGAGGAAGAAATGTCGGCACCAGTTGTAGTAGATGAAGAGCGTTTTACAGAGAGCAATATTGATGTCATTCAAGATCAATTAGCGAAGTATGATGATCGTGTTGTAAGGCACGATACATTAAAACTAGCTTCTATTTTATATTCACTGTTGTAGATGTGCGTTGCCTCGTTTGAGGTAACGCTCATCATTTCATATAGGACAAGATTTTTGTTCCAAAGTAATCGTATAAGGAGGTGTTGACTGTGTCATTTGCATCAGAAACAAAGAAAGAGCTAACGAATCTTGAGGTGAAGGAATGCTGTGAGAAAGCAGAATTATCAGCGTTACTTCGAATGAACGGATCGCTTTCTTTTTCAAACCGTCGTCTATCTATCGATATTCAAACGGAGAATGCGGCAATCGCAAGAAGGATTTATACGCTTTTGAAAAAAGGATATGACGTGACGGTAGAATTACTTGTTCGTAAAAAAATGCGATTGAAGAAAAATAATGTATATATTGTGCGGCTTGTTGAGAAGTCTCGCGAAATATTAGCTGATCTTCATATTGTTCGAGATGACTTTTCGTTAATTCGAAATATATCCCAGGAATTAATCGAGAAGAAATGTTGTAAACGATCGTATTTACGAGGTGCATTTTTAGCAGGTGGTTCAGTAAATAACCCAGAAACATCATCTTATCATTTAGAGGTCTTTTCGTTATATAAGGAACATAATGATGCTATATGTGAATTGATGAACGGATTTGATTTAAATAGTAAGACGTTGGAAAGAAGAAAAGGGTACATTACGTATTTGAAAGAAGCAGAAAAGATTACGGAGTTTTTAAATATTATAGGCGCTCATAATGCACTTTTAAGATTTGAAGACATTCGAATCGTTCGCGATATGCGTAATTCAGTAAATCGTTTAGTGAACTGCGAAACAGCCAATTTAAATAAAACAATTGGTGCAGCGCTAAGGCAGATTGAAAATATCCGTTATATTGATGAGACAGTTGGTCTTGATATATTACCAGATAAACTGCGAGAAATTGCACAATTACGAAGAGATTATCAAGATGTAACATTGAAAGAGTTAGGCGAGATGGTATCCGGGGGGAAAATTAGTAAATCGGGTATTAATCATCGTTTGCGTAAAATCGATGAGATTGCAGAGAAATTACGCGCGGGGGAAGCGGTAGCAAAAAAATAAGAGGTTAAAGGGGAAATGGAGCTGTGGTTCAAAAACGAGTTAAGGTTTCATTAAAAAACGGTTTACAAGCACGTCCGGCTGCGTTGTTTGTACAAGAGGCCAATCGCTTTCATGCGGATATCTTCATCGAGAAAGATGGAAAGACAGTGAATGCAAAGAGCATAATGGGGATTATGAGCTTAGCAATTGGAACTGGTAGCATGATAACAATTACAACAGAAGGTTCAGATGCAGAAGAAGCTTTAGAAGCATTAGCTGCATATATACAATAAGAAGCTATCGCGCATGTGCGATAGCTTTTTTGTTTTGTTATTTGGTGTTGGGAGTCGGGTATGTAGGGGGTGCATGCTTGTCGAGGATTGTCGGTAAGTCGATAAGTTGTGTCGAATCGTCGATATATTAAAATAATCGCCGATATAATTGGAGTTACGGTCGATATATTTGAAAAATCGCCGATATATTTAGGGTTATACTAGGTGGGGTATGTGAGCGGGGAACAATATATAAAAGAAGCGCCCAATTATAGGGCGCTTCCGCTTTTAGTCTATCCAGCTCCAGCGGCTAGAATCTCCGGTCGTTTCGCCCCTTCATTCGAGGCAAAAAGCGCCTCGGAATCAGGGGCTCCATCGCCCTGCGATTCTGAACGAGCCGCTTCCGCTTTTAAGTATTAACGATTTGTAAAGATCTTATCGATTAAGCCGTATTCTAGAGCTCTTTCAGCTGTCATGAAGTTGTCGCGGTCTGTGTCGCGTTGTAGTACTTCAAGTGGTTGACCTGTGCGGTCAGCAAGAATTTGGTTTAGTTTTTCACGTAAGAATAGGATACGTTTTGCAGCGATTTCGATTTCAGTCGCTTGACCTTGTGCTCCGCCAAGTGGTTGGTGAATCATTACTTCACTGTTTGGAAGTGCATAACGTTTTCCTTTTTCACCTGCTGCAAGTAAGAATGCACCCATAGATGCAGCCATACCGATACAGATTGTTGATACTTGTGGTTTAATAAATTGCATTGTATCGTAAATTGCCATACCTGCTGTGATAGAACCACCAGGGCTATTGATGTAGATGTGAATATCTTTTTCTGGATCTTGAGATTCCAAGAATAAAAGCTGGGAAACGATTGAGTTAGCTACGTTGTCATCAATTGCACTACCAAGCATAATGATGCGGTCTTTTAATAGTCGAGAGTAAATATCGTAAGCGCGTTCTCCACGATTTGTTTGTTCAATTACTGTAGGAATTAAATTCATCTGTTATTTCCTCCTTCTAAAGCTTTCTTAGTCTTATAATACAATTATGGTCAATAAAGGTCAAACGAAACCACTTTAAATCAAAAAAATATGTAGTTGTACCATGAATTATTCGCTATGTTTTTGAAATTCCCTGCTTATGTATCTTCAACATCATAACCGAATTACATAAATTTAAACGTCATGAAATCTGTAGTAAAAAGAAAAGAACGCCTTTTTACTGAAGCGTTCTTGTGATATCTATTCTTTTAAAAGATAGGTTACTTTATTTAAAATCTTTTCGATGTGTTTCGCGTTTTTACTATACATTTCGCTTGCTGATTTCGACTTTGTTTCTAGGGAAAATAGTTCAAGATCAGCATGACATTTTTTTAAAGATGCTAATAATAAAGGCTTGTTTTGAGGAGAAGGCATTTGTAGTTTGTCATTATAAATGTCGATAGTAAGTTGTCCGTATGAATCCACTTGACCGAGAAAGACATTTTCAATAACAACACCGAGCTTTTCTAGTTCAGAATGTAACCAAGCGCGGTTATGTCCACTAGAGGATAGAGGTTCATCTAAGACATTGCCATCCATAATAACAGTTTGTGGTTCTTTTTCATTCGGTACTTTTAAGCCAACGTCTTTTGCTGTAAGTGGTTGGCGATCTTTCTTTAATAATACATTTAATTCTCCGCTCGGTTCTAGTACGGCAAATTCAACATCAGCTACGCTGAAAGCATTTTTTCCACGGAGTAGTTCCAGTAATTCGTCACTTGTATATTTTTCTTTCTTTAAGTTATCTTCGAGTATTTTTCCATCTTTTATTAATACGGTAGATTTCCCTTCAAAGAAGTCGCGAGCTGTTTTGTTCTTTAAGGAGAGGATTCCTGTGAAAAAAGGTACCACAGCGAAAATGAGTATCGCAAAGACGCCGTGGAAAAATTTTGAATCGAGCCCTGTAGATACTTGGGCAGCGATGTCACCGATTGTCATTCCGGCTATGTATTCAAAAAAGGAGAGCTGAGAGATTTGTCTTTTCCCTAACCATTTCGTAATAGCGAATAAAATAATTAATATGAATACAGAGCGAAGAATGACAAGTGTCCATTCCGGCAGGTGAGACATAGTCATTTCCTCCAGTCTACTTAAAACCCTTTATATTGAGGTTCTTCACGTTCTAATAATGAAACTCTATTCTGTAAATCAGCGATGATGCTGTCCATTTCTAACATACATTCATGAAATACGCGTTTTGATTCCGCGTCCTGTGAATTTAGTGAAAGGGAGCTTAAACTTGCTTGAGCGCCCCTTACACTAGCAAGGCAGGTTTTAACGCTAGCGATAACTGTCATACAAACACCTCTTATCCTTTCGGTTTGAATAGTAATGCACCAATGAATCCGAATATGATAGCAGCAGAAATACCAGCGCTTGTTACTTTAAACATTCCGGTAATGACGCCAACGATGCCGTGTTTTGCAGCTTCTTCCATTGCGCCGTGAACGAGGGCATTACCGAAACTTGTAATAGGTACAGTTGCCCCGGCTCCAGCAAAGTCGATTAATGGTTCATACAGGTTGAATCCGTCCAGTATAGCACCGGCAACAACGAGTGTTGCCATTGTATGAGCGGGTGTTAGCTTGCCAACATCAAACATAAGTTGGCCAATTACACATATGAGTCCGCCGATGACGAAAGCCCAGAAAAAAATCATTGCGTTGCACCTCCAAATTCAATCGAAACGGCGTGAGCGATACACGGAATCGTTTCTTCTTGTTGGAATGTAAGTGGAGATAGTAAAGCGCCTGTCGCAACGACAAGTATTTTTTTGAACTCTCCTCTTTTCATTCGGTTTAATAAATGACCGTACACGACTGTTGCGGAACATCCCGGTCCGCTAGCACCAGCTATGACAGGTTGCCCTTCTCTATAAATGAGTATGCCGCAATCTTGAAACTGTTCGCTCGTTACTTTCGTTCCGTGTTTATGTAGTAAGTCATAAGCAATTTCGCGACCGACATGTCCAAGATCACCTGTTACAATTAAGTCGTAATAAGAGGCGTCAATTTGTCGTTCGCGTAAATGGGCCTCAATCGTATCGACAGCTGCTGGGGCCATCGCACCACCCATATTAAAAGGATCTGTTAATCCCATATCAATCACCCGTCCGATTGTTGCAGATGTTACTCTAGGACCATGTCCAGTGTCGCTTAAAATAGCTGCGCCAGCTCCAGTTACTGTCCATTGTGCGGTAGGAGGTTTTTGACCGCCGTATTCAGTTGGATATCGGAACTGCTTCTCTACAGCGGCGTTATGACTAGATGCCCCGGTTAATAAATATTTTGCGCCTTTTGCATTTACAATACTTGCCCCGAGCGCTAATCCTTCCATGGAAGTAGAACATGCTCCGAATAATCCGAGATATGGTGTTCCGAGTGTACGGCAGGCAAAGCTTGTTGGAGTGATTTGATTAATTAAATCTCCTGCAAGTACGAATTGAATATCGTCTTTACGAAGCTTGGCTTTTTCAGTAGCGCGGCTACAAGCTTCTTCGAATAAAATTTTATGGGCTTTTTCATAGGAATCCTGGCCGAGCCATAAATCTTCATGAAGGATATCGAAGTCTTCTGGAATGTTTCCTTTTGCTTCAAATGGCCCGCCAACGACTCCTGTCGAAATAATAACGGGTTTATTTTCAAATACCCACGTTCGGTGTCCTTGTAACATTTATAGCCCTCCCCATTGAACGAGAATCGTTTTAATAAGTGCGATGACGAAAGCTGAAAATACACCAAACAAAATAACAGAGCCGGCTAATTTAAACATATTTCCTCCAACGCCGAGTACGAACCCTTCTGTTCGGTGTTCGATACATGCGGCAATAACAGAGTTACCAAATCCAGTAACGGGTACAGCTGTGCCTGCTCCAGCAAACTGCCCAAAGCGGTCATATATACCGAAACCAGTTAGTAACATGGAAATGAAAATGAGAGTTGCGACTGTTGGATTTCCTGCTGAACGCTCAGTGAAGTCAAAATATGTGATATAAAACGTAGAAATGAGTTGTCCGATGAAGCAAATAAAACCACCGACGAAAAAGGCTTTAATACAATTTTTCAAGACAGGACGCTTCGGTTCGCGTTCTTGCTCGAATTTTTTATACTCTTGTTGCACAGGGGTTAAGTTCTTATCTTTACTAGACATTGCGATCCTTCCTTTTCTATTAAAAAGCGTTAAGTGTTAGACTCCATTTTTTTCCCAATGAGTTTTAATTGCTTATTGATCTCGTCTTTAGATACTTCTTTTTTCTTAATTTTGCTCTCAAGCTTTTCGAGTAACATAAAGATTTTTTTATCAGTACTTACACGAACATCGAAAGTAGGATGCTCATCACTTAGCTGCTTTTGAAGCTTCTTACGCAGAGGCTTTAATCCAAACCTTTCGTGATGCTCAGGTAGAACTGCTATGTAGAGATCCAAATTTGAATTCACTGCTGTGCTTTTTGTAATTTCATCCATAGCGAGAGCCCTTTTCTTGGCTCCTTGTGATATAGATTGATTAAAGGATTCCGTACTCGTCTTTGTTAGTTTGGGACCTTTTTCTTTCTCCGTTCGTTTTGCTTCTTCTTTCACTTTTTTATCTAAGGGACTATTATCACATCCGGTAAAAGAGCTAAATAGAAGGGCAAATAATGCGGTTATGAGACCGAGTTTTCGCATGATTATCATTCCATTTCTATTGCAATATGTAATGTGATAGAAAAAGGATGACTGCATATCATCCTTTTTCTATTTCACAGCATGACTAATCTGTTATTGCTGTGAGTATTGTGGTTCTTCTTGTTGGACTTCTTCAACGCGTGGATTTAAAGAATCGATAATCGTTTGCGTTTGCTCTGCAGCTGTTTGGAAAAGTTGCTTTGCTTGTTGGTTATCCGTATCAAGAGCGAATCCCTCTAAGCTAGCTTGTGCACTTTTTAATCCAGAAACAGTTTGCTTTAGTTTTGTAATTACAGTCATTGAATGAAGCCCCCTTTGGAATATCAATTCAAAGATTATAATTTGTGAGTTGGGATGAATTTATGATTGGAAAATTTAGGGGATAGTACTTTGTTAATATATTCCTAACTAAGGTTCATAAAGGATTACAGGGATATTTTTATTGATTTAGATGGATTTTATTGCTATTATTATGAAAAGAAAATGAACTATTTTCTATAATCATGCGCCCATAGCTCAGTCGGATAGAGCGGTGGTTTCCGGTACCACGTCTGCCGGGGGTTCGAATCCCTCTGGGCGCGTTATGTATTGTTGGTGTTACGTGTTGAAAATAAATAGTAAATTTAAAACAACCTCTTGTATGTGATTAGAAATAATCGTGTATAGGGGGTTTTTGTTATGGCCCTACAAGGTACTTCTGTTAATTTTGTAATGAGTTTATACTAAAATTATCTAAAAATTATAGTATGAGGGGATTGCAGGTGCGTAAAATTAGTGGATATTTAAGTATTTTAGGGGATAACGAACGTAGAACCGTTGCTGTGTCTGATTCTGGTGAAATTACAGGCGATGAAATGTTGAAATTCATGTTAAATATGGAAGTGCACTATAAAGAAATTAATAGGGATTGTTTTGGACCTAATCACTATTTGCCTAGCGGAGACTACCATAAGGATTTAATAGCGATTGTCTTTACGGCTGAAATGATGTTAGACGACATGGAATTAGAAGGTGAATGGCCTGCTGAAGAAGGGGATGTTATATTTAACGAAGCATAATGAATCTATCTGCATAAAAAGGTCTGCACTTACAAATATAAGTGCAGACCTTTTTTATTAATACTTGTTATATCTGATAATAAGATTTACTATTAGTATGTGGTAATAATTTTTATCGCGCTATTATTTTCTTTCAATATTATTCAAATTTCGGTTGTAAGTTGTAAATCTCATTAATACATATAAATTAATAATATTTTGGAATGGGTGTCTGTGATAGCATTCTCCTTTTACCAAACTTATTGTACAATAGAAACAAGGGGGAGATTAGTTTGAAGGCAAGTCTTTTACAAGAACAAAGCTTACGTTTGGCAATGACACAAGAGTTAAGGCAAGCGATTACAATGCTCCAGTATAATGTACAAGAATTATCGGAGTTTTTGTATGAGCAATCGTTAGAGAATCCCCTTATTGAGTTAGGTGGTTTTGAGAGGGAGAAGAAAAAGAGCTCTAACAACAGTAAAAGTACCAGCAAACAAATCGAGAATCAGATGGAAATCTACAGTGTGGATTCAACAACGATTCAGCAACATTTATTAAATCAAATACAGTATTATAAAATAGATGAAGAAGAGCGAAAAATAGCTTCTTTCATTATTATGAACATGGATGGAAATGGGTATTTACAAGAAACGAACGAAGAGTTAGCGGATCTCCTTTCCGCACCGATTCATGAAGTCGCCCGCTTTGTAGAGCTTGTCCAATCACTCGAGCCAGCAGGGGTAGGAGCGCGTAATATTCAGGAATGTCTAACTTTACAATTGAAGCGCTTACAAAGACGGAATGGATTAGCGGAAGAGGTTATAGAGGATCACTTCGCTTATTTCGTGAAGAAAGATTGGCGAAAGCTCGTTCAAGTGTTGAAGTGTAGTAATGAAGAATTGCAATCGGCGGTGAACTGTATTACGTCATTACAGCCGAAACCAGGTCTTGCGTTTTCTTCTGATAAACCGCTTTATATTGTGCCTGATATGGCGGTGAAAAAAGATGGTGATCGTCTCGTTTTACAAATGAACGAGAGAAATATGCCGAGAATTGAAATTCATTCTGAGTATAGTGCGCTTCTGAATAATAGTGAAAGTGAAGTAGCATCTTATGTATCAGAAAAGTATCAGCATGTGCAGTGGATTATGCGCAGTTTAAAACAGAGAAAACAAACGCTTCTGCAAGTGATGACTATTATTATGGAAAAACAACGTGATTTCTTCTGGGAAGGTCCAGAATATTTAAAACCGCTTGCTTTAAAAGAGGTAGCGGAAGAGTTAAGTGTGCATGAATCTACAATTAGTCGTGCAACGCGAAATAAATATGTGCAAACACCACATGGTTTATTTGAGATGAAATCTTTCTTTAGTAATGCTATTTCGACTACTGAAGATGAAGCAGTTTCTACAAAGCGTGTGAAACGATTTATCCAAACGCTTGTTGAGGCGGAGAATAAGAAAAAGCCACTTTCAGATCAAAAGATTTCAAAATTATTAGAAGAAGAGCATGAAATCGTTATTTCTCGAAGAACAGTGGCGAAGTATAGAGAACAAATGCACATTCCAGCGTCATCATTACGAAAAACGATCGGATAGGTGAAGAATATGAAAGTTGTACTGTATACAAAAAAAGATTGTGGCCTTTGCGTGCAGGCGAAACAAGTTTTAGAGGAAGTACAATGTGAATATTCTTTTCAAATCGAGGAAATAAATATATATGAAGATAATGACCTTTTAGAAAAATATCACCTAATGATTCCGGTGGTAGAAATAGGCGGAAAACAAGTAGAATATGGTAACATTCACAAAGGTGTCATAATAAACTATATAAAGAATGCAGTTAAGAGTTGAATAAGTTTCTATCTCCTGTTACAATAATACACGTAGCAGGGATTATTTTTTTAACCTATGTGGGACACAAAATGTCACTACGGGACGTAAAGTGACCACGAGGAAAAATGAACCAATGTAGTGAGGAGAAAAGATATGCGCTCATGGATTCAGAACACAAAAAAATTATTACCTGATCTGCTACCTGTTATGCAAACGAGAATGCAAATTCTTCAATACATTAGGCTCATGCAGCCGATTGGAAGAAGAAACTTGTCAGCAAGTCTCGGTATGACAGAACGAGTATTGCGAAGTGAAGTTCAAGTTTTGAAAGAACAAAACTTAGTTCACGTCGCTTCTTCTGGAATGACTTTGACAGAAGAAGGAACAGCTTTAGTTCTTGCTTTGGAAGACTTTATGAAAGAAATTTCCGGGTTAAAGGTTTTAGAAAAGCAACTTAAGGAAACATTAGACTTGGATGAAGTTTTCGTTGTCCCTGGTGATAGTGATGAATCACCTTGGGTCAAACTGGAGATGGGCCGTGCTTGTGTGACTTGTATAAAAGACCGTCTGACAGCGAATAATATCGTTGCTGTGGCTGGAGGAACTACGCTAGCTGCTGCTGCGGACATGATGCAGCTTGATTGCAAAGATTTACATATGCTATTTGTCCCAGCGCGTGGTGGAATTGGAGAGGGTGTCGAATTAGAAGCCAATACCATTTGTGCCAAGATGGCACAAAATACGATGAGTAATTATCGCTTATTGTATGTTCCAGACCATGTTAGTAGCGAAGCATATGCGTCTATTGTGACAGAGCCTTCCGTGAAAGAAGTTCTTGAGTTGATTCGATCTTCCAATATCGTCATTCATGGAATAGGTGATGCGTTAACAATGGCACGTCGCAGAAATACTTCAGAAGCAGATTGGTTAAAGATTCAAGCAAGCGAAGCAGTAGGCGAAGCTTTCGGTTACTACTTTAATGAACAAGGAAATGTTGTTCATAAAGTAAGAACAGTTGGTATGCAACTTGAGGATTTACAACATGTATCTCACGTTGTTGCAGTCGCTGGAGGTTCTTCAAAGGCAAAGGCAATACAGGCTGTAATTAAACAAGGGCACACTTCAATTCTAATTACAGATGAAGGTGCAGCAAAACAGTTAACAAAGGGTATTACCCTTTAATATAATCCCCCAAGGAGGAAATTCAAATGACTAAAATTGGTATTAATGGATTTGGACGTATCGGACGTAACGTATTCCGCGCAGCTCTTAACAACTCTGAGGTAGAAGTAGTAGCAATCAACGACTTAACAGATGCTAAAACATTAGCTCACCTTTTAAAATATGACACAGTTCACGGAACTTTAAATGCAGAAGTATCTGCTAACGAAAACAGCATCGTTGTTAACGGTAAAGAAATTAAAGTTATCGCTGAGCGTGACCCAGCTCAATTACCATGGAGCGACTACGGAGTAGAAGTAGTAGTAGAATCTACTGGCCGTTTCACTAAAAAATCAGACGCTGAAAAACACTTAGGTGGATCAGTTAAGAAAGTTATCATCTCAGCTCCAGCTTCTGACGAAGATATCACTGTAGTTATGGGTGTTAACCACGAACAATATGATGCAGCTAACCACAACGTAGTATCTAACGCTTCTTGTACTACAAACTGTCTAGCTCCATTCGCTAAAGTATTAAACGAAAAATTCGGCGTAAAACGCGGAATGATGACAACAATTCACTCTTACACTAACGACCAACAAATCTTAGACTTACCACACAAAGATTTACGTCGTGCTCGTGCAGCAGCTGAAAACATGATCCCAACATCTACTGGTGCAGCTAAAGCTGTAGCATTAGTATTACCAGAACTTAAAGGTAAATTAAACGGTGGCGCTGTACGTGTTCCAACTGCTAACGTTTCTCTTGTTGACTTAGTTGTTGAACTTGACAAAGAAGTAACAGTTGAAGATGTAAACGCAGCATTCAAAGCAGCAGCTGAAGGCGAATTAAAAGGTATCCTTGGATACAGCGAAGAGCCATTAGTATCTATCGACTATAACGGATGTACAGCTTCTTCTACAATCGATGCATTATCTACAATGGTAATGGAAGGTAACATGGTTAAAGTACTTTCTTGGTACGATAACGAAACTGGTTACTCTAACCGCGTAGTAGACCTAGCAGCATACATGACTTCTAAAGGTCTTTAATTCTTAATTATATAAGTAATCAATGACAAAACGAGGGAGAGGGTTTGTTCCCTCTCTCTCTTCTTTCGTTTTAAAAGCAAATGTGTTAAGCTTTTGAGTGGGTTTTGTCAATCCTAACTAGTAGTCGGAGGGAAATCCAATGAACAAAAAATCAATTCGTGACGTAGATTTAAAAGGTAAGCGTGTATTTTGCCGCGTTGATTTCAACGTACCTATGAAAGAAGGCAAAATTACAGATGAAACTCGTATCCGTGCAGCTCTTCCTACAATTCAATATTTAGTAGAGCAAGGTGCGAAAGTTATTTTAGCAAGTCACTTAGGCCGCCCAAAAGGTCAAGCAGTAGAAGAATTACGTCTTACTCCAGTAGCAGCACGTTTAGGCGAGCTTCTTGGTAAAGATGTTAAAAAAGCAGACGAAGCATTCGGACCAGTTGCACAAGAAATGGTTGCAGCAATGAACGAAGGCGACGTATTAGTTCTTGAAAACGTACGTTTCTATGCGGGCGAAGAAAAGAACGATGCAGAACTTGCGAAAGAATTTGCAGCTCTTGCTGATATCTTCGTAAACGATGCATTCGGTGCAGCTCACCGTGCTCACGCTTCTACAGCAGGTATCGCAGACTACCTACCAGCAGTATCTGGATTATTAATGGAAAAAGAGTTAGATGTACTTGGAAAAGCACTTTCTAACCCAGAACGTCCATTCACAGCTATCATCGGTGGTGCGAAAGTAAAAGATAAAATCGGTGTAATTCGTCATCTATTAGACAAAGTAGATAACTTAATCATCGGTGGCGGACTTGCTTACACATTCGTTAAAGCTTTAGGTCATGAAATTGGTCTATCTCTATGTGAAGACGACAAGATCGAACTAGCTAAAGAATTTATGCAACTTGCAAAAGAAAAAGGCGTAAACTTCTACATGCCAGTTGATGTTGTAATCACAGAGGAATTCTCTGAAACTGCAACAACTCAAATCGTAGGTATCGACTCTATCCCTTCTACTTGGGAAGGCGTGGACATCGGTCCTAAAACACGTGAAATTTATGCAGATGTAATTAAAAATTCTAAGCTTGTTGTATGGAATGGACCAATGGGTGTATTCGAAATGACTCCATTCGCAGAAGGTACAAAAGCAGTAGGACAAGCATTAGCAGATGCAGAAGATACATACTCTGTTATCGGCGGTGGTGACTCTGCAGCAGCTGTTGAAAAATTCGGTATGGCTGATAAAATGAGCCACATTTCTACTGGCGGCGGTGCGTCATTAGAATTCATGGAAGGCAAAGAGCTTCCAGGTGTAGTTTGTCTTAACGACAAATAAGTAGCAGCCAAAGAAAAAGGACGGTGCAAAGCATGCGTAAACCAATTATCGCAGGTAACTGGAAAATGAATAAAACTCTATCTGAAGCAGTTAGCTTCGTAGAGGAAGTTAAAGGTCAAATCCCAGCAGCTTCAGCTGTTGATGCAGTAGTTTGCTCTCCAGCTCTATTTTTAGAGCGTTTAGTAGCAGCAACTGAAGGAACTGATTTACAAGTAGGTGCACAAAACATGCACTTCGAAAAAAATGGTGCATTCACTGGCGAAATTAGCCCAGTAGCACTTAGCGACTTAAAAGTAGGCTACGTAGTACTTGGCCACTCTGAGCGTCGTGAAATGTTTGCTGAAACAGATGAGTCAGTAAACAAAAAGACTCTTGCAGCATTTGAACATGGTTTAACACCAATCGTATGTTGTGGTGAGACTTTAGAAGAGCGCGAAAGCGGAAAAACATTTGATCTAGTAGCAGGTCAAGTGACAAAAGCACTTGCAGGTTTAACAGAAGAGCAAGTTAAAGCAACTGTTATCGCTTATGAGCCAATCTGGGCTATCGGTACAGGTAAATCTTCTTCTTCTGCAGATGCAAACGAAGTATGTGCGCACATCCGTAAAGTTGTTGCAGAAGCTGTTTCTACAGAAGCTGCAGAAGCTGTTCGTATTCAATACGGCGGTAGCGTAAAACCAGAAAACATTAAAGAGTATATGGCACAATCTGACATCGACGGCGCTTTAGTTGGCGGTGCTAGCTTAGAGCCTGCTTCGTTCTTAGGTCTTCTGGGGGCGGTAAAATGAGAAAGCCAACAGCTTTAATCATTCTTGATGGTTTCGGACTACGTGAAGAAACTCATGGGAATGCTGTAGCACAAGCTAAGAAACCTAATTTTGATGGTTACTGGAACAAATTCCCTCACACAACGCTTACAGCTTGTGGTGAGGAAGTAGGCCTTCCAGAAGGTCAAATGGGTAACTCTGAGGTTGGTCACTTAAATATCGGTGCTGGCCGCATTGTATATCAAAGCTTAACACGCGTAAACGTTGCAATTCGTGAAGGTGAGTTCGATCAGAACGAAACTTTCCAAAATGCAATTAAAAGCGTAAAAGAAAAAGGTACTGCTCTTCATTTATTCGGTTTACTTTCTGATGGTGGTGTGCACAGTCACATGAACCATATGTTTGCTCTTCTTCGCTTAGCAGCAAAAGAAGGCGTGGAGAAAGTTTATATCCATGCATTCTTAGACGGCCGCGATGTTGGACCACAAACAGCAAAAGGTTATATCGATGCAACAAATGAAGTAATTAAAGAAACAGGAGTAGGACAATTCGCGACTATCTCTGGTCGTTATTACTCTATGGACCGTGACAAGCGTTGGGATCGCGTAGAAAAATGTTACAGTGCTATGGTGAATGGTGAAGGCCCTACTTATAAATCAGCAGAAGAGTGTGTAGAAGACTCTTATGCGAACGGTATCTATGATGAATTCGTATTGCCGTCTGTAATTGTTAACGAAGATAACACGCCAGTTGCAACAATCAATGATGATGATGCAGTTATCTTCTATAACTTCCGTCCAGACCGTGCAATTCAAATTGCTCGTGTATTTACAAACGAAGACTTCCGTGAGTTCGATCGTGGTGAAAAAGTACCTCACATTCCTGAATTCGTTTGTATGACACATTTCAGTGAAACTGTAGATGGTTACGTGGCATTCAAGCCAATGAACCTTGATAACACATTAGGTGAAGTTGTTGCGCAAGCGGGATTAAAGCAACTTCGCATCGCGGAAACTGAAAAGTATCCGCACGTTACATTCTTCTTTAGCGGTGGTCGTGAGGCTGAATTCCCAGGAGAAGAGCGTATTTTAATTAACTCACCGAAGGTTGCAACGTATGACTTGAAACCTGAAATGAGCATTTACGAAGTAACGGACGCTTTAGTAAATGAAATCGAAAATGATAAACATGATGTTATCATTCTTAACTTTGCAAACTGTGATATGGTTGGCCATTCTGGGATGATGGAACCAACAATTAAAGCAGTAGAAGCAACTGACGAATGTTTAGGAAAAGTTGTAGAAGCGATTCTTGCAAAAGATGGTGTAGCACTTATTACTGCTGACCATGGTAATGCTGATCAGGAGTTAACTGCTGATGGTGGACCAATGACAGCTCATACAACTAACCCGGTTCCTTTCATCGTTACAAAAAATGATGTAGAGCTTCGTGAAGGTGGTATTTTAGGAGATATCGCTCCAACAATGCTTACGCTTTTAAATGTGGAACAACCGAAAGAAATGACAGGTAAAACAATTATTAAATAATTTGCTTATATAAAAAGGAGAGAATTTATTATGTCAACAATTATTGATGTTTATGCTCGCGAAGTCCTTGACTCTCGTGGTAACCCAACTGTAGAAGTAGAAGTTTACACAGAAAGCGGCGCTTTCGGACGCGCTATCGTACCAAGTGGTGCATCTACTGGTGAGCACGAAGCAGTAGAATTACGTGACGGTGACAAATCTCGTTACCTTGGTAAAGGTGTTCTAAATGCAGTAAACAACGTTAACGAAGCAATCGCTCCAGAAATCGTTGGTTTCGACGTAACTGACCAAGCTGGTATCGACCGTGCTATGATCGAATTAGATGGCACTCCAAACAAAGGTAAACTAGGCGCTAACGCTATCCTTGGTGTATCTATGGCAGTAGCTCACGCAGCAGCTGACTTCGTAGGTCTTCCATTATACCGTTACCTTGGTGGATTCAATGCAAAACAATTACCAACTCCAATGATGAACATCATCAACGGTGGTTCTCACGCTGATAACAACGTAGACTTCCAAGAGTTCATGATCTTACCAGTTGGTGCTCCAACATTCAAAGAATCAATCCGTATGGGTGCTGAAGTATTCCATGCACTTAAAGCTGTATTACATGACAAAGGTCTTAACACTGCAGTAGGTGACGAAGGTGGATTCGCTCCAAACCTTGGTTCTAACCGTGAAGCATTAGAAGTAATCATCGAAGCTATCGAAAAAGCTGGTTACAAAGCTGGCGAGAACGTATTCTTAGGAATGGACGTTGCTTCTTCTGAGTTCTACAACAAAGAAACTGGTAAATATGACCTTGCAGGCGAAGGCCGTACTGGCTTAACTTCTGCAGAAATGGTTGATTTCTACGAAGAGCTTTGCAAAGACTTCCCAATCATCTCTATCGAAGATGGTTTAGACGAAAACGACTGGGATGGTCACAAATTATTAACTGAGCGTATCGGTGATAAAGTACAATTAGTTGGTGACGACTTATTCGTAACTAACACTCAAAAACTTGCTGAAGGTATCGAAAAAGGTATCTCTAACTCAATCTTAATTAAAGTTAACCAAATCGGTACTTTAACTGAGACTTTCGAAGCTATCGAAATGGCTAAACGTGCTGGTTACACAGCAGTTGTATCTCACCGTTCTGGTGAAACTGAAGATGCTACAATCGCTGACATCGCAGTTGCAACTAACGCTGGCCAAATCAAAACTGGTTCTATGAGCCGTACTGACCGTATTGCTAAGTACAACCAATTATTACGCATCGAAGACGAACTAGGCGAAATCGCTGTTTACGATGGTATCAAATCTTTCTACAACATCAAACGATAATTGTAGAAAATAACGACAGACCGTGAGAAATCACGGTCTGTTTTTTTATGTTAAAATTGCTCACCCGTCATAAGTGACATGAAATGTTTAAAGAAGCAGTTATAATCAAAATCAATTGCGATTTGATGACTCGGCCAATCAATAAATGGCTTAGATTCTCCTAAAGAACGAAATTCCCCTATGCTTGTTCCTTGTGCATAAGATTCTGTCATGACAACGATAGGTGACTTGTGATATGTAAACATAGAGTTATCAAGTAAAGCGAGTATTGGCATTGTGTCATGGAAGGGGCTCCCCTTTAAATGCGGTAAGGCGTCTTTATAATATCCGTAGTAATAATGATTGAATAACGGTTTGACGAGTGGGGCTTTTCCTTTTGCTTCAATGTATTCAGCCATTTCTGGTGTAATGATGGAATACTGAGTGACGTTTAATGGATAGATGTACATGTTAGGTGAGGATTGAAGGACTATATTAGCAGCAGTAGGATCGCCATAAAAGTTTGCTTCGGAAATAGGGGTAACATTACCAGGATGTAAAAAGGCACCGCCCATTACGTAGTAAGATTTAACTTGCTTCATGAGCTGTTTACATAAGATGAATAAAATTGCTAGGGAGGTAAGTCTGCCTAAACTAACAATGATTAATTCATCTTTATACTGTTCAATAAGAGGAATGACTTCGAAAAAATTCTCCATTTCTCCGTTAGTCACATGTCCCTTTGGAATAATTGGCCCGAGCCCTTGTTTCCCGTGTACTTCCGTAAAGAAAGCAGGAGGGGCGCCAGTAAGTGGGCGTTCTGATCCACCAAATATCTTGATATTTCTATCCTTTGCTTCGTTCTTAAGAAAATGAGCGTTTTGTACGGCCATTTCTTTTGGAACATTGCCGTAATCAGCAACAATGCCGACGATTTCTATTTCATCAATAAAGAATGCTAAGAGGAGAGCCATCGTATCATCAATCCCAGGATCACAAAAAATAAGAACTTTTTTTGGCATATGTTCACCACCTATCTTGTTTATCCCGTAAAAGCCTGATTGTAGGGATGAAGAAAACCACCACTAATGAAAGTTTCACTTTATATATATGTAAGCTTAAGGATAAAAAGATTATTTTATTGAAATAACAACGTTATAAATTCAGAAAATAAAAACTTTTTATATTAGGTCAAGGTTTTTGACTTAATTTCTATGCGGAAATCCAGTCATATCAAGGTTGTAAGCGTCTAACATAAGCTGTTTTTGCTGTCAAGTTGATAAATTGCAGCTTTTTACAATTTATACTATGATAAAGATATTAAGAGAAGATCGTATAAACATGAGGGATGATGAACATGAAATTTACAAAGATTCTTGTCCAAATTGCTGCTCTTTACGTCTTGTATATGGTTGGAACTTGGTTACAAGAAGTGTTAAATATTCCGATTCCAGGAAGTTTGATTGGAATGTTCCTCTTACTTGTTTTACTTAGCCTAAAAGTCCTTCCAGTGAAATGGTTCGATTTAGGAGCAGAAACACTCGTTGCTATTATGCCGTTTTTATTAATTCCGCCAACACTTGGCCTAATGAATTACGGTGCTTTTTTTATGAGTAAAGGAATTTCTCTTTTCATTACAATTGTAGCGAGTACATTTTTAATTATTATTGTCGCAGGACATACAGGACAATATCTTGCGAATAGAAAGGAAAGAGAGTCGCGATGAGCCAAATATTAATCGGAATCGGTTGGGTTCTTTTTACGGTGCTATTATACCAATTATCTAAAAAAATCTATAAATTATTTCCAACACCATTCACCATTCCAATGCTTGTAGCAACAGGATTAATGGCTTTCTTATTTATCATGCTTGATATACCATATCAACATTATATGGAAAGCGGTGGTGGCTGGATTGCAAAACTGCTCGGACCCGGTGTTGTAGCATTTGCAATTCCTCTTTATAAGCAACGTCACGTTCTGCAAAAATATGTTGTACCGATTGCTGGTGGCGTATTAGTAGGGACAACAGTTGCAATCGCAAGTGATTTTGCCATTGCATCACTTATGGGAACAGATAAAAGCTTAATTTTATCTTCTTTACCAAAGTCGGTGACAATGCCAGTTGCGATGAGTGTTTCAGAGCAAGTTGGTGGTGTACCGTCATTAACAGCAGCTTTCGTTGTTATCGCAGGTATTACTGGAACGATTACCGGCCCACTTTTATTAAAATGGAGCCGCGTTACAAACTCAGTTGGTAAAGGTATCGGATTTGGATGTGCTTCTCATATTATGGGTGTAATGAGAGCGATGAAAAATAATGAACATGAAGGTGTTATTGGATCGGTAACAATGACATTAACAGCAATTTTGACATGTTTGCTCGGGCCGTTATTTGCAATGATGTTTATGTAATAGAAGAAAAGCGAGAGCGACTCTATAGCTCTCGCTTTTCTATAGAATTTATGCTACAGTTAAAATAACTGAATCTTTGTAGGAGGTACGCCAAGTGCATACGTTATTATCCGTTTTACTTATTATTGTATCGATTTTAATGATTGTTATGGTACTTATGCAGTCTAGTAATAGCTCAGGCCTTTCAGGTGCAATTTCAGGCGGTGCAGAGCAATTATTTGGTAAGCAAAAAGCACGTGGAATTGAAGCGGTATTAAACCGTATTACAATTGTTTTAGCTGTTCTATTCTTCGTATTAACAATTGCTGTTACGTACTTAAATTTATAGAATTGAAAGAAGAAGCGTTAGTAAGATGTACTAATGGTTCTTCTTTTTTTATTTTGCCATTTGAAAGATGTTTCTAATTAGATTATAGAAATATAAATATGGTACACTAGATATAGAAAGAATACGACTAGATTACAGAAGAGAAAGAGGAGAAGTACATGATGAAATTAGCATCTCCGAAACCATTTACATTTGAGGGTGGAGACCGCGCTGTTTTATTACTACATGGTTTCACAGGAAACTCAGCTGATGTACGTATGTTAGGGCGTTTCTTAGAGAAGAAAGGCTACACTTGTCATGCGCCAATTTATAAAGGGCACGGTGTACCACCAGAAGAGCTTGTTCATACAGGTCCTGAAGATTGGTGGCAAGACGTAATGGAGGCATATCAGCTTTTAAAAGATAAAGGCTTTGAGAAAATTGCTGTTGTTGGATTATCACTTGGCGGCGTATTTTCTTTAAAATTAGGTTATACAGTACCTGTTTTAGGTGTAGTACCAATGTGTGCACCAATGTATATTAAGAGTGAAGAAACGATGTACCAAGGTATATTGGCATATGCCCGCGAATATAAAAACCGTGAGCAAAAATCACCAGAGCAAATCGAACAAGAAATGTTGGAATTCCAAAAGACACCGATGAATACATTAAAAGCATTACAACAATTAATTGCTGACGTACGTAACAATGTGGATATGATTTATGCACCTACATTTGTTGTACAAGCACGTCATGATGAAATGATTAATACAGATAGTGCTAACATTATTTATAACGGTGTAGAATCTACGTTAAAAGACATTAAATGGTATGAAGACTCTACGCATGTCATTACACTTGATAAGCAACGTGACGAGCTACATGAGGATGTATATAACTTCTTGGAGCAACTAGATTGGTAAGATCTAGTTGCCTCTTTTTTTCATAAGGAATTTTTTGTGAAAACTGTAAAAATCATTAGGGGAGTATTAAATTTTCGCTTTATACATCCCCAGTCTTTCGGATACACTAAATAATATAAGGGTTTAAAGGAGGTATTTCTGCTTGGAAGAAATCATACAAGAAAATATTGATAAGTTGTTGTTATTTATGAGAGAAGAAGCGTATAAACCGTTAACAATACAAGAGTTAGAAGAGGCATTTGGAATTGAAGGGTCTGAGGGCTTTAAAGATTTTGTAAAGGCACTTGTAATGATGGAAGAGAAGGGACTTGTTATTCGCACACGTAGTAACCGTTACGGTCTTCCTGAAAAGATGAATTTAGTACGCGGTAAATTAATTGGACATGCACGTGGCTTTGCATTCGTTGTACCAGAAGAGAAGAAAACGGGAGATGATGATCTTTTCATCCCACCTACAGAGTTAAACGGTGCACTTCATGGCGATACAGTATTAGCGCGTGTTAGCGCACAATCAAGTGGATCACGCCAAGAAGGTTCAATTGTACGTATTTTAGAGCGCGGCACGAAAGAACTAGTTGGTACATATACAGAATCGAAAAACTTTGGATTTGTTGTACCTGACAATAAGCGCTGGACGAGTGATATCTTTATCTTGAAAAGTGCATCAATGGGTGCTGTAGAAGGCCATAAAGTAGTTGTGAAAATTACGAGCTATCCAGAGAATCGTTTAAGTGCAGAAGGTGAAGTTATTCAAATTCTAGGTCATAAAAATGATCCAGGAGTAGATATTTTATCAGTTATTCATAAACATCATCTACCTTTAGCATTCCCTGAAGAAGTGATGGAGCATGCAAACAGTGTACCAGAAACGATTTCAGAAGAAGATTTAAAAGATCGCCGTGACCTGCGTGACCAAATGATTGTAACGATTGACGGTGCAGATGCGAAAGATTTAGATGACGCTGTTACAGTAACGAAGCTCGAGAACGGTAACTACAAGCTTGGCGTTCATATTGCGGATGTAAGTCATTACGTTCAAGAAGGTTCTCCAATTGATGTAGAAGCAGCGGAAAGAGCAACGAGTGTATATCTTGTTGACCGTGTAATTCCGATGATTCCGCATCGTCTATCTAACGGTATTTGTTCGTTAAACCCGAAAGTAGACCGTCTGACGTTATCTTGTGAAATGGAAATCAACAACTTAGGTGATGTTGTAAAGCATGAGATTTTCCAAAGTGTGATTAAAACGACAGAGCGTATGACGTATGCTGACGTAAGAAGCATTTTAGAAGATGAGGACGAAGAGTTAATCAAACGCTATGAGCCGCTCGTACCGATGTTTAAAGAGATGGGTCAATTGGCGCAGATTTTACGTGAAAAACGTATGCGCCGCGGTGCAATCGACTTTGACTTTAAAGAAGCGAAAGTATTAGTAGATGAAGAAGGTAAACCGACAGATGTTGTCATGCGTGATCGTTCTGTATCAGAGAAGTTAATTGAAGAATTTATGCTTGTTGCGAACGAAACAGTAGCAGAGCATTTCCACTGGATGAACGTACCATTCATGTACCGTGTCCATGAAGATCCGAAAGAAGATAAGCTGGAACGTTTCTTCGAGTTTGTAACAAACTTCGGATATGCAGTAAAAGGACGTGCGAATGAAATACATCCTCGTGCGCTGCAACAAATTCTTGAAATGGTTCAAGGACAGCCTGAAGAAGTAGTTATTTCAACAGTAATGCTTCGTTCAATGAAGCAAGCGCGTTACGATGCGGATAGCTTAGGACATTTCGGTTTATCAACTGAGTTCTACACACATTTCACATCACCAATTCGTCGTTACCCAGATACAATCGTTCATAGATTAATTCGTGAATACATCATTAACGGTAAAGTTGACAACGAAACACAAGCAAAATGGCGTGAAAACTTACCTGAAATTGCAGAGCATTCTTCTAATATGGAACGCCGTGCAGTTGAAGCAGAACGTGAAACAGACGAAATGAAAAAAGCAGAGTATATGGTTGATAAAATCGGCGAAGAGTATGATGGTATGATTAGCTCTGTAACAAACTTCGGTTTATTCGTAGAGCTTCCAAATACAATTGAAGGTCTTGTACATGTTAGCTACTTAACAGATGATTACTACCGTTATGACGAGAAACATTTTGCAATGATCGGAGAACGTACAGGTAACGTATTCCGCATCGGAGACGAAATTACAATTCGCGTTATTAACGTAAATAAAGACGAGCGTGCAATCGACTTTGAAATCGTTGGCATGAAAGGTACGCCTCGTCGTAAGTTCAAAGATCGTCCAGTCGTTATCGAACAGCCAAGAACAGGCAGAAAGAAACGCGGTGGACGTAGCGAGCGCAGTGATGAGCGCGGCGGAGAACGTGGTACAGGTAGAAAATTCGACCGTGGTGGCAAAGGAAAAGGAAGAGGATCAGCTTCTGCTTCCACTTCCACGTCCGCTAGTCAGCCAGGGAAAAAAGATGGTAACGGTAAGAAGAAAAAAGCATTCTTCGAAAATGTACCAGGATTCAAGAAGAAAAAGAAAAAGCGTAAGTAAGAAAAGGAGGGCTTCGCTTTGATGAAAAGCGGGGCTTTTTCTTTTTTATTGGTGGCTTGAGAGCGGGCCACTTTCGCTTTTTGTTGGAATCCAGCTACAGTGGCTAGAATGTTCGGCGGCTTCGCTTCTTCCCGAGAGGCAAAGAGCGCCTCAAGGTCAGAAGCTCCATCCACCTCACATTCTGAGCGAGCCACTTTCGCTTTTTATTAACATTTGTTACAATAGTAAAAATAGAGGAGGGACGTTATATGCCAAAAGGTACAGGTAAGGTTATTGCACAAAATAAAAAAGCATTTCATGATTATTTCATCGAAGAAACATACGAGGCAGGGCTTGTCCTTCAAGGAACGGAAATTAAGTCGATTCGCGCTGGACGCGTGAACTTGAAAGATGCGTTTGCACGTGTGCATAATGGTGAAGTATGGGTACATAATATGCATATTAGTACATATGAGCAAGGGAATCGTTTCAACCATGATCCGCTTCGCACGAGAAAGTTACTTCTTCATAAAAAAGAAATTGAGAAGTTAACGGGTGCTTCAAAAGAAACAGGCTATGCATTAGTTCCAGTTAGAATTTATTTAAAAAATGGATTCGCGAAAATGGCACTTGGTTTAGCAAAAGGTAAAAAGCAATATGATAAGCGTAACGATTTAAAAGAAAAAGAAGCAAAACGTGAAATTGCACGCGCGTTCCGTGATCGTCAAAAGATGTAATACAGATATTTACATTTGTAAAACGACGCGCGTATGTTATAATAACTTATGTAAGATTGTTGCACATTGAAAAACAGCTCTTAGTAGCTATCACGATATTTCTTCGTATGCTCCATTTTTATCATGGGGACGTTACGGATTCGACAGGGATAGTTCGAGCTTAGGTTGCGAGTCGAGGGGATCGGCCTCGTTAAAACGTCAAAGCCTATAATTGGCAAACAAAACAATCTTTCTTTAGCTGCTTAATTGCACTAAAGGTTCCTCCCTCCATCGTCCATGTGGTAGGGTAAGGGACTCAAACTAAGTGGACTACGCCGGAGTTCGCCGTCTGAGGGCGAAGGAAGAGAACAATCAGACTAGCAACTTGGAAGCCTGTCGATAGGCCGAAGAGTTCGCGAAATGCTAATATATCGACTACACTCGTAGAAGCTTAAGTGCCGATATTTTTGGACGTGGGTTCGACTCCCACCGTCTCCACCAATACATATTTGGTGGTTTTTTTATTTTGTATGATATGAACCATAACTTTTCCAAATTGGCGAGGTTATGGTTCTTTTTGTTTTGTGGTTTTATAAAATGCTTAAGTTGATGAGGGGGAGGGCGGTACCCCTGAAACAGAAAATGAAGAAATAGTTATTGCTGATAAACAGGTATATACTATAGCTACCTTTAATGATTACATAATATGTATTTAAATCTTCATATCCTTTGTGTTTCTATTCACATCTATTGTAAGATTATATAGAGTTCTCCTAATAAGCTGTTACAATGGCCTTTTTTAGGGGTTTCATATTTATAAATTTAAAAATGTTTTTTTGAGATAAATTGAAGTAGAGGTGAACCATCGGTGAGGCAGGTGTTAGTAATTAAGAATGAACGGTCTTTAGCAAAAAAAATCGTAAGCGGTTTAACGCAAGAGGGCCATTTCATTTTAAAACTTCACAATGAAAACCAAGGTTTAAATATAGCATATGAACAAGATTGGGATATTATCATATTGGATTGGGATTCATTAAGTATATCGGGACCAGAAATTTGTAGACAAATACGACTTGTTAAAACGACACCGATCATTATTGTGACTGACAATATTTCTAGTAAGGATTGCATAGCAGGGCTACAAGCAGGAGCAGATGATTATATTAGAAAACCATTTGTGAAAGAAGAATTAGTAGCAAGGGTTCAAGCTATTTTAAGGAGAACTGACTATATCCAGCAAAATGAGACAAACTTTTTTCAATTTAAAGATCTCTTTGTTGATACATCTAGCAATATTGTGAAAAAAGGTAGCGAAAATCTCTCGCTTACGAAGCGCGAGTACGATTTACTTGTATTTTTAATTAAGAATAAAAATACAATATTGAGCCGTGAAATGCTTTTAAATCAAGTTTGGGGATATAACGTAGTAGTGAATCCAAATGTAGTAGACTTATATATTGGGTATGTAAGAAAAAAGTTAAAGTGTGAGAAGAGAGACAGGTATATTCAAACGATACATGGCAGAGGCTATTCAATGGTTGAATGATAAAAATAAGATAATAAAATAGTTTCTGTGAAATATGAAAAGAAGGAAACTATAAAAAGAAGATTGCTATTAGGAAATGGTCATTGTTTTGCAGTAGAAATCATGGTTCATAAGGTGCTCAATCTATTGATTAGCACGTGTGTGGACTGACTCTGGTGCGCATTAGATGAGGTTGTATCTAATTTATGTTTAATTTGATTAACTCACACCATTCACAAGATTTTCACAGAATTAATGACTATACTTATTTACAGGATGTTCAAATGAAAATGATTATCAATAGCAATTTAGATACATGAAAGTTACTATCTAATTCAATCTATGGACGTCATCATTTTCGAACTAAATTACATAATAAGGAGTATACGTATGAAAAAAACTATGCTTTTAAAATTAGTAAGTATTCTAGCAATTTTCACTTTAATGTTAGTAGCTTGCTCAGATTCAAGTAAGGAAACTTCGAAAGCTAATAAAGGTGATAGTAGTGATAAACCAAAAACGGTTGAAATCACTGATGCTCATGGAACTGTTAAAGTCCCTGTAAATCCAAAGAATGTAGTTGCTTTAGATAATAGAACGTTTGAAACTTTAGCTGATTGGGGAATTAAATTAGCGGCTGCTCCAAAGGATATCATGCCTGCGGATTCAGCATATAAAAAGGATGATTCAGTTAAAAATATCGGGAATCACCGCGAACCAAATCTTGAAATTATTGCAGCGGCAAACCCTGACCTTGTAATCGTTGGTCAAAGATTTGCTGATCATTACGAAGAAATCAAAAAATTAGTGCCAAATGCAGCTGTTATTGATCTTAATTTTGATGTTTCTGAGAAGGCTACTAAGCCTGGAGAAAACTTAGTAAAAGGACTTAAAGATTCTACAACTACTTTAGGAAAAATCTTTGCTAAAGATAAAGAAGCTAAACAATTAGTAGCTGATTTCGATAAATCTATTGAAAAAGCAAAATCTGCTTATAACGGAAAAGATAAAGTTATGAGTGTTATCGTTACTGGTGGAAATATTGGCTTTGCTGCGCCGCACTCTGGTCGCGTTTGGGGACCTATGTATGAAATTTTCGGTTGGACTCCAGCATTAGAAGTTTCGAATTCTACTGCAGGTCATAAAGGTGATGACGTTTCTGTTGAAGCTATCGCACAAACAAATCCTGATTGGCTTTTCGTATTAGATCGTGATGCTGCAACATCTGATGCAGCTAAGTCAGCTCCTGCTCAGGATGTTATTTCTAAATCACCAGCTCTTCAAAATACAACTGCTGTTTCTAAAAAACAAGTTATTTATGCACCAGCAGATACTTACACAAATGAATCAATTCAGACTTATATAGAGTTATTTGGAAATCTTGCAAAAACTTTAGCTAAGTAGTGTAAAGGGGTACGAAACAGTGTCAAAAAATATGATTTCTAGGGTTGAGAATATTTCTCAACCCCAGTTTTATAATCACAATAAAATATGGACAAAACCTTTTATAATAGCGGTTATAGTTGTTATAATTTTAGGGATTATATCACTGTTTACTGGAGTTTATGATATACGTGGACAAGAGGACGGAATGGAGATGTTTTTCATCACTCGTGTTCCGAGAACAGTTGCATTAATGCTTACTGGAGCTGCAATGGCAATGGCAGGGCTCGTAATGCAATTAATTACACAGAATCGTTTTGTTGAACCTACTACAACGGGGACGATTGAATGGTCAGGCTTAGGCCTGCTTTTTGTATATTTATTATTTCCTGCCCCGACTTTAGTTCAAAGAATGACTGGTGCAATCATTTTTTCTTTTATAGGAACTATGATTTTCTTTTTATTTTTAAGAAGAGTTAAACTTCGTTCTTCTTTAATTGTTCCAATTATTGGATTGATGCTTGGAGCAGTTATTTCTGCAGTGTCTACTTTTTTGGGACTCCTTTTTCAAATGACGCAAAGTATTGAAACTTGGTTCGTAGGTTCATTTGCTACTGTTCAGGTGGGAAGATATGAATATTTATGGCTGATTGTTATCGTTACTTTGTTTATTTTTATGTATGCTAATAGATTGACTTTAGCTGGACTAGGAGAAGATGTCGCAACAAGCCTTGGAGTTAATTACAATAGAATTGTTCTTTTTGGGACTGGTCTTATCTCTGTTGCTGTTGGAATTGTTGCAGCTGTTATTGGAAACTTACCTTTCTTGGGATTAATTGTTCCAAACATTGTTTCCATGTTTAGAGGGGATGATCTTAGGAGTAATTTACCTTGGGTATGTGTGATCGGAATGGGGACAATCACTGCCTGTGACATCATTTCTCGAACAATTATAAAGCCGTTTGAATTACCTGTTTCTTTAATACTTGCAACAGTGGGAGCGGTCGTGTTTATTACTATTCTATTGAGACGAAGAAAACCAAGGAGGCTGCGATGATCACATTAGATTATAGAAATAAAGAAAATGTCGAAGTCGATTCTAGCCTTCATAATGAAAGTAGATCAGCTAGTGCTTTTCGTTCTAAGAAGGAGGCAAGACGTTATTGGATTGTACTGACAACATTGATTGCTTTAGGTCTCCTTTCTTCATATGGACTTTTAGTTTATAACAATCCAGTTCCGATAGATTCACCTTCTTTTATCCCGGTTGTTAAGAGAAGGATAGTAGCTATTGTTGCAATGATTATTGCTGCAGTTTGCCATAGTTTATCGACAGTCGCTTTCCAATCTATTACAAATAATAAGATTATTACTCCTTCACTTTTAGGTTTCGAATCACTTTATTCAGCAATTCAAACGAGTACAATATTCTTCTTTGGTGCTAGTGCATTAATAAACTTTAATGGAATTGGATCATTTTTATTTCAAGTTGTTGTGATGGTCTTCATGAGTTTGATACTTTATGGGTGGTTACTTTCCGGTAAATACGGGAATTTACAACTTATGCTTTTAGTTGGAATTATTATTGGTACCGGGCTAAATTCTGTGTCAACTTTTATGAGAAAACTACTTGCGCCTTCAGAATTTGATATTTTACAAGCGAGATTATTTGGTTCTGTTAATCATGCAGACCCTGCATATTTTCCTGTTGTAATTCCTATGATCATAATTGTAGCGTTATTAATTTTTGCTCATTCTAAGAAGTTGAATGTTTTGTCACTAGGAAAGGATGTTGCTACTTCTTTTGGGGTTAAATATCAACCTAGTGTAATTTATACGCTTGTGTTAGTAGCTATTTTAATGTCTATCTCAACAGCTCTAATTGGGCCACTTACTTTCTACGGCTTTTTAGTAGCAACTTTGAGTTATCAGGCGGCGTCAACTTATGATCATAGATATATTTTCCCAATGGCTTTTGCTATAGGATTTTTAATAATGACGAGTGCATACTTTTTAATGTATCATGTATTCCATGCTCAAGGTGTAGTTTCAGTTATTATTGAATTATTTGGTGGAATCATATTCTTAACTATAGTTTTAAGGAAGAGGGCTTTATGATAAAAATCGATAATGTTAAAAAGTTCTATACTGATAAGGTGAAAATAGGACCTTTGGATATTGAAATACCAAAAGCGGGCTTTACTTCTTTAATTGGACCAAATGGTGCTGGAAAGTCTACGACACTATTGATGATTGGAAGACTTTTAGATATGGATGAAGGCCAAATTCAAGTAGCGAATATGGATGTTTCTGAATCCAAATCAAAAGACTTAGCAAAAATTTTGACTATATTGCGACAAGAAAATCATTTTGTAACGAGGCTTACCGTTAGACAACTAGTTGGATTTGGGCGCTTTCCTTATTCAAAAGGAAGATTAACTAAAGAAGATGAGGTTATCATTTCTAAATATATCGATTTCTTAGATTTAACTAGTTTAGAGAATAGATATTTAGATGAGCTTTCTGGTGGTCAAAGACAAAGGGCATATGTAGCGATGGTATTGTGCCAAGAGACTGAATATGTGCTATTGGACGAGCCTCTGAACAACCTTGATGTTGCGCGCTCTGTTCAAATGATGGAGCATTTGAGGCGTGCAGCTAATGAATTCGGAAGAACAATTTTGACTGTTATGCATGACATAAATTTTGCAGCTAAATACTCTGATAAAATTTGTGCTATGAAAGATGGGCAAATTGCTGCTTTTGGAACAGTAGAAGAGGTTATGGACCCAACACTTTTGACAGATATTTTTGAAACAAAAATAGAGATTATTAATGGTCCTTATGGGCCGATCGCTGTTTATTAGTTACAAAATGAGTATGCAAAAAAAAGCTGCTGTCTATATTTTATAGGCAGCAGCTTTTTTAATGCGGTTGCCCATGATAACTCTTAATATTTCTGGCTGCTCGTAACAGTTCTGCATGTATTTCATTACTTCCGGTCCTGCGATGCTTCCAACAATAAACTTGTAAATTACTTATGAAATGCAAAGGAATGTTTCGTGTTTTCAAGTATTTACCAAACGAAAAATTTATCTCTGTATAACTTTTTATAAGAATTCAGCTTGTTTTTTTGTATGTAATATTGCATATAAGAGTGTATTGATAAAAGTGTAGGGGGTCACTATAATGAGGGCATAAAGATAAATCACATTTTCGTAGCAATAAAAAAGGAGGAAATAATATGGAAATCGCAATGGCAGTTTTGAAATTTATAGGTGGCGTAATCCCGTTAATTCAAGAACTTTTGAAAGCATTTATGTAGGTTTATTAGTTAGCTATCATTTATCAATCATTATCATATCTTACTAAAAAAAGAACGGGGTGATTTTTCTGAATATTAAGAAAAACACTAAAAGAAGAAAGTTCCTTGCGTGTTTATTAGTTAGTCTATGCACTATTAATTATTCATCTATTTCCTTCGCAGAAACACAAGTAGGTAATGCAACTGATGTAACCAAAAATGCTAGTGGCATTGATACTGGTATAGCAAATCTTAAATATAATAATCAAGAAGTTTTAGCTGTAAATGGTGATAAGGTAGAGAGTTTTGTTCCGAAAGAAAGTATCAATTCAAATGGTAAATTTGTAGTAGTGGAACGTGAGAAAAAATCAATTACAACTTCACCAGTCGATATTTCGATTATTGATTCTGTGGTGAATCGTACGTATCCAGGAGCGGTACAACTTGCAAATAAAGCTTTTGCAGACAATCAACCGAGTTTATTAGTGGCTAAGAGAAAGCCTTTGAATATTAGTATAGACTTACCTGGCATGAGAAAAGAAAATACAATTACTGTCCAAAATCCGACATATGGTAATGTGGCTGGAGCAGTAGATGATTTAGTATCTACTTGGAATGAAAAGTATTCTAAAACACATACGTTACCTGCAAGAATGCAGTATACAGAATCTATGGTTTATAGTAAATCACAAATCGCAAGTGCCCTTAACGTTAACGCTAAATATCTCGATAACAGTCTAAATATCGATTTTAATGCGGTTGCAAATGGAGAGAAGAAAGTGATGGTAGCGGCATATAAGCAAATATTTTATACCGTAAGTGCTGAACTACCTAACAATCCATCCGATCTTTTTGATAATAGTGTTACTTTTGGTGAGTTAACTCGTAAAGGTGTAAGCAATTCGGCTCCACCTGTTATGGTTTCAAATGTAGCTTATGGTAGAACTGTTTATGTAAAATTAGAAACAACATCTAAGAGTAAAGATGTACAAGCTGCTTTTAAAGCCTTACTTAAGAATAACAGCGTCGAAACGAGTGGACAGTATAAAGATATTTTTGAAGAAAGTACCTTTACTGCTGTAGTATTAGGCGGAGATGCGAAAGAGCATAACAAGGTTGTTACTAAAGATTTCAATGAAATCCGAAATATCATTAAAGATAATGCTGAATTAAGTCTTAAAAATCCAGCATATCCAATTTCATATACAAGCACTTTCTTAAAAGATAATGCAACTGCTGCTGTTCATAACAATACAGATTATATCG